>NZ_JAVRCC020000003.1:0-306278 GCF_034530975.2 Nostoc sp. DedQUE07 | reverse complement strand
GGGGACTGGGGACTGGGAAGAAGGAATAAAGCTGTACTGAGTTTTTTTCAAAAATCAAATATGAGTCCTATATATGACTACGGCTATATGTTAGTTATTTCTGTTCAAGCAGTTTATAGTCAACACTTACTATAGACTAGTTCTTCAGGATAAGTAAGCAATTGCAATGCTTTAGAACTTATTGATTAAATCTTATATAAATTTTACTAATTGTGGGTAATAGTAGCTATAACAATTTAATTCTTTAAATATTGACTAAATAATATGGTTCAGCCCCAAGAAGATGATATTTCAGTAGAAGCTAGTTCTCTTCCCCCTGTCCCCATTCAAGAAATCTCAGAGGATAGGGCATTAACAGAGACGGTACTTTTCCCAACTCCAAAACTGTTTCTAAAAATCCCTAAGCCAAAAATTCGCCAAAGTCTCAAGGCGTTAACTTTTGAAAGTGTCTTTGCTGCGGTTCTTTATAGTATCATCGGCGGCGCGTTGCTCAGTAATTTCTTGCTAGAGTTAGGCGCTGGGGCAGCCGAAATTGGTCTACTCGCGGCTATCCCTCAGATGGTGAATCTACTCCAACCACTGGGAGCGTATTTGATAAATCGAAGTACCAGCTTCCGTTGGTATTTCATGCGTATTTTCATCCCGTCGCGGCTGCTATGGTTGATTCTTCTACCAGCGATTTGGTTGGTTAGTTCATCTCGTATTACTGGATACCAAGTAGTACAGTTGACATTGGCAATTCTCTTAGTAGCTAATATCATCGAAGCTTTTGGTCGTGCGCCTTGGCTTGGGTGGTCAGCTGTGTTAGTACCTCAACGGTTGCGGGGGCGATATTTCGGCTTTCGCAATAGTATTCTCGGCTTGACTAACCTTGTTGGCGTGCCTCTGCTAGGTTTAGCGGTATCAGCTTGGCCTGGTGGAACCCTTCAAGGTTATGGTGCAGTCTTGATTCTAGGAATCATTTTAGGGCTAATTAGTGTGGGCTGCCAGTTGTGGATGACTGATATAAACCCGCAGCTTTTAAAAGTTGGAGATTCAGACACATCACACCCACAGCCCCAAGGAATAGATTTGAGCTTGTTTAAAGATGCTAATTTTTTGAAGTTTGTGCTTTACCTGAGCATCTGGTGCTTTGCTGTTAACATCAGCAATCCTTTCTTTAACCTCTATATGCTGGATAATCTGGATATAGATATTAGTATAGTAACGATTTATCACGGCTTAGGAACTGGCGCGAATATGCTAATGCTGCTTTTGTGGGGCAAACTAGCCGACCGAATTGGGAATCGTCCACTACTACTATTAGTGGGAATCTTAGTGGCGGTGACACCTCTGCTGTGGCTTTTGGTTGGAAGCGATCGCACTTCTTTTTGGATCTGGCTACCCTTGTTACACATACTAGCTGGCGCAACGTGGGCAGCAATTGATTTGTGTACCAACAATTTGATGATGGGAATAGCACCGTTGGGTCATCAGTCGAGTTATTTTGCGATCGCAGCTGCAATTGCTGGTATCACTGGAGCAATGGGTATTACTGTCGGTAGCTTTTTAGCAACTCTGCCCGGTATTGCGGGTTTGCTGGGGTTATTTGTTCTCTCAAGCTTACTACGCATGGCTGCACTTGTACCCTTAGTTTTTGTTCAGGAGCAACGCTCTATACCACTAGGCCAGCTAATGCGATTCTTATTCCCAATGAAGCAGTCAACCGATCTGATAGAAGTGGAATAATAAGTTTTCAATTATGTATTTCAACAACATCCCAGCAAACTATAGAGTCGTTGAGCATCACGAATAGCGTTCCCATCGGGGTCGTTGTTGAAATACATGTAAACGTCAATCTCCTGCATTAGAAATAAATGGATACGTTCAACCCATGTAGATAATTCTTCATCGGTATAACCTACGTTCCATTGCCCACTGTGCATACGGATGTAAGTCCAAGGGGCAGTCAAACAGATATCAAGAGGAACTGTTGGGCTGACAGGTAGACAAAGAGCTACACCTGCACTTTCTAGTAGTTGATAAATTTGTGGAATCAGCCAACTTGAATGACGAAATTCAACTGTAAATCTTTGTTGAGGGTAGGTTTGCAGTAATTCTAAAAAGGGCTGAAGACGTTCAATATTAATCTGCCAAGTATGAGGAAATTGAAATAAAATAGGGCCGAGCTTTTCTTGCAATCCAGACGCGCGTTCCATTAGGCGAGATAGCGGCTCTATCGGGTCTTTTAATTTCTTCATGTGGGTGAGATAGCGGCTACCTTTAACAGCAAACATAAAATTAGATGGTGTTTGCTTGCACCAAGTTTCAAAGACAGACCGTTCTGGCAAACGATAAAAGGAAAAGTTAATTTCTACAGTGGAAAAATGTTGAGCATAAAATGATAATTGCCGATCGCTAGGCAAATGTGGTGGATAGAAAATATCCATCCAATGCTTATAAACCCAACCACTAGTACCAATTTGTAGCTTACTCATTCAGTTATATTATTCTTTTGATGTTATACAATGTAAAATTAATTAAATTTGTTCGTAATAAGCGGCTATAGCCCTATTTTAAAGGCTACAGCCGCTTACTATAAAAATTTGATATCCTTAAAATAATTTTCAAGTTAGTAGTTGATGGCTGAATTTTTGGAGTTGAAGTTGAACCCAATCACCACCTTTACTTATACATTGATGGCATATATCTCCATAACCTTCGCCTTGGTCATTGCATACAATTAACCTGGCTCGATCTGTCTGAGAACTTTGCTGGCAAATTAAACATATTTTACTAAGTTTACCTGTATTACATTCTATTTGAAATTTCATGTCTATTCTCCTAATTAAATATATTTAAATAAAGTGTAAATTATGTATTTTATGTTTATACTTTTTGAATACTTTTTTCTATAAAAAAGTGTATTAAAAATAAATTTTATGCTTTATTAGTTTGTTTTAACTGTGTGACCAATGTAGCGACTAGAAGTATCATTATTGATTTTTATCTCAAATAATTCTGCTTTTTAACCTTTAATTTGATTATTTAAACCCTGAAACAGGATATTTTGAAATATTTTATAGCCGTAGTCACACAAGTTAGGACATTTGGAAAGAGTGAATGCTAGAGTTAGCAATAGTTTTACCTCCTGCCCTCTGCCTACTGCTATAAAGCTACTCCCAAATTTCTACGATAAATGAAAATTGATAATGCCAGATATCAACAGAGGCAGTGTTTAAGGGAGCCATTGTAATCCCTTATCCTGTAATTTCTGCTCGATATGCTGCATTTCCTGGATAGTTTCTCCAGTCACGATCGCATAAATATCTGTGTAGATTTTTCCGTATTTGATTTTCTCTAAAGCCGACAGAACGATTAAGTCTTTGCGATCTAGTTCTGGTTTTAAAGTGGCTAAAATTGAATCCAACGCTCCTTCCATGCGGTAGTCACTGGAATATTTAGCTACTCCCTTTCCTAGCCCCAGTAGGGTATTACGCTGCAAGCACAACGGAGTCGAGCCATTGACTCGGAAATTGGCATCGATCGCATAAAATTGTCCGTCTCGATCTTCCAGCACATCAAAGCCAATCACGCCGAAATAACCCTGTTTGTGAGCATACTGACCAACGTTAGCAATCATCTCAAAGAACTTGCTCATGTTAGTGTTGCGGTAGTCAATCAGTCCACCTAAATAGTTACCTTCTGGAGTGACGAGTTGGCCGGTAGTGCCAATAAGGGTTATCTCTCCTAGCTTGTTGACATAGAATTGTACGCAGTAATTTTGCACCTCATTCTTGACGAACTCCGAGACAATAATCGTATTGAGCAACTTAATATCAAGATACTTCCTAATTTCTTCAAGGCAGTAGTTCAAATCGCTGGGACTTTTGATGATATAAGTGCCTTCTCCTGAGAGTCCGTGGGATGTTTTAATTAAGTAGGGATATTGTGGTAACTGAATGTCTTCAATATTTACTTGGTGCAGATTGTAGCTTTCGTATTTTGGACATTGCACCCCCAATTCGGCTAGGGTTACTTTGCTGAGTAAGCGGTAATGAGTGTCTGGATCAACAGCGTGTTTTTCAGGTTTGAGGCGATCGAAGGGAAATAGACTAATAAGTTTGTCAAAGCGTTCACTGTGGCTAAGATCATCCAGATAAGTCGAGCAATCCATCATTTCAATATTGGACTGGCTGAAGCCGAAATGCTCTTGCCAGTATTCAAGCAGCGACTTTGGCGGCGGAATAATCACAATTCCAGGAATGCGATCGCCTAATACAGCCAGATTTTTCCACGGTTCCTTCTGACAAATCTTGTCGAAGGAGGTTTTGGTGGCTTCACTACTGCCATCTTGAATAAAATATTTTTTTCGGTTAGGATAAGCAGCCCAACTGGCAGTTGCAGGGTAATTTAAAATAAACCCATAAGATGCATCTGTGATATCAAGAGCAAACAAGTCAGAAAGAGAATTCCCTTGAAAGTATTGAAAGTTATATTTTGAATTCATTTAGTCCTCCGAGAAACCGCATCCCCTTTGGGGATGCGGTTGTTTATAGAAAACGATTCTCCTGCATTTCCAAATAATACCAACTTTAAAAAATAAAGCTGTATATTTAAACTTGAAAACTCAGATGTAATTTGGCTTCATTAATTACGCATTACCTGAGCGTAGCCCATTCCGAATTGGTATGAGTTATTTCTTAGTAAAGGCAGCCACCTTATCTTGTCCTACGGTCATATAAGCACAAGCCATGTGTGATGAGTTATACGCCCAGCCAACGCGTCCTTGACGGTCTATGAGGATGCACCCCGCTTCACCTTTAACCTTAGAAACCAAAGCGTCAATTGCCATTTGTGCGGCTTCATCTGGATGGCGATCGCCACTCAAAAAATCGATCGCAGTTTTAGCCAAAACCACCGGGATAATCGACTCGCCATCACCTGTTGTTGAGCAACCGCCGATTTTATTATCAGCATACAAGCCACAACCAACAAGTGCAGTATCACCGACGCGACCTTGTTGCTGCTTGGTAGTGCCGCCAGTTGAAGTGCCAGCAGCTAGGATGCCGCCAGCATCCAAAGCTACACAACCTACGGTGTTGGGGCGATCGATTACTTCTTGATCTTCCTTCCACTGCTCCAACTGTTCCTCAGCTATTAAGTCTTCTTTTTTGCACATTTCAGCCCCGGAATCTATGGCGAAGCGTTCTGCACCCCGCGCTACTAGTAGTCTGGGTTTATCATCCATAATGTTCCGTGCAACCGAAATTGGATGACGGATGCCCTGAGCTGCTGCAACTGCTCCCCAACTTAATGAGCCTTCCATAATCGCCGCGTCTAATTCCACCTCTCCATCACTATTGAGAGTTGCACCGAGGCTAGCGTTAAATGTCCGATCGGATTCCAGAACTCGAATCGCTGCTTCTACAGCTTCTGCGGCCGTACCTCCACTGATTAGCACTGCCCAACCAGCCTCTACTGCTGCTGTACAGCCTGCATTGTTGGCTGCAACTTTATCGTCCGTGATGGTTTTTGCTCCACCGTGAACAATGATAGTCGGTGTCATATAATTCCTTCTTGTTTAGTATGAATTTTGTGGAACTGCAATCGCCTTTACAGGTTCGTCAATTAGTTGTAGCGATCGCATTTTTAAAGTCTCTAAACCCAAGTGCTGGGTTGCTGATATAAACACAGCTTCGGGATAATCTTGTTGAACCCTAGCCCAGGTTTCGCTATCTACTTTGTCAACCTTGTTAAAAGCAACCAAACTTTTTTCTGGAATCTCAGGCATTTCTTCGAGTATTTCTAGGACACTCGCAATATGACTTTCCCAAGCTGGATGGGATAAATCCACGACATGAATCATCGCATCAGCCTCAACAACTTCCTCCAATGTGGCGCGAAACGCATCCATCAGTGGTGGTGGGAGTTCGTGAATAAACCCTACAGTATCTGTGAGCAAAATTGAGCGGCGTTCTTGTGTTTCTGGTTTTGTAATTACCACCTTGCGGGTTGTTGGGTCGAGGGTAGCAAATAGTTGGTCTGCGGTGAAAACCTCCGCATTGGTTAACACATTCAGCAAAGTAGATTTACCAGCATTGGTATAGCCAACTAATGCCAGAACCGGAATTTCTTGCTGTTGTCGTTGTTGTCTAATTCGGGCGCGATGTGCTTGTAATTGATTTACTTCTTCCTGTAGTTGAGCAATTCGTCGTTGAATTGTTCGCCGTTCCGTCTCTAGTTTTGTTTCACCAGGGCCTCGCGTACCAATTCCCGCACCTAATCGAGACATTTCCTGACCGCGACCGCGCAACCGAGGTAACATATATTCGAGTTGCGCCAGTTCTACTTGTAATTTACCCTCTTGAGTGCGAGCGCGTTGAGCAAAAATATCCAGAATTACTTCTGTGCGGTCTACAACTCGGATGCCAATCTCTTGTTCTAAATTACGGGCTTGAGATGCAGAAATATCTCGGTCAAAAACGATTAGATTAGCTCTTAGTTTGTGAGCTAAAAGGGTGATTTCTTCAATTTTTCCCTTACCGACCACTGTTTGGGGATGGGCGCGCTCGCGCTTTTGCCGCATTGTATCAAGTACAATTCCTCCAGCACTTTCAACCAAACGCACTAGTTCTGCAAGTCCATCTTCAAATCGTTGAACTGAGACATCTTCTGTCTGCACTCCTACCAGCAGCACCCTGTCTTGGTCGGAAACAATTTCTTGAGATAAGAATATTCCATCTCCGGCGTCAACAATTTCTCTCTCCCATTCTTCAATTAATTCATCAAATTCCTGTTCGGTTACATCGTCCAAACTTAAAGGAGGTGAAATTACCCAAGGACTTTCTGAGTCAGGGAAAAGGTAAGCTAAAAAAGCTTCTTTTACTTTGCCATCAATTGCAGTTAACATGACAAGAGCATCTAAGCGCTGACGTATCATTGCAACCAACGCGGCTTCATCAAGTGAATTTGATTTAAGTTGAGTAGCAACACAACGGATTCCGCTCAAACGTTCTGCACTGCGGCGGGGTAATTCTTCAGGTGGAATTTGAGTTTGACTGGGTGTTCCGACAGCAATTCGGATAACTTGCCCACGCCGGTTGATATAACAACAAATCGGGTGATGAATTTGTTGACTAATTGTAGCTAAAGCTTGAGCAAATTCTGGCGTAAGAAATCTATCTGCTGGTTGATTTTGCTCATAAAGCTCTTGCAGTCGTTTAATCTGACTAGCTTTTATTCCCTGAACATTGCCATAAATTTTTTGCATAAAACTAATAATTTACAGGTTATTTTTATGTCTGTATATTTTCATTTTGGTCTTTTTAAATTTTGATTTAATCTACCAATAGAAATAAGCAATTTAGCTATAGATAATCACATCAAAATCAAGCTTCTATAAAATGGTTTATAGACCAATTAAGTGAGGTATTAACCATAAATGAGGCTGTAAACGTGTAAGAGATTGTTTGAAAAGTGGTTATGTGATATTTAGGCACTAACTGATCCCCCTAGCCCCTCTTTTTAAGGCTACGGTGTACACACAAGTCTCTTGATCTGCACCTTTGTTGCATCGTCTTGCACCTTTGTTGCATTGACCTGCACCTTTGTTGCATCGTCCTGCACCTTTGTTGCATCGTCCTGCACCTTTGTTGCATCGTCCTGCATCTTTGTTGCATCGTCCTACATTTTTGTTGCATCGTCCTGCATTTTTGTTGCATCGACCTACAAAAATTAACCCACCCTACGTTACATAGCAACTTTAAAAGACTTGTGTGTATACTGTAGCTTTTTAAGGGGGAACTGGAATCAAACTCCCCCAATTTATTGGGGGATTTAGGGGAATCTAGAACGTTTTGTTACCGAGAATAAAACTTTTCAAACATCCTCTAAGTTTCACTGTGGTTAACCCAGACACAACACCAGAGGTGCAGACAACATAGACTAGATGTCTCTAATTTATGTACAATTATTGTTCATTAGCCACCCAGAACGCAAAAGTGCGATCGCTTCTTCTTTTTGTTTGGCTTCGACTTCGATCCACGGTGCTTGGTAGTAAACGTTAGGCATATCGGTAATCAAATCGCTGTGTTTTCGGTCATTGAAAGCTTGCTCACCATTAGAAATATGCACTAATTGCCAATCTGGATTTTTCCAAGTTTCTCGCGCTGCGTAAAACATGGATGCTACACTCGGATGATCGTAGCTATCCAAATTTTCGTGACAAATATGGTGATGGGCATCAAATACCATCGGCACACCAGTTTGCTGGCATACTGCTAAAATTTCATCGGCACTATAGGCGTATTCATCGTTTTCTAAAGTCAAGCGGCTTTTGATATTTTCTGGTAGTTCGGAAATTACTTTTACTAGTTGTTCAGTCCGTTGAGATTTGCCACCATGAATATTCATCAATGACCAAGGCGATCGCGGTAATCCCAGTAAGTCAAGTATACGTGCGTGTCCTGCTAAATTATTAATACTTGCCTGTACTACTTCAGGGGAATCAGAACTTAGCACTACAAATTGATCTGGATGCAACACCATTCTGATGTTCAATGCATTTGCTCGTTGACCAATTGCTGCTAAATCAGCGCTCATTGCTTCTAATATATTTGCGCCGATTTCGTCTTCTAAGTCACTTAGGGGAAATAAATTAGAAGACATCCGATAAAGCTGAATTTTATTTTGCTGACAAAAGGAGAGGGCATCATGTAAGCGTTGCAAATTATGGCGATACAGTTCACTCAGGGCACTTTCGCGATCGCTAAGGGAAAGTTTTAAGTATCGGGTGCGCGTCATTGTCCGAAAGCGCACTTGTTTGTCCGAGGTGATGCAAACTAGCCCTAAAGAGGGCAGTGTACTTTTTTGGCACTGCTGTGCATTAGGTAAATTTTGAAACTCGATTACGCTCATTAACTAATACTAACTGATACTTGTTTGAAGCCATTCTTTAATTTAAACAAGTTCTTTCATTAGCTTACGAGTACCGAAAGAATGAATTTCTAATCCTTACAGGATCTTTTAAATTATAAGACTCATATTTGATTGCGTAGAAAAAAACTCAGTACACCTTTATTCCTTCTTCCCAGTCCCCAGTCCCCAGTCCCCAGTCCCTAATCTCTACGAGTAATTCTCCGAATCAAATCGGATTGCTATAGTCTTTACTTATGTCGTTGTTGATGCCATTGCCAAGCATGGGCGATAATTTCGTTCAGATTAGGATACTCTGGATGCCAACCTAAAACTTTAGTTGCTTTGTCACTGCTGCCAACTAAAATAGGAGGATCGCCTGGTCTGCGATCGCGTTCTTCTATTTTAATTTCTTTGCCTGTTATCTCTTTAGCTGTTTCTATCACTTCTCTGACTGAAAAACCACTGCCATTTCCTAGATTAAATACTTCACTTTCTCCCCCTTTGAGCAGATATTCCAAACCTAAAATATGAGCTTGTGCCAAGTCAGTCACATGAATATAATCGCGGATACAAGTACCATCTGGGGTAGGATAATCAGTGCCGAAAATCAAAATCGATTCGCGCTTACCAAAAGCAGTTAGCAGTACTAATGGGATGAGATGAGTTTCAGGTTCGTGGTCTTCACCCAACAACCCATTAGGGTCAGCACCTGCGGCGTTAAAGTAACGGAAACGTACAGACTTTAAATTGTAGGCTGCATCAAAATCAGATAGAATTCGTTCTACCATCCACTTGCTAGTAGCATAGGGACTAATGGGATCTTGTGGATGGTCTTCGGTCAGAGGAACAAACTTTGGTACACCATAAAGAGCGCAAGTAGAAGAAAAGATAAATTTATTAACTGATGCAGCAATCATTGCTTCTAAAAGCGTCAGAGTACCTGCAACATTATTATGGTAATATTTGGCTGGATTTGTGACAGATTCACCGACTGCGATATAAGCAGCAAAATGCATAACCGCAGCTATGTTGTGAGTTGAAAATATGTCATCGAGAAGAGTGCGATCGCTCATATCTCCAATAATCAAATTTACCTGCAAAACTTCTTCTACAAGTTCTCTATGTCCGTTCGATAGATTATCTAAAACGATTACTTTATAACCTGCGTTTTTCAGAGCTAATACAGCATGGGAGCCAATATATCCGGCTCCTCCCGTGACTAAAATAGTTGCCATAATTTTCCAATCGAGAATTGGGAATGGGGAACTTGTACTGAGTGCAGTCGAAGTATGGGGAATGGGGCATTGAGAAGAGGCAGAGGGGCAGGGGGAAGGGTGCAGAGGAGAGGACTTTTTCCCCTGCTCCCCTTAAAATTAACGTGAGTTCAACAGACCTCTCCCGGACAGCCTCCCTTTCTTAAAAGGCGAACGCGTTGCGTCTGGGTAAGGAGAGGGAGGAGTAACGGAGTAAGGAGGGTTTTTGCTCCCCTCTCCTACCAGGAGAGGGGCTGGGGGAGAGGTCAAAATAGCACTCGTCGAACTCACGTTAAAATTAGATTGCCAGCCAACTAATTTCTTTCTTCCAAGTAGCGAGAAATTGCACTGTCAAGGTTTGGCATTAATTCACCTCGATTGCTACCGAGAACGCTGTAAGCTGGGCGGGGAGCAATTAAACCAAGCTCTTGCGTCGGACGAGCAATTAGACTGCTGACACTCACACCTGCTTTTTTCGCTGCTAATCGGGCTAAGTCAGCCCAAGCTACAGCACTTTTGTTAGCCAAGTGCCACAAACCTTTCTCGCCATCAATCAATAAATCAAGACTGGCATGAACAAGATCGGGTACATAAGTAGGCGAAACGATCGCATCTTCGGCAGCAACAAAAGTATTTCCAGCAGCTAATTGCCGCAGGGCGATCGTCACAAAGTTGTAATCATCCCACGGGCCGAAAAATGCACTGGTGCGAATTATTAGTGATGCCGGATGAGCCTGTAATACTAGCTTTTCTGCCAAAACTTTGCTGCACCCATATATATTGAGGGGCGCAACGGTATCAGTTTCGACATAAGGATTAGACTCAGCACCATCGAATACCAAATCTGAAGAGAAAGTTACCAGCGCCACATTATGTTGAGCGCAAGCAGCAGCTAAAATCGCTGCCCCTTCAGCGTTTACCTTTAAACAAACATCGGGTTCGCGTTCGGCATCGTCTACTCGCACGTATCCCGCAGCGTTCACAACTGCCCACGGTTGCAATTCGGTAAGTACTTTATTGACGGAAGCAGGATTGGCAATATCCATATCTTGGCGTCTTAGCAGACAATATGAAATTCCTCGGACTTGACACAACCGAGCAAAAGCCTTGCCTAGAGTTCCTGTGGCTCCGACGATCGCCAAGGGACGTACCAATTTTGGATTTTGGATACTTCGACTTCGCTCAGTACAAGTTTTGGATTTTAGATTATTGCTTGACTCATCAGTTTCCGATATTTTGTAATTATTGCTACGACAACTGACTGCTGGATAGACCAAACGCTCTTGTCGATGCCACCATCCTGGTGTATCAAGTAGTGGATGGTTGGGTTTATGCCCAGTGGCTAAATCTCGCACCATTTTGGCGATCGCAGTCTGTCTAGGCTGTGGAGAGCGCAAATCGAACACGCCTGACTCATAGTATCCTGCGGAGCGAGTCACTAAACTATTCCAATCGTAGCTGCCCAAAAGTGCCCAAGCAGTCACAGCCCGAACATCTGCGCCTTGGTCTCGTAATTCTTGGGCTGCATTCCACACTTCATTGAGCCAACGTAGCTGTTCCTCACGGGTACAACTCAAGTGAACTTCAGTGACAGCAAAGGGTAGTTTGTAGCGTTCCCATGTCTCTTTGAGCAATGTCCGGGGGCCTGCCAAACCCTCAGCACAAACTCGCACTGCCTCTACATCTACATACTTGTCTCGACCATTACCACCATGCGTCCAAGCTGGATAGTTTTCTAGGTTTTCATCTAAAAAGCGTTCGCTTGTCAGGTAATGGTTAATGCCGATAATGTCAGGTGGACAGATATATTGCAAAAATTCTTCAAGTTCAAGCTCACTTATACCACAGTCGCGCAAGTAATCCCACATGGGATGAGTTGGGGTGATTCGGCCGCATAATAAATCCAAACTCAACCAGCGACGTTCATTCTCAAATTCTGCTTGATAAGCCAGCTTTGGCGTACTATGAGTTTTACCCAAATCCTCAGTTTGTAGGAGTTGGGCGTTGGGATTGACTTCTCTGATTGCCTGCATCGAAAGAGCGATCGCTTTGCACTCTCCTAACAAAGCACGAGCGAAGGTTAAATCGTCCCGTCCGTGAGGATACCAGTGACCATACATCCCACTAAATCGTGCTGTTGTCAATGGCTCGTTGATGGGTGTATAATGTGTTACCCAAGGATAGCGTTCTGCAACCGCACGAGCAAACACTGCTAGTTTCTCAGGAAATTCTGGATCTACTAAGCTGGTATCACGCGGCCCACTGCCATGATGCACTAGCCCCACAATCGGACGGATGCCGAGTTCGCGCAAGCGTCCCAGCCGTTCATCCGCCCACGACCAATCAGCATTTTCCAAACCATTGGGCGCTATCCTTTCCCAAAGTACTGGATAGCGGATGGCGTGTATGCCAAGTTCAGCGAATAAATCTAGGTCATCTAAGCGGGTTGCATGACCATTGCGTTCTAATTGATCGAAATACTCTTCACCCACACGATTAACCGTACACTCTACACCAGCCCACACTTCTAGAGGAAGTTGTGCTTTGTTAGTGTTGAGTGTCGAGTTGAAAGCAGAAGTCATAATTTACAACTCAAGCTGATATTTTATTTGATGCGTTGTTTTTCAGTTTTGTAAGGTGTGTTATGCCAGAGGCTAACGCACCGCACCATCCTAGATTTTTAGTGCGTTAGGGTAACGCACCTTATTAAATACAGTGCAGTCCTAATTACGAATTAACGCGAGGTGCAACTTCTTCTTAGAATCCCGCTTCCATACCTCTCCTCCACAGGGAGCTACGATCAACACACAAGTCTGAAATAGCTGAAAAACCCAAGAACCTATCCCACTAATAATATTTGTGCTACAAAGCTTAAGTTAATTGAGAACTGAAAACGAAAAATCAAGGTTTTACCCCACCCTAACCCTCCCCTTGCAAAGGGGAGGGAACCGGATTTTTCTTTTTTCCCCCCTTTATAAGAGGGGGGATTAAGGGGGGTAATTTGACTTGTGTATACACGGTAGCCCAATATATCGGGGGGATTAAGGGGGGTAATTCGACTTGTCTGTACACTGTAGTCCTCTACGGGGAGAGAGGCTTTGATTCTTGCTCCCCTTCCCTACAAGGGAAGGGGCTGGGGGTTAGGTTTGAAAGAAAGTTGTACGCGGACGGCGTGAATTACGAATTATTTAAGCCTTAACCGCAATTTGTTTGTACACAGCTAGAGCCTGAGCAACACATTGATCCATGTTGTAGTACTTGTAGGTCGCTAATCGTCCGACAAAATAGATCCCTGGAGTTTCATCTGCCAGCACCTTGTATTTCTTGTAAATTTCCTGATTCTCAGAACGCGGTACAGGATAATAAGGGTCTCCTTCAGCTTTAGGAAACTCATAAACAATACTTGTTTTAGAGTGTTCCTGACCAGTTAAGTATTTAAACTCTGTCACACGAGTATAAAGCTGTTCATTGGGATAGTTGATGACTGGCGCTGATTGAAACACACTCGTGTTATGCGTCTCATGCTTGAAATCAAGCGAACGATATGGTAGTTTGCCGTAGCGATAATCAAAGAATTCGTCAACTGGCCCGGAATATACCATCTCGCGGCAAGGTATAGCTTTTTGAATTTCCTGATAATCAGTGTTAAGCATTACCTTGATGTTCGGATGATTTAGCATATTGTCAAACATCCGGGTAAAGCCGTGTAGCGGCATCGCTTGGTAGCTATCGGTAAAATAGCGATCGTCACGATTGGTACGGGTGGGAATTCTGGCAATTACTGATTTGTCAAGTTCTGATGGGTCGAGTCCCCATTGCTTACGGGTATAATTACGGAAAAACTTTTCATACAGTACTCGACCAACTTTGCTGACCACCACATCTTCACTAGTGCGGATGGATTCTACGGGTTCAGCAAGCGATTTGTAAAACTCTTCCACCTCAAATGAATTGAGATTCATCCCATACAGCTTGTTGATGGTGTCGAGGTTGATCGGAATCGGAACAAGTTGTCCGTCTACACTGGCAAGGACGCGATGTTCGTAAGACCGCCACTGAGTAAAGCGCGAGAGGTATTCAAAGACTTCGCGGGAGTTGGTGTGAAAGATGTGGGGACCGTATTTGTGTACAAGAATGCCATCATCATTGTAATGATCGTAGGCATTGCCGCCTATGTGGTTGCGCTTGTCTACAACCAGCACTTTTTTACCTTGAGTTGCCAAACGTTCAGCAATGACGCTACCAGAAAAACCAGCGCCGACGACTAAGTAATCGAAGACAAAATCTCTGGTAATGACATTTGGTGCTTGTTTACCAGCCGCGCCTGTGGAGTTAGCTTTGTCTTCACCATCACGCGCTGCAATGGCAGAGTCAATCAGCTTCATCATGGATGCCCAAGTGCGATCCCAAGAAATCTTTTCTAAAAAGGCATCTACTCGACTCAGCCATTCTGAGGTTGGGGTATCCTCTTGCATTGCAAGTTCTGCGGCGGTGACGAACTCAGAAATTGTGTCTGCAATTCGCACCAGTTTTGACTCTCCATAAGGACGTACCACATCTCGAATCGAAGTAGATACTACAGGTCTACCTGCGGCAAGATACTCTGGAGTTTTGGTAGGGCTAATAAAGCGTGTTGACTCATTATGCGCAAATGGCAACATTGCTAAGTCCCACCCTGCTAGATAAGCAGGTAGCTGTTTATAGTCTCTGCCACCGAGATAATGGATATTTTCATGCTGTGGCAAAGCTGCGGGATCGATTTTGACAACTGGCCCAATAATTACTAGATGCCAGTCGGGACGGGCTTCGGCAATACCAGCAAGCAGTTCAATATCCATCCGTTCGTCAATTACGCCAAAGAATCCAAGGCGAGGATGGGGAATATGAGCTTGATCTTCTGGTTCTTGAAGATTTCTCGCCTGGCCAAAGTGGGGGACATCTACACTGCTGGGAAAGGCATAAACGTTGGGATGCTGGTTCACTTTACTTTCGTAAAGGCTTTGTCCCCCTGTAAATACTAAGTCTGCACGCTTGAATAGTTCGGCTTCGTAATTCTTTAAAGTGGGTGATGCTCCCTGGAATGCAGATAATTCATCCATGCAATCGTACACCACAGCTTGGGGTTGCAAGTGGCGCGTGAAAGCGATCGCCATTGGTGTGTAATACCAACAAATGTATTTGTTGATATTATGCTCTGCAAATAAATTATTAATTAGTACTTGTAAATCTGCGTTGATTGCTTCTTCGCTTAAACCTTGTTGTAGGTGTGGCACAACCACAACTACTCCATTAGAATCTTGGTTTACATCTAACCTTGCCAACGGTTCTTCAGAGAAAATTGCCTCCTCAATAAAGAAGACTCGCTTTCCTTGAGCGCAGCGACTAAGAAGATGTTGTGGCCTTTGATAGACGAAATTCCAACGTAAATGAGATAAGCAAACTATATCAGGTGTATCTTTAAAAGTTTCTGTTGATTGAACTTTTTTATTAGACGAAGTTAAATCCAACAGTGATGTACTCGATGATTGCGTTTGGGCTAGCTGCGATCGCTTTGTTTTACGCTGCTTCGACGAAATAACATTGCTGACACCGTTGTTTTTGACTTGAGATTTTTCACTTGCCATAGTTTGTCTCGTTATTTAAATTATTAATTCTGACTAGCTAAACGCTAATACCTTTTCTTTGTAAGGCAGCATCAAGCTTACTTTCAGGCAAAAGCTTGCAATATATTTTGCTGCTTTTCAATATCGAATCGGTATAATCAATACTTGGCTTGACTGGTTCACTACTTAAGAAAATACTGTTTTATGTCTAATTTTTTCATCTACCAAAATAAATATAAAATTACTTTCTTGATTAAGTCTTAAGCACTATATTTTTATTTTATCTAAAATAAATTATTAACTTATGTAACACAAATAAATATTTATATTGAAAACCATGCAAATATAGTTGTTTTTGTCTGTTCGGTTTCGTACACAATATAATTAAAATAATTATTAATACTATTAAAATTAATCAATTCAGCTTATTTGGTAACTTAGAGTAAATATTTAACGCTAAATTTATATAAACAATTGTCTGGTTTTAAGTATTAAAACAGTATTTTTATAAAACAAAATATTAATTTGTTATCTAGAATACATATTATTGTAACAACTATTTTATAAATATAGTAGCAGAACTAATTTCTTTGAATGTTAGTTTTGGTAAATAAGTATTATAAATTTCACTCTGATGATATAGATATTATCTCAACCTTGGGTAGGATAAAAGCTTTTTGATTATGTGTAAGATTGATAATAATTCAATTCATAAACCTCACGCGATCGCTTTTAATGATGGAGCGATCGCGTTTTCTATCTCAGAGTTTTTCCAATAAAATAGGTAGTGCGATAAGTGTAGGCATTGGAAATAAATTAAGTAGTAAAGTTTCTGATTTTGAAAATTTTTTATTGTGAAAAATTTAATAGATTTAATGAGAATTCCGACTTTAGATATAAAAAGTCAAACTTACTATTAAAACGACTGACAGAGAATACATTGAAATTTGTGACGGATAACCACAAGTTTTATATTAGCTATAAGGTTATTTATTACTCTATTAGTCGAAGGAATTACGAGTAATGAATGCAAGTCTTTTATCACTACCGAATGGCACTAAGATAACGGGAAACCCATTATATATCAGGCTTTTGGGTGTGGGGTGTCGGGTGTTGGGTGTAGTGAGTCAGAAATTTATTTGTATCCCCACTCATATTTACTTTTCTTGATTTTTCCCGACACCCGACACCCTACCCCCAACACCCAGCCCAGACGAGCTTTCAGCTTTTCTTAGTGCCATTCTATCACTACCTAAGTTTCATAGCGGTCAAAAGGTAGAGTTTATCGGCAAAGAAGGCATCATCAAAAATTACCGGACTCAGTCAGGTAGCTGGGTTTATTTGCTAGAGATGCCTATGGGTTTAGAGCCAGAAATGGGTCGGGTTGGTTATGAAACTATCATTTGGCTATCTGAGGTAGATATCTATTCACCCTTCAATAATTCTTCTCATAATAAAACTATAAATCCTGAACGAAAAATGCCATTTCTACAAGTAGCTAAAGCAACAGAATATCACAGCAATGAAAAGAATTAGTTAGTAAATATTTTTTAATGAAGATCAAACCCATAAGCCTAAAATTCAATTTAAATTATAAGCCTTTTTAAGATAGCGCTTCTTACCTTTGATAGAGTGAAATATATGAAATACGAAGTTGAATTAAAAATATTATGTTTAAAGAGTTAACTAGCTAGAAACGATCTATTTATATCTATTAACAAATTAGATTTTGATGATTTCTCAGCTAGCGATTACTATTTCGTAAACATCTACACACTTACCAAGAGAAACAAGATGGAAAACATTAACCAGGCAAAAATGATCGAGCGTTACATTGCTTTGGCTATCGGAATCAGTTATTTACTTTTAGGTTTAGCTGGATTTGTACCAGCTTTAGTTTCATTACCAGGATCGAGCGAATCTTTTGTTCCACTCGATCAATCTGCTGGTGCTTATTCTGCGGGTTTTGGTTATATCTTTGGTGCAATTCCCACCAATTTTTTGCATAATCTTGTTCGCTGTGCCGTCGGATTGTTAGGAATTACTTCTTACAACAATACTACCACAGCGCGTCTATTCAATCGTGGTTTTGCAGTTTCTTATGCCTTGCTGGCCATCATCGGATTGTTGCCTTTGGGTAAGACATTTTTTGGTTTAATGCCATTGTTCGGTGCTAATGTTTTGCTTAATGCATTAGCAGCGATCGCAGCTGGCTACTATAGCGTTGTTATACCAGCCAAAGTTAGCGGTGTTAATGTATCGCAAAATCTTTAATAGTTGCTGATAGTCTGCGGTGTCCAGGTAGGGCCATTGCAAGATGGCCCTTCTGGTTTCCAGATCAGCATATCTAAGCAGATTTGCCGCATATCCATGTTTTTCGTCCAAGCATGGTAGACAACATACTCAGTCTTACCATCTGGCCCAAGAACGATAGAATTATGTCCCGGCCCGATAACAAAATTAGGAACAGACTTTAGCACCCGTGGCCCGGTTTCGTTACCTGCATCAGAGTAAGGGCCCATCACGTTGTCAGCAATGCCATAATCTACACCGTAGTTCTCAGTTTCCCAGCGTCCACCACTATAAAAGCAGTAATATTTACCTTCATGCTTCCGAACGCAGGGGCCTTCTAAAGTATGCCAATCATAAATTTCACCGTACATCAAACGATTGGCTAAAAACCGTTGCCAATCGGATCGCGCACGTAAAACCACTTTCCCTTCACCAGCAAGTTTAGTCATGGTTTGGAGTTTGTCTACAACTAATGCTGTGCCAGCACGTACTCCATCCGATGTATCCAGAAAGTCACGGGCGTAAAACAAATACCACTGTCCATCGTCATCCTGAAATGGGTGCGGATCGATCGCAAAAGGACAAGATTTTGGATCTACGACTGGTTCGCCAACATCTTGATAAGGCCCTAACGGAGTATCGCTTGTAGCTACACGTAACTGATGATTCTTATCTTCATGCCCTACAGAATAGTAAAGATAAAATTGGCGATCGCTGTAAGCAACTTCGGGGGCCCAAAAATTATCGCCAAGGGCGGGATCTGGCCGTTGTAGCGCGTTACCAACATAATCCCAATTTACAAAATCGAAGGAGCGTAACAGAGGAAAGACACGCGATTTGTTATCGGAGTTAACATTTGGTGCGTCCGCTATTTCGTCTACCGTTCCTTCTGCTTCTGCTGCACCAGTACCGATCGCATAATATACGCCTTCGTGTTGCCAAACAAAAGGATCGGCAAAATAACCTTTGTAGACTGGATTAGTATAGGTTTGCATCTTAATTATCTATGGAATGACAAAAATCCTTCTTCCACTAGTGGTTAGTCAAGTTAAGTTTGCCGGGTTTGTAGTGAGGGCTTTAACGCTTAAATCAAGGACTAAAGTCCTGACTACAAACTTATTTACCAAGCATTGTTGCCTTGAAAAACTACTAGTATTTGAAATTCACGTAAGTCTCGACTTTGTTCTTAGGTAAGCTTTCTACTAGCTGACACCGTAGCATTTGCTTTAGTTTTTCTGGGAGGCTTTGATAATAGTCTTGTGGGAGAGTCAAATCTACCTTTGGTGTGTGCAACCAATGCATAGCATAGCCCATGACTACCATCGGCCTTGGGTGGTTTGTCCGATTTGGGGAACCCCGATGTAGTGCTAAAGGCGATCGCACCATCACATCACCTGGCTGCATATAAAAGGATTCCATCGGAATTTCACCACTGGCAACTTTTTCTAATCCTTCTTCACGCGGTATAACATGAGTACCACGCGCCATTTGGAACGGCCCGTTTTCTGCGGTTACTTCCACAAGGGGAAAGTTAACTGCTAGGGCGTAAAGTGGTGTAACTATGCGATCGCTAAATAATGGGCGAAAGTCCCGATGGGTTTCTTGATAATCTGAACCCTGGAATGGGACATCAACTCCCATCTGAACCATCACGTATTCTTGGTAAAACACGCGATCCAGGACACCCATAATCACTGGATTGGCAAAAACTAACTCATTAGCAAATGGGTAAATCCAAGGCAAGGTTAGATAGTAGCGGGAAACTTCACGAGGAGCCAACCCACCTGGTTGATTTTGACGCTCGTGAAATAATTTTTCAAAAGCTTGTCTCCACTCGTCAATTAATTTTTGCTCAAAAACACCAGGAATGACACAAATTCCGTCTTGATTCAGTTTTTGAGCAAATCGGTCTAGGTCGGTAGCTGAATATTTCGCTATACCGCCTATACTTTGAACCATCTTTTTTATCCTCTTCAACTTATAACTAGAGGCGTATTAATATCAAACCTCTAGGAGATTTTTTATTGCTTGTCGATAGTAACGCACTATTTTTAAAATTGGTGGCTTATGCCAATCCTCTGTAACAATTAATTTATATTAATTATAACGAATTACTTAACATAACTAAATTCTTTGACCCTCCAGACAATGCAACGCGATCGCCTACTGTTTGAAGGGCATCTAATAGTCAAAAGAGTGCAGTTGGACTCAGCAAACCATCAATAGACACACCTGCATACATCAGCACATCGGCTGCTTCACGGGCGAAAGTAAGTGGGACTGCTAGCCCAATTCCAGAGTTACCACTTGTGAGTATGGCGGCAATGCCATCGCAGTTTATCAGAACCGCGATCGGAATTTTTGCTATTGCTGTTAGTTCTTGTCAAAAAATTGTCATAAATTTTCTCGATCTGTACTTGAGTGAATAGCTTTGTTCAAATCCCGCAGCAATTCTTCTTCTGCATCCCGCTCTTGTTTGAGTTCTCGAATCATTTCTTGACTAGAACCAATCAGCAAGCCAGCAACTGCACCAACGATCGCATATTTTTGCTCCAAACCTTTATACATTTGACTTGTGTAAGGGCAAGGAAGTAAATTAGCAATAATAAAACCAATTCCTGCACCTACAAATGCTGTCACAAAGGCAGAAAAAACGATTAATTTAGCGTTCATTTGCTTCGCTCCAATGCTTATAGCTTTGCTAAATTATCAGGAGATACTCTACATTGTGTCAGTGGTTCCCAAAGTTACAGCTTAATCTTTACCTCTTGTAATAATACCGATTCTGGGTTGAGTTGGTACTGAACCCCACCTTCAACCCCCTCCCCGCTCTTAGAGAGTCCAGGGTGGTTTCATACAAGCAGAGAAAAAATGAAACTATAGCAAGGGACTGGGGACTGGGTGAAAAGCCTTTTTGTGTCTAAATTTTATCATCTGTTAATGTCCTAACCATTTTGGCTGTTGCTATAGCTTTCTAAGTACAGCTTTGCGTAAAAGCGTAGTGTTTTTAATACAAGCCGATGTATTAACAAGGCCGCGGCCGCATTCACAATGCAAGCCGATGTATTAACAAGGCCGCGGCCGCATTCACAATACAAGCCGATGTATTAACAAGGCCGCCGATGTATTAACAATACAAGCCGATGCATTAACAAGGCCGCCGATGTATTAACAATAGACCTCTTGCAAAAAGCAATGAAAGCAAGAGGTCTAATAACCAATCTTTTGTCTTGACGGCGATTCATCGCGTTTCTTGCCTTAACCCTCTTCCTTTTTTACTTACTCGAATCATTACGTTTGTTATCATCAGCATTCTGCTTGATAATTACAGATGAATGTTGATGAGCGTTCGTCGTTCGCGCAGCGTCTCCGACTGGAGTTGGCATCGCTCTTGATTGTCCATCTTCGTTTCCATCTGGGGATGGCGGTTGGGAAGGTTTAGCAGGTTTTTTCTTCAAGAAGCGTTCTTCCAAAGTCTTGATGATTACGTACAGGACTGGAACAATCAGCAAACTCAAAATCGTTGCTACGAGTAGCCCGCCAAATAAGGCTGTTCCTAACGACCAACGCGAGGCAGAACCGGCTCCGGTGGCAATTACCAGGGGGAAAAATCCCAGCAAGGAAGCGCTTGAAGTCATCACAATCGGTCGAAATCTTTCTTGCGCTGCGGTTACGGCTGCTTGTCGAATTGTCATACCTTGTTCAAGACCTTGATTGGCAAACTCGACGATCAAAATCGCGTTCTTTGACGCTAATCCAATCAGCATCACTAACGCCACGTTTGCGTAGACATCATTCACCAAACCACGCAAAGATAAGGCACTTAATGCGCCTAACAACGCTAACGGTACAGTTAACAAAATAATCACCGGATCGATATAACTTTCATACTGAGCAGCCAGCGTCAGAAACACCATAATGATCCCAAAGCCAAAAATCAAAATCCCTAAGTTACCTGCACTTAATTCTTCGCGGGCAGTTCCAATCCAATCACTGCCAACCCCCGGTGTTGCTGCTTCAGCCACCGCTTGTTGCATTGCTTGAATCGCCTGTCCACTACTGTAGCCCGATGCTTCTCTACCTTGTAAATCGATCGCGCGGAAGCCGTTGTAATGGGAAATTACAGATGGGCCTGTAGTAGGTGTGATTTTTGCAACTTCACTCAATGGAACCATTTGGTTATTTGCCGATCGCACATAAAGCCGCTGAATATCATCTGGCGATCGCCGATAGTTAGCATCTGCCTGAACATATACGCGGTAGCTACGCTGTCCCAAAGTAAAATCGTTGACATACTGGGAGCCAATTGCAGCTCCGAGTGTGTTCACAGCTTCTTGAAAATCGATGTTAAGTGCTTCTAAACGAGTGCGATCGAAATCAATTTGAAACTGTGGCGTACTAGCAGTAAACTGGGTAAAAACGCCGCCTTTGAGCGCTGGTTTTTGATTTGCTTGGGCTAGCACCGCTTGAGCATTCGCAAAAAAATCATTGATTGTCAGTCGTCCGTTGGTACGGTCTTCTAGCTGTAACTCAAATCCCCCTAAAGTACTAAAGCCTTGAATCGGTGGGGGACTGACTGCGGTGATAATAGCTTCTGGAATCGTTGCAAATTCTTTATTTATTCGGGCTAAGATTCCAAAGGCAGTTTGATTGGGTTGAGTGCGCTCCTCCCACGGCTTGAGTTTTGCAAAGAACACACCGCGATTTGAACCACTACCTGCAAAGCCAAATCCCGAAGTGGCGAAAACGTTACTCACCTCTGGTTCTTTTTCAAGAATTTGTTCGAGTTTTGTAATTACTTGGTCGGTATAGTTAAGGGCAACTCCATCTGGCGCTTGAATAATACCTAAGACAATTCCCTGGTCTTCACTCGGAACAAACCCGGTGGGAACATGGGTAAACATGAAATAAGTCGCAGCTAAACCAACCACAAATAATCCAATTACCGCATAACGAACGCGAATCAGAAAATTCACCGTCGCTAAATACTTGTCAATAATCCATTGTAAAATTTGATTGAAACGGCCAAAAAACCAGCCAAGCGGGCCGCGTGCAGGTCGAGGTGGACGGAGCAAAATTGCCGATATACTCGGACTAAAGGAAAGGGCATTAAACGTCGAGATGGCGATTGAAAAAGCAATAATCAACGCGAACTGTTGATACATTTTTCCTGTCGAACCTGGGAAAAATGCCACCGGGATAAAAACTGCCATCAATACCAACGACGTTGAAACTACCGCTCCGGTAAGTTCATCCATTGCCTCGACTGATGCTTGCAGTGGTCGCATTCCCTGCTCAACTTTGCGGGCGATCGCTTCAACAACGATAATGGCATCATCTACAACTAATCCTGTTGCCAAAATTAAGCCGAATAACGTCAAATTATTCAACGAAAATTTAAATATATAAGCGAATGCTAACGCCCCAATCAGTGAAACAGGAATGGAAACCAGGGGAATAATTGTGGCTCGCCAGTTTTGCAGAAACAGAAAAATCACCAGTACGACAAGAGCGATCGCTTCAACCAGTGTTTTCAGTACTTCTTCAAGTGACGCTTGCACAAATCCCACGGTATCGTAGACAATCTGGGCTTTTAAGCCTGGTGGAAAGTCTTTCATCAACTCATTCATCTGAGCCTGAACGTTTTTCGCCACATCCAGGGCGTTACTACCAGGTAACTGATAAATTGCTATCCCAATCGACGGCTTACCATTATTTCTGGCATTGCTGCTGTAAGTCTCCGAGCCAAGTTCTGCACGACCCACATCTTGAAGTTTAATTAAACTGCCATTACTTCCGGCTTGAATAACGAGATTTTCAAACTCTGACGCATTTTTAAATTGACCATTGACTCGCAACGGAATTTCATAACTTTGACCTGGAGGGATAGGCGATTGACCTAACGTTCCGGCTCCGGCGAGAATGTTTTGCGATCGCAATGCTGTAGCAACATCTGTCACAGTTAAGCCTCGACTCGCCAGTGCATTCGGATCGAGCCACAACCGCATTGCATATTGCTTTTCACCAAAAATTGTTAAATCCCCAACTCCCGGCGTTCTCAGCAGTTGATCTCGCAAATTCAGATCGATATAGTTACTAATAAACAGCGCGTCATACTCATTATTTTCGGGATAAAGAGCATAGACTAACAAAATACTTGTAGAAGATGTTTGTGCTGTTACACCGAATTGTTGCACCGTTGTTGGTAGGCGAGGTGTAGCACGGGCGAGGCGATTCTGGACGTTAACTTGAGCAATATTTTTATCTACCTGCGACCCGAAATATACTGAAATTTGGCTACTACCTGCTGAACTGTTCGAGGTCATGTACTGCATTCCCTCAACGCCGTTAATTTGTCGCTCCAGCGTAGTTGTCACCGCAGTTTCGACAGTTTCCACATCCGCCCCGGTATAGGAAGCTGAGACTTGAACGCGAATCGGTGCAATATCTGGCAAGTAATTGAGCGGCAGCAACGGAATACACACGCCACCGACAATCAGAATCAGTAGAGTGCAAACGGTAGTTAATACCGGGCGTTTGATGAAGGTATTCGCGATCGAAAAAATCATAAACTATCCTGGATTTTTAAACAATTCGTAGTTCGTAATTCGTAATTCGTAATTAGGCATTACAGAAATGCGGGATGAATTGGCCGTTGAAACCATTGAAAATTCGTTTCAAATTAGGCGAAATCATCCCATTATTCAGCAACACTCGTAATTGAATAGGGGTTGATACCCTCGAATAATAAACGGCTTGTATGTTATTCGGGATTGAAATACCCGCCACAAAACATAATTACGAATTACGAATTACGAATTAGTAATTATTTCTTGAACTGGTGCGCCTTCTCTAAGTTTGAGAATGCCAGAAGTTACAATCGTTTCGCCGGATTTAAGCCCATCGATAACTTGATAATTGGGCCCTTGAATATCTCCCAGGCGCACTAAACGCTGATGCACAACTTGCTGCTGTTGTCCATTGACGGTTTTGTTTTCGGTGACAAACACAAAACTTTGTCCACCAATGCGAGAAATTGCAACGGTGGGAATCAAGATACCTGGTTGTCGATTCCAAATCACGCGAGCTCTAACGTATTGTCCATCGCGCAATCGCCCTTGTGAATTCCGAAAGCGGGCTTTGCTCAAAACTGACTGTTGATTAGAACTCACATTTGGAGAAATGTAGCTAATCGCACCTGTACCAATCACTTGTTGGGTGGTGGGATCGATTAACTGCACGGCTAAGTTCGTTCGTAATTGGCGCGATCGATTTGAAGGTATAGAAAGATTGAGATCCAGTGAATCGTTTTGTGTGAGTGTAGTAATTGTTTGGCCGATGTTGACATAATCTCCAACCTTGACCGGAAATTCACCAACTACGCCAGTAATGGGTGCTACCACTTGCTTGAAATTGAGGCTGACTCGCGCCGCAGCCGTGCTTGCTTGAGCTTGGCGGATGTTTGCCTGTGCTTGGCGGACGGCTGCCCTAGCTGCTGCGACTTGCTTTTCGGATGTTTGCAGGTCTGCTTGAGCAGTTTGTAAATTATTTCTACCAATGTCTAACTCTTGTCTTGCTATGGCTCCTTCGTTGACCAACTGTTGGCTACGATTGAACTGTGTCCGTTGCAGTTGAACATTTGCAGCCGCTTTGGTGCGTTGGGCTTCGGCTTGTTGTTGCTCTGCTTGAGCAGTAGCCAATGCTGCTTGCACCGAATTAGCAGCTGCGATCGAACTGGCGACATTGGCCTGAGCCTGATCTAAACTCAAAGATGCGATCGGCGTACCCTGCTGCACTCGCTGACCACTCGACACGAGAATTGATTCGATTCGACCCTGAGTTTGGGGCTGTAATATGACTTTCTGCTGCGCCTCCAACGACCCAACAAACTCGGAACTTTCTTCGATTGTGCCTGCATCAATCCTCTGAAGTTTTACTGGCAATGCTGGCGGGCTTTGAGCATTAGCTGCCGGATCGTTTTTTTGACAACCACTCGTCAATGCTGTGAGCATTAGTACGATAACTAATACTGGATTTGCAAGTAAAAAGTTTAAGTGTTTAAGTAGATAATTACGTTTTAGCATGAAACCAAATGCTGATTAGTTAAATCTAGGACTTACGCATGAGTTACGGAATAACGTAGACGCTTCGGCTTGCCGCAGGCTACCGCAGAGGCACAGAGAAGCCAGTGCGCCCTTGCGGTTCCCCGACTTGTTCGCTTTTAGCGTTCCCGCAGGGTAGCAACTGGCGTGGCACGGAGAAATCAGAGTTTGAGAGATATTTTGCGTAAGTTCTAAAATCTATACACTGTATAATTTTTCCGTCTCAATCTAAGGGGTTAAGAAAGCCTCCAGCTTTGCTGCAAGACAGCAGAATTCAGGAGTCAGAATTCAGAAGTAATCGATTACTTATTAAACCCGAATCACCCCACCCCCAACCCCTCCGCAGGCGGGGAGGGGAGACAAAGCACAGCTTTGGCGGGGTGGGGTTCTTTTATTACGGGTAATTTGGCGGACATGATATAAAACAGGTTTTATACCTGGCTTTGAAACTTAGCTTGTGTACTTCACTAACTTGAAATCCGCAATAAACTTTCTATATGTCTAGATATTTTATCGATCGCATTAGATGCATCTTTCATCGCATCACAGCTTTACGTCAAACAAACTTATCTCCAAAAAATCTTTAGCTTAATACTACGTGAGTTCGACGGATTAAAAAAAATACCAAAGATAGAGATAATTAAGTTTGTAGGGTAGATATCAAAGATTTTTGAAAATGATAAATAAGTAAGTCGGCACAATAAAAGCAAACTATGTAAAGAAAAGTAAAGAAGGCTTAAACTCTTTTTCCTCCTGCTTCTGCCCGATCGCAACGATAATTATTTAAGCCAACCTACTTAAGTATCTGACTTTGTATCTTAAATCCGATGTTGAAAAGCAAAGTAGTCCTAACAAATGAGGGAGCATCGAACCTCATTAAAATTAATTAAGCCCAATTACTTAGCAAACTAAGGCTTTGACACTCCAGCCAATTCAACACTATCTCCTGGCTTTGAAGGCCATCTGACAGTCAAAATAGTGCAGTCGGACTCAGCAATCCACCAATGAGACACACCCGCACACCAAAGAACATAATCACCTTCACGAGATAATAAAATTTCTCTATCTTCAAATTGCAGGCGAAATTCTCCGTGAATGAGAATTGAAAGCGTCGCAGCTTGGTTATTTACCGCCCATTCAGTTCTACTTTCACCTGCTTTGTGAATAGCCCATTTTACTTCTAGCATTTCCGTGGAACGCGGATCGTCTTCAGGGGTGATAAAGTGACCCATGAACCATCCCCAACGATTTACACCTTCAACGCCTGCGTTTCCATAAACAACTTTAGGCTGCATCACTTAACTCCAAAGAAGGAACCAAAATTTGTCCGGTGTAACCTGCTTGCTTGTATTGTTCAAGAACATGAGTTGCAATATTTCTTCCTTCACCAGCCGCAACCAAAGCGACACAAGCACCACCAAAACCAGCACCTGTCAGCCTTGCACCAAACACTCCCGGAGTATTTTGCAACAATTCGACTAGAGTATCCAGCGCAGGTACGGACACTTCGTAATCGTCTCTCAAACTGGCGTGGGATGCGTTCATCAATTCGCCAAAGCGCTCAGATGTTACTCCCTGCAATACTTCCAAGACGCGGTTATCTTCTGTAACCACATGACGGGCACGACGGCGTAGAGGTTCGGGCAGTTTTTCTGTTACCTCAACGTCAGTAATATCTCGTAGTGCTTTAACTCCTAGCGATCGCGCCGCTTCTTCACACTCAGCCCGACGCTGGTTATAACCGCTACTTGCCAGGGTGCGCGGTACGCCGCTATCAATCACCAAAATCTCTGCATTCTCAGGTAAAGGCATCACCCGGCGTTCTAAAGTCCGAGTATCTAAAAACAAGATATGTTCAGTATCAGCCAAACTAGAAGCCATCTGATCCATGATGCCGCACTGGACGCCAGCATAGTGAATTTCTGCTTGCTGGGCAAATTGGGCGATTTCAACGTCATCAATGGCAAGGTTCAGAAGTTGGCGTAATGCCCGCAGCGTTGCCACTTCCAAAGCCGCGCTACTAGACAAACCCGAACCCATCGGAACCGATGATTTCACGTATACAGAAAGCGATGGTATTATGTGTCCTGCTTTTTGCAAAACCTCAATACAGCCAAAAATATAACTGGCAAATTCAGACGGGGTATGATTGTCTAAAATGCTCACTTGCTCGTTGAGATTTTCCGAGTGAAAGTGATGATGGCCATCGCTACTCAAACCTAGTTCTACCGTCGTAGATTGAGGAATCGCAGTTGGCAAAACGAAGCCATCGTTATAGTCGGTATGTTCGCCTAGTAAATTTACTCTTCCTGGCGCACTGGCTTCAGTTTCAGATGGTTTCCCGAATACTTGTTGAAAGTCCATAATTTTTAATTGTACAAAGGTACAGGGCGTAACCTTCCTTCTACCTCAACATTAGGAAAATTTGGATCGAAAGTTAAATTTTCCAACTTTCCATCCTTGAGAATCACAAAAGTATCTTCAACCTTTGCCCCTGGTAAACTAGGGTTCCAAGCAACAGCAATACCTTCTGTCAAAGTATCAGTAGTAGTTGGATTGGCGACGATTTCTCGCGCCAGATATCCAGTGGTTCCTCCTTGGTGATGTTCGCGGATGGCATTAGGAAATCCATGCTGCTCATAAGCCTGAGCTAGGGCGTGATAAACTGCATCGAGACTGGTTCCGGGTTGGCACAAATTCAAAACTACTGCTTCTATTTCGCGCACATGGGAATGTAATTCGGCTCGTTCGTCTGAAAGCTTACCAAAACAAACAAATCGCGTTAGATTTGCATACAAACCGTAACCTCTTGCGCAAAACACCAGCATCGCTTGCTGTCCAATTTGTTCTCCGGTGGCTGTTGCATGACGGTACAGCGGTAAACGTCTTTCACCCGCTACCAGTGTCAGCGCCGGATGCAACCCTTTCGCCCATAAAGCCTCTGCACCTGCACCCGCTAACTGATATTCTGTCCAAGTTGGCTTGGCGGCTTTGAGTACCTCTGTCATTGCCTGACTAGCTTTTTGCCCGACTTGACGATATCGCTCTAATTCACTTGACATCATTACCCGTTTATGATTTTGCAGAGTTGGGGGTAACGGTTTTTCTAAATTGGAGATGGGGCGATCGCTAATTGTTTTTCCACCACCAGTTACATCACGAACAAAAGACTCACGGGCAGCATAATCAGCCCAAGGGTTCACATATACCCTAAAATTAGCTGGCAGTTCTTCATCCTGAAGACGCTGCGCTTCAATTTCATCCGTCAATACCCAGGCATCTTCAGTAGTTACTAATACTTCTGCTACACCAGTTTCAGCAGTCAGCAGCACGGTATTAGAAGCGCCAGCCGTCACCCAGGCAAACCAGTCTGTACCACGCAAACGCAGGCCTTGCACTTCGGATTCATGCAAGGTTTGTCTGATTAATTCGAGCTTTTTGGAGACTTCCTCATTCATACAAAATTAGTAACTACATGATGAATACAGACAATTATGAGATTCATCTGTGTTTATATGCGTATGTCTATGGTTTGAAAAAAACGTGAGTACGGTATTATATCGAGTTTGGCATTTCAATATTTACAACTAGTACTTATAATCCCTTGGCCTTTTTCTCTGTAAAGCATCACTAGTAAATATACTCACTTCGCCGAATTAGTAATTTTCTAAAAACTCAAAAATTTAAATTTCATCCAGTTGCTTAGAAAAGTGTATTTGTCATTACAGATCGACTTTACATTGACTAACCCCTTTAGGCGAACCGCACATCAAGCCAAGGTAGTTCTCAAGAACGATGTAAGCGTTAGCCAATATTTGAAACTATGAAAGCACAAAAGCTAGAAGGACACGAAAAAAAGCCCATGAAATCCCAAGAGACTGAAAACAAAATAACAGAAAATAATATTCCTCTGCCAGAGAACACAGCTAGCGATATGAATCCTCAAGAAACCGAGAAATCTGAGCCTATTACTCAGGCACAAAGGGATAGTGTAATCACCAATCAGGACTTACCTAATCCACTAGTTCGCTATGGTTTTACGCTGGTTATATTGGCTACTTTCTTATTTGTTGTCGCCATTTACTACGGAATTGTTAACCCCTAATTAATTTAACTGACTTAGGTTTCATAATAAGTACAAACTACTAGGATTACAGCTTACTAACTACTTCTATAGCAATCCTAAATCATTCGTGAGAGAGAAAATCGCTGAAAGGCTTTAAAACACCCACTTTTAATCTCAGTGTTTTCTCACGTTTCAATTCGGATTGCTATAGATAAAGTTGAGCTTAATTTTTTGTTTTATTTTGCTAAAAAATCATTATTCTTATGCCATATACTTACAAAATCTTAAGCTCATTTTAATAAAAAATTTGGTAAGCTTTGGAGCTTTGACACTGTATTTAAGATTACAAGTTCATTTAATACAAATATACTCCAATAGTTAGATGGAAATGGCAGTCATTAATTAGTTGATTACTTCTAGGGAAATGAATTGCATCATACCGTCTAATGATGTAAGTCTAAGAATTAAACCTGTTTTATCCTCAATACTCATCACCATTTAGCGATCGCAGTCATCTTTATCGTTGCCGATCACCAGTACCGGACTAACTTCGGCATTGATCACAGCATCCGGCCTTAGCTATCTCCCCCTCTATCCCGTCCGATTAAAGGGGGATTTTTGTATATTCAATACCTTCGCCAAAAAAAAGAAATTGATTATAATGAGGTGCGCTAGCAAAGCGTAATACCAATTCACTAAAGTTATGAAACAGATGTAAACCCTGAAAAACTTGATCTCTCTAAGTTTTTTAATTGTGTTAGCGTAGCGGGGCAAAGTTAGACGTAGTAGCGTGACATGCTTAAAATGTTGGGTTTAAAAAACTCACAAAGACTAAAATCTAATCATTAACAGAATTATTCAACCCAATAAATTCAACTTGCCGCGCTTGTAGATTGGGTTGCGCTCCGCTCCACCCAACCTACAATTTTTTTGCAATATTTTAGCCTTGCCATGCCACTACGCATATTTCAAAAATCAAATATGAGTACTATAGTTACTTCAGGTACTAGTATTTGATTTTTCACCTGGACGTTCGGTAGCAGGAGGAAACTTAACACTTTCTTCGACTCTATGGACTTCTGTGTTAGTTTGCTCTTCCGACAGGAGATCATCAGGGTTTAATGATTTATCAGCAGCATCATCAATTACTCCATTGGCATTAACATTGGGTTTATCAGAAGTTCCTTTATGGCTAGCATGTCCACTGGGCATAACTATTACCTCTCATTTTTATAACTAAACATCCCCAGACTAAACTTTTTTGTTTAGAGAAATACACTATCAGAAGGCTTATAGCAAAACTATCAGAATCCAGTCTAGAGTTATATAGATTTCTCGTAAGGGTAGAGCAATACTCATTGATGTCAACTTAAGCAAAAAGGTTGCAGAAGATGTAATCTAAGAACATCTGGTTTGATGTTATTAGTGATACATCATGAATAAAAAACGTCCAGCGCGACTCGGCAACCCAGACCTGCGTTAACAAAAACCTTTTACCTCTGTTGTTAATAATCAAAAATTGCTATAAGTTGGCTTCAACTTCCCCAGAAATTTGAGTATAGCTGAAACTACAGCATCCGGCGACTCAATCAAGAAGCCGTGACCACCGCGTTCGATGACTACAAGTTCAGCATTGGGAATACCTTGAGCAAGTTGTTGAGAAAACTTTAGCGGAGTGAGAATATCTTGTTTACCAACCAGAACTAAGGTAGGACAATGAATTTCTTGGAGGCGGTCTATTGTGTTACTACTAAGGATGGCTTGGCTGTGATGATAAAGTGAATGAGTTGCAGGCGGGAAAGGATATCTGATAGCAAATTCAATCAGACCTTCGATCGTGTCAGGAATTGAGTAGAACGTATCTGTAAATATCCAGGGCAAGATAACTTTTTCATAAAGTTTTAGGTCTACATTGCTAGGAAGTTCGCCCCAAGTCTCAATGATGCTGTTGAATAATGCATCACCTTTTGCCAAAGATGAAAGTAGTATCAGACTTTTTACCTTTTCAGGGTGTGCTAACACTAGCTCTTGAGCTATCTGACTACCCATTGAATGACCTGCTAAATGCACCCGATCGATGCCGATGCGATCGAGCAATGCTGCAACGTCACTAGCCATCTGCTTCAGACTATAGGGGTTTTCGGGAGCAGAACTTCTCCCCATACCTCGGTTATCCAAGCGAATGACTTGATACTGCGAAACCAGCGATGGCATAATCAGCGACCAATAAGCATGATCGCAAAGAAAGCCAGCTATTAATAGCAAAGGCTCACCTGTTCCCTTAATGTCGTAGAACAAATCAATCCCGTTAATCTGAACCTTGGGCATAGTAAATGATTTTGCTAAACCTTATTTTTAAGTAGGGATAGACAAGGCTAAATTCCTACGTCTTGAATTTCTCGTCCACCGGAATTTGATAGCCATTGGCGAGGCGATTGGTCATATTAGCAGTAGCTGCGATCGCCATTAGTTCCCCAAACATAGTATCATTCATACCCTTGGCACGTGCTGCCGCTGTGTGCGAGGCGATGCAATACTCACAGCCATTCGTTGCACTCACAGCAATATAAATCAGTTCGCGCATCAGTGGATCGATCTCACCAGGGCTAACCATCACTTCCTTCAACGCTTGCCACGTTCGTTGCAGGGTGGGAGGATGGTTGGCTATGGCTTTCCAAAAGTTATTGATGTAGTCATTCTGACGTGTAACGCGGATGTCGTCATACACTGCACGTACTTCGTCGCTGGCTTCTTCGTATTCAATCAGCTTAGTCATGTTTTGATTCCATATAGTTTCCCCAGCGAGTGGGAACCCCTAGATTGTAATACTGAGTTGCAATTAAAGATAGTAATATCATGTCCTCTAGGCGTCCATAGGTGAAAATTCTACATCGTCTACAAACGACTTGGCATAGACTAGCATTTCTTGGGTGTTCTAATAGAACAGACTAAACAGGAAATTTACACTATCTTGTCAGATAAATAGGTGGGGTAGTCTATGAAAAAATTCCTACAGCGTATTAAAGCATTACTCAAACGTATCCTCAAGAGGTCTGCATCCAATTCTCAGCAACTACCACCTCTAATAAATACTCGATTAGAAACTTCTATTTCAACTGTTTCTCCCCGATGGGAATCTGGTTTGGTGCTTGTGTGTTCGCAATGTGCAAACGAGCGGTTAGGCTCAACCGCTTCCGAAGATTTAGAGAATTGGTTGAAATCTCGTTTAAAGTTTGAGGGATTATGGGGTGATTTTCGGGTAGTTAGCACCAGTTGTTTAGGAGTTTGTCCCCGGATGGGCATTACTGTAGTTATTGTAAGTAATGGAAGCCACGGAAATAGTCCATGCTTAATTATAAACTCTCCAAGCGATCGCGAACTTCTCTATTCATACATCAAACAGAATATAAGCTGACGGCAAAACTTTGTTAAAGCTTCTAATTATTGAATATCAGACTGGATTCGACCTTGCACTATGTTTCAATCAAGTGGCAAATAAAAAAGGGAAAAGGGTGTGAATATTGGAATTCACCCCTTTTTACAGGTTATTAGGGAGGTAAAGAATACTTATCCAACCCCTATTAATATCATTCTGGTCTCAAGAATTATTCTTTTATACGAGGTATATTTGGTCTTATAAAGGTAGTTGAGGAATTAGCACTTCGAGCATTAGTGCTTGAAGAAGCAGTAGTTGGCGAACTGAGATTCAAGAAATCGATGAGTTTGAGAGTACGATTACGAATTTTCCAACGCCCATTTCTGTTAACGACTTGATCTTCATAAGTGCCATTAGCGACATCAATGCTGGTTTCCGAGCGTTTGTGAGTCGCATGGAGATAAGAAGTCATCGTTGCTTGATTATTTTGAATTGAAATGTTTATTGTACCCATCAAGTGTTGAGTAGCCGTGTAACCATTTCCTTGAAATACTGAATAGACAAAATCTGCCCAAGAATCTGTCCCATAATTTGTTTGAGTTGCCCCATCAGGAAAAATGGCGGTAAGGACTGAATCTTGAGTAAAACAATCCCGATAAATATTTTTTCCTTCTTGGAGATTTCCTCTACCAATAGCGTCAGTTCCCAGGGCGTAACAGGATGTTAATTTTTGAATTTCTAATTCTGCATTAGGTTGAGTTGCACTTGCTACCTCAAACTTACCTCCAACAAACAGCACAAGAATAACTGCAAGCGCAATTAAAGTTATACGATTTAACAGGAACGAAATAGCTTTTGAAACTATTCCCCCATTTTCTCTTCTTTTTTCCACAAGATGATTCCCTTAATTATTTACGATTTTTGCATCTTGTACTTTACTACAAACTAAAGTTTAGGCTAATATTTTTAGCCCATCAAAACTGTCTAATATGCTTGTAGACTTCACTAGTAATTGACTTTTATATCTACTAGAAAATCTTTTTTCTAGTAAATGATAAAGCTAGTACATACAAGAGTTGATGTATACAATTAGTTATAACAGTTAATTAATAAGTTACAAGTGCTAATTGTAACTAACTTTGTATTGATTTGATTAAGTAATAAAGTCACTACTTACATACAGGACTTACGCAACCATCACCCTTGAGAAACAGTAAATTTATCGAAAATTCACTTTATCAAAATTGCCAATGCAGATATAAACTAATTTAATCAAGAATACTGCAAACCATCCGCATCCATACCGAAATTTAAGGAAAACTATCAAAAATTCTTTATTCCCCCAAAATTGGAATAGAAATTATAAATTGTGTTCCTTGTCCCAAGACTGATTCACAAATCAAATTTCCACCATGATTTTCAACTATAATTTGCCGACTAATGGATAATCCTAATCCCGTACCTTTTCCTACACATTTGGTAGTAAATAAATGTTCAAAAATGCATTCTTTAACTGCTTCAGGCATTCCTTTGGCATTATCTTGAATCTTAATTACCACCTTGTCATTATCTACTTCTAGAGAAGTCTCAATAGTAATAATATTAGGATACTTTTCTTGAATTTCTAAAAAATCACGACCGATATTTGCTTCTTCTAAAGCATCGATTGCATTTGCAATAATATTCATAAACACCTGATTCAATTGTCCCAAATAGCATTTCACGGATGGGATATCTGCATAGTGCTTAATAATCTTAATTGCTGGACGATTACCATCGGCTTTCAGACGATGTTGTAAAATCATCAAGGTACTATCAATACCTTCATGGATATTAGCTAATACTTTGGAGGTAGTATCAGCACGAGAAAAAGTACGAAGAGATGTACTAATATTGCGAATACGCTGTGTTCCCACTGTCATACCATCAATCATTTTTGGTAAATCTTTTAGCAGAAAATCTATATCTATCTCTTCAGCTTTTTCTTCAATTTCAGCGCCAGGATTGGGGAATTTTTCTCGGTACAGTTGCAGATAGTCTATTAAATCTTTAACAATATCTTTTGCTTGGGCAATACTACCTGTAATAAAACCAATGGGATTGTTTATTTCGTGTGCTACACCTGCAACTAAATTACCCAGAGAAGACATTTTTTCACTTTGGATAAGCTGTAGTTGCGCCTCTTGTAAATCTTTTATCGATTGTTCTAACTCTTTAGATTTATCTTGCGCCTTTGTGTACAAACTGGCATTTTCTATTGCAATAGCCATTTGAGAAACTAAGACTTTTAATACCTCTACCCTTTCTGGAACAAAAGCCCCTGATGATAATTGGTTTTCTAAATAAATAATACCAGTAAGCTGTGATTGGTACATAATCGGCAAACAAAAGATTGATTTTATTCGAGATTTTTGGATATAGATATCAAAATTAAAAGGCTCTGTAACTGTTGCATCATTTAATACAATATATTGCTGAGTTCGGAGAACGTAATTAATCACAGACAGTGGTAAATCTTGATAGGTTTCAACCGGAATAGAACGTAAAACCGTCACCACATCATCAGTAGCATTTCCAGAAGCTTCAATATACAAATGATTATCTTTAAGTAAGAGTAGTGCTGCTTTTTGGGCAGCAGCATTTTCTAGTAAAATTTGGATTAGCTTACCCAATAAATTTTCTAAAACAATTTCATTAGTAATCGCTTGTGAAAATTTGATGAATGCATTAAAATCTAGAAAATCGCTTAAGCTGTTATTGGTAGTAGTGTTAGTGGTAATATGAGTTGTATCAAGTTTTGAACTAGTGTTTTCTATGGTAGTAGTTTGTCCTACTAGAAAAACATACTTTGATTCTAGGTGTTTAACTTTGGCGATCGCACCCCAACGAATATAGGCATAATAGGCTTTAGTTATATAAGTTTGATGAATTAATTCTTTACCTAGAAACTGATAAAATTTTCCAGCTAACTCATAGGCTAAAGCTTCTTCTTGGAGAAAACCGTTTGCTTGAGATTTGGCAATCGAGTTTTCATAATAGTCCATTGCTTCTAGCTTTTGACCCAAAACCTGACACCGTTCTGCCTCTACGAGATAAAATCTATGTAAGTGATTGGTAGGAGCATGAGTAGCCCAGAGTTCCATCTTTTGCTGATTAGCTTGAACTTTTTCTAGAATAGCTTGCTTCTCAGACTCTTTAGCAGTATGATATATTGCCAAGTGGGCTAAAGAATCGTAGAAATAAAACACTGGGACAACAAACAACCCTGTAACACCACCTAAAGAGTTTTCTGCGATCGCAGCATTTTCTACAGCTTTAAAATACTCTCCAAATATGTAAGAGAGCATTAGCTTATTAACAAATAAATGGTTAATTGTGTAAAGGTCATTTACTTGCTGATGAATTGGCAGCATACTTTGCTCGTTGTAGGCTTCTCCAATTAAACAGTCCGCATTTTCAAAACTTCCTTTCAAGTTCAAAACTGTTTGCAAATACACTGAGTTCCAAGTGAAAGCTACTTGTTGATTGATTTTTTTCAGCGAATCACAATAAGCTATCAGTTCTTTTTCTAGAACCCAAAGTTCTTTACCCAGCCAAAATGAATGATAGGGATAAATGTAACCACAATAACCAGCATATTCTAAATCTCCAGTTTCCAGACCACTAGAATATCCTGACATTGATGATGTTAATGTCTCTCTAACATGCTCTTTCCAATGCATAACATGGGCACTAACAACCGTCAGAATTTTCGCCTTGAGTTCTTCAGCATTAAATTGTGACACTAGGTGAGAAGCTAGTTTCCCAAATTCATAGCCAGAATCAATTTCTCCTTGAATTCCACAAAGAAGTAATCCATAAAGACTATAACCATAAGCAGATACAGCTGTATTTCCATACCTTAAAGACAAATTAACCATTTTACAGACAATAATTGGCATCATTGCCGGAGCAGTTTGAAAAGCCGCAGGAAGAACTCCCATTAAGATTCTCATCGCTGCAATCTTGTTAGGATCGGTCATTAATGGTAAATTAATTAAATCTGCAATGGCTTTCCCTTTCAAAGAAACAGCAATTTCATCCATCCCCTGCTGAATATCAGTTGATGTCGGTTCGTCTGGAAAATTTATTCCTAATAATTGCAGAATTGATACTGCTATTTGAATGGCTTCCAGTTGTTTGCTTTGAATGATAGAAGCGATAATCTGTACTTCATAGACTTTCACTTTATCTAAAAGAATTTTGGCTTCTTGCTGCACCACCTTAGCCCATGTTTGCATCTGCTCAAAATCACCACCCAGATAGGCTGCCTCTGCGGCTCCTTCATATAAACCGATAGTTAAGGTATATTCCGTTTGCCAAGCATCTATATTTAAAAGTTCTATCCCATTTGTGAAGTATTTAAGAGCAGCTTCGTAAGCTGTAGAAGCTTTAGCTTTTCGTCCTGCAATTAAATTTAATCGTGCCAATTCAGTTTTTTCAGATTGCTCTATCAGGTTAACAATACCTACATTTAACTGATTGACGATATCAAAAATGTTAGCTTCTATTTCCTCTTTAGGTATATTTTGAAGAAGCAATTGCCCAATTTTCAGGTGAATAGATTTCTTAAGTTCTTCTGGAATTAAGGAATATGCTGCTTGTTGTACTCTGTCATGCAAAAACTTGTAACCCACCCGTGAAGTGTCGAAATTTAAATTAACCGCTTCTTCTTGATTAAAAACTAAAGGGATGCGGTAAGCTTCATTTAAAGGCAGAATTAATCCTGCTTGCAAAGCTGAGTGTAAATCATTTGCTGTCAAAGAAGGTGATTTTTCATTTACTATCGATAAAACATCCAAACTAAATCTGTCACCCACACATGCTGCTAATTTTAAAACATTTTGGGTGAACTGTGGTAGTTTTTCAACTCGGCTGGCAACTAATTCAACTACATTCTTATCGGTAATTCCAATTGCTTGAATATCCTCTAGACTCCATTGCCATTTAGCATTAGCAAAGTCAAATTTTAACAGTTTTTCTTGATGAAGTGCTTGAATTAGTTGTGTTATAAAAAATGGGTTTCCACCTGTTTTATTACAAATTAACTCAGCTAGTTTAATAATGTCTTGGTTAAAGACTGCTGTTTCTTCATCCTGCTTCACTTCTAATTTTTGAAGAGTTTCGGCAACTAGCTGAGTTACATTGCCTAAATTTAAGGGTTGTAATACAAGATTATTAACAACCGTCCCACTATTCTTAATCTCTTCTATCTTTTGGATTAAAGGATGCGCTGAATTAACTTCATTATCTCTATATGCACCAATAAATAAAAAGTATTTGCTATCGGTATCAGTTACGATCAGTTGAATTAGATTTAAAGTAGCTGAATCTGCCCATTGTAAATCATCTAAAAATATGACTAATGGGTGTTCTTTTTGAGTAAAAACTTGGATAAATTCTTTAAAAACATGATTGAAACGATTTTGTGATTCTGTTGCACCAATTTGGGCAACTTCCGGCTGTATACCGATGATTAATTCTACTTCTGGAATTACGTCAGTAATAACTTTTCCATTTGTTCCTAAAGCTACTAATATTTTACTACGCCATATTTCTATTTTTTCATTATTCTCGGTCAGCAAATATCGCATTAAGTAAGCAAAGGCTTGAATTAAAGAAGCATAAGGTATATTCCGTTTTAACTGGTCAAATTTACCAGAAATAAAGTACCCTTGTCTACGAGTAATTGGTTTATTAACTTCATTGACTAGAACTGATTTGCCAATCCCAGAATAACCAGAAACTAGCATCATTTCACTAGTTCCAGATGAAACTCGCTCAAATGCAGCTAAAAGTTCATTAACTTGTTCTTCACGACCATATAATTTTTGAGGAATTAATAACTGGCTCAATATATCTAAACGACCTGGCACAAAATCAGTAATGATTCCCTTTGTTTCTAACTGCTTGAGACATGATTCTAAATCTGCCAATAATCCTGTCGCACTTTGATATCTATCTTCCGCATTTTTTGCCATCAACTTCATTACAATTTTAGAGATGGCGGCAGGAATTTTTGAATTTAATGATTGCGGGTTTCTCGCTTGAACTGCAATGTGACTATAAACTACTTCTAAGGGATCTTGGCTAACAAATGGTGTTTTCTCAGTGAGCATTTCATATAAAGTCACACCAAGAGAATAAAAGTCAGTACGATAATCAAGAATGCGATTCATTCTCCCAGTTTGTTCAGGAGACATATAGGCAAGTGTGCCTTCGACGCAGTTAGGGTTATTAAATTGGGGATTTTCTTTATTGAGACGGGAGGCTATACCAAAGTCAGCGAGTTTAACAATACCTGTCTGGGAGTTAATTATGATGTTATTAGGTTTGATATCTTTATGAATAATCTGATTATTATGCAAATAATCTAAAGCTTTAGTAAGTTGAATAGCAATCTTTAAATAATTAATTAAGTCAAGTTTTTTTATTTGGAGTAGTTGAGATAAGGACTGACCACCAAAGTCTTCTAGCAATAATCCTACACGGTTTTCAAAGGTTTCTAGACTGATAGCTTTAACTATATTGGGATGGTCTAAACCTTGTTGAATTTGATACTCATTTTTAAGGCGAGTAAAGGCTTCAAGGGTCGGATATTCATTTTTAAGCAGCTTGAGGATAACTCGCTGTTGCGTCTTTGGCGTTTGTGCTTGATAAATAATTGTTTGGATTCCTTCGTGGAGAGTGGAGTTGATTTGGTATCCAGTACGATTTGGCATTGATTTTTGACTATAAAGTTATAAAATTAGTGTCATACCCATTCTGCGGTGAAAGGGGTTCTAGTTTAATTATTCCCAGCAAGATCAAATTATTAACATTGGGATTCCGTACTTAAGGTTTGTACATTAACAAGTAATTATTCTTTTGTAATAGAAACTAGTGGCTAAAATGTGATTGTAACTTTTACGCCAACCGCAGATAAGGACACTTCTGTAAAAATCCAGATGCCTTATTATGGGCATCCAAATTATGAGTATGCGTTGGCGTAGGTCGAATAATGCCATCAAATAGGTCATCCAACCCGTAGGGTGTGAAAAATTGCCATTGTCCCTGGGTATCTAGTCGAACTCCCACAGCAGTAGCGGTGTGCAGCCAATCTGTGATGCCATCCTCTGTACTAGTGTAAGGTCTGCTACCAAGCCGCCAACGAGCAAAACTGGCTTGATTTTTGACATCAAACTCGTCATCAGGAAATTGTTTTGTGAGAATCGCCTTTGCTGCTAGTTCTTGGGAACGGTTTCCCTCTATATCAAAGAATGCAATATCAAAATCTTTAATACCTAACCCACAGTCATTGCCAAAAATTGAAGACCAAACGGTGTTTCGGACTGCACCCCCGGCTAACCACCAGTTAGGTAGATTTAGTTGAGCGATCGCAGGTAATACTGTATTAATACGTGTATCAGCTAAAATCATCTGTAGGCGAGTGTTACTATTCATATCAAATTCCTGGGATTAGTCAAGTAGAAGGTGAAAATATTATCATTCGCATTTCATTAAACTTACGGGATTGATAGTCCTGTTGTGACACTTGGCACGTCAATGTTTATCATGAGAAATTCTGTATTAATAGTATAAATAAAACACGTTGCACAGAAGGTTAAATTGTGAATTTAGAATTTAGATTTATATCTAGAACCGGGTGGTAAAATGACCTATCTTTATGATTTTGGTGAAAACTGGAAATTTGATGTCCAGTTAGAAGCAATTAATCCACTTGATAGCAAAATCCAAAAACCGAAGATTTTAGAAGTTCACGGAAATGCACCTCAACAGTATTGGAGTTAGGATGAGTGATGAAAAGGATTTAGGAAAGTGCAGAGAATGAAAATATATTCATGTTCAGATGTCTTCTATTTGTGTCTAATAAAATCCGCTTTTATAATGAAGTAGTTTTAGTTACAATAAAACAATACAAATTCTTAGGAGATAAAAACTGTGAGTCTTCCATATACTGGAGGTTGTCAATGTGGACAGATTCGTTATGAAATTCATACCGAACCATTAACACTTTACCTATGTCATTGTAAAGAGTGTCAAAAACAATCGTCTAGTGCCTTTGGTATGTCCCTTACAGTACTACGAGATACTTTTGTAATTGTTCAGGGAAAACCGAAAGCTTGGACTCGGAAAAATGATACCGGACGTGAAGTAAATAACCTGTTTTGTGGCGACTGCGGAACGCGATTGTTCCATGAACGGACTTACAATTCAAATACTATCAATGTCAAAGCTGGAACCTTAGATGATACAAGTTGGTTACGCCCAGTGGGTAATATTTGGACACGCAGTGCCCAGTCATGGGTGATAATTTCAGACCAATTGCTCAACTATGACGGGCAACCAGAGGATACGCAACCTTTATGGGAAAAATGGAAACAAGAACATCCATAAATGCATAAGTTCTGATATTAGATATCATACTTATGATACTTATAGTATCTAACTTATCATTGTACTAAACAACATAATAAAATTTTACTGGTAAAATACTTTAATGAACATATTAGATTATTTAAAACAGTAATAGTAAACTCAAATTATAAGTTCAGCTTGTGTATCATATATAGTTCCACCTGTGTGCAAATTATTAATAAAGCTAACACACTATTAATATTTCATATGAAAGCTTACTGGACATTTCCAATCAAGTAATGTAAGTGTAATTCGATAAATCAGACGATTTTGGTTCATTTTCAACACTTTTAACAGTTATTTCTAGACAAGCTTGATGAAAAACGATACACCACCAGAATTGAACCCAGACCAAGAAATTGGGCGCTTAATTGATGAGGTAATGTCTTCATCTCTGACTGATGAACAGTACCGGAAAAAAATGCAGCGACGCAAAGAAGTGCAAGACAAGCGCATAGCAGAAGCTGTACCAGAAAAAGGATTAATTATTGTAAATACTGGTAACGGTAAGGGTAAAACCACTGCGGCTTTGGGGATGGTGTTGCGATCGCTCGGTCATGGGTATAAAGTAGCGATCGTCCAATTCATCAAAGGTAGCTGGGAACCTTCCGAAAAAAGGGTTTTCAGCTATTGGGAAGACCAAATAGAATTTCACGCAATGGGCGAAGGCTTTACCTGGGAAACTCAAGACCGCGATCGCGATCTTGACAAAGCTAGCGCCGCCTGGGAAAAATCGTTAGAATACATTCGCAACCCAGACTTTCATCTAGTGTTGTTAGACGAAATCAATATCGCCCTCAAAATGGCTTACTTACCAGTAGAAGACGTTTTAGCAGGTTTGGCGCAAAAACCCGCTAACAAACACGTTATTCTCACAGGTAGAGGCGCACCACCTGCTTTAATTGAGCGTGCTGACTTAGTAACTGAAATGACTCTAGTTAAGCACCCTTTCCGCGATCAAGGTGTAAAAGCACAACCGGGAATTGAATATTAAATCAGAATTCAGAATTCAGAACTTAGAATTCAGAATTATTAAAAAACAGGTTTCCTACTCAGCAGAGATTAGAAACCTGGTTTTTAATTCTCATATGTCATACCAATTTGAAAAAAGAATGCAACACATAGATGATATATATCACCAACCCTGCCCTTACTAAGGGGTGCGCGTCAGCGTGGGTGGGCTTATCTGTCGTAAACATTTTTTGAATTGGTATCAGATGTAAAAAAGCAGATTTCAAGTTGATGAGGTACACAAGCTAAATCTGTTATCTAGGTAGAAAGCGTATTTTGCTTCTGTTAGCGCAGCGGGGCGTAGCCCATTCTGAATTCTGAATTGAGACTTCTGCTATCAGTCCCATTTGTTACTTCTTATTCCAAAGGCTTAAAAATGCTTGAGAGATGGCTGGGGTAATCTGACTTTGTAAGTGATTTAGTGCATCACGATGATTTGCATTATTGTCATCATAATAAGTAAACAGATTCGTCAGCTTGACAATCTCAGGATTTTGATCGTTTGTCCCCCTCCATTTGTTAGTAACTTTGTGTAAAACGTCCTTGGGTAGATTTTGTTGTAAGTTATTTAACGCTGCAATGTAAGAAGGATTTTGAGGATTCTTTTGGAATTGAAAGCATAAATCTCTCAGCTTTAGTTGTGACTGAGGCGGAGTCTGGGGCTTATCTGTCAGACTAGATTGCTGTAGAATTTGACGCTGTTCAATAGTAGCAATACCATTTTCAGTTAAACCCTGAGATTTCTGAAATTTTTTGACTGCTGTATAAGTAGCCGGGCCATAAAAAGGCTTGTTTGGAGGAATTTCAGCATTGGTTGCAAAACCATGAAACTTCAATCTGTTTTGAAGCCCGATGACTGTTTCTTCCATGACAGTTCGAGTCTCTGCATCAGCGTTACCATTAACCACAAGTTTTTGTGAGTACTGTTTCTGAAACTTTTTAATAGCTTCTTCAGTAGGATCGTCAGTCAAGGAGTTGTTATTTCGCTTCCAGGGAGCAAATTTAGTGAGATCCGGCTTAGGATCAATCTCAGGAGCTAAATATCCCAATCCAATCAATATGTGACGGATGACTTCAGGGCTACTAACGGCCATGCTTTTTGGTTCCTTTGCGATTAAACTACCATTTAATGTATCTTGTTTTACAAAAATTAGGTAAGTAGAAATAAACAAATCTAACATTTCTTGTTTGCAAGGCGTTCTGAAGGTTAAGCGATGTGTGACGACAAGCTGCAACTCTTTGAGACGTTAGAGGTGTGCGACTACAGATAGTGAAAAAGAAAGACGACTTGCTTGAGCGTAGCGTCTCGTAGAGAAGTCGAAAGGAGCCGAAGTGCTGCCTCCTGCCTTCTTCACTGGCATTTACCAAAACCACCGCCACCAGGAGTTTCTATCACAAAAACATCCCCAGTTTTCATTTCTACCGTTGCTGTGCTGTCTAAATTCTCTTCAATTCCATTCTGACGTTGTATCCAGTTTCGTCCTACTTTTCCTGCCTCTCCATCATTTAATCCAAAGGGGGGAATAACCCGATGACCAGAGAGAATATTAGCTGTCATCGGTTCAAGAAATCGAATGCGGCGGACAACTCCATTACCACCCGAATATTTTCCTTTGCCACCGCTATCGGGACGAAGACTAAAGCTTTCTAAAAGTACAGGATAACGAGTTTCTAAAACTTCTGGATCGGTCAAACGAGAGTTAGTCATGTGAGAATGAACACCATCAATACCATTAAAATTAATCCCCGCGCCAGAGCCACCGCAGATAGTTTCATAATATTGATATTGCTCATTACCAAAAGTAAAATTATTCATCGTTCCTTGAGAAGCAGCCATAACACCCAAAGCACCATATAAAGCATCCACAATAGTTTGAGAAGTTTCGACATTACCCGCGACTACTGCGGCTGGATAGGTTGGGTTGAGCATACAGCCAACTGGGATAATAATTTCTAAAGGATTAAGACACCCAGCATTCAGAGGAATATTATCATCAACTAAAGTACGGAAAACATATAAAACTGCTGCTTGAGTTACAGCTTTAGGAGCATTAAAATTACTATTAAGCTGCCAAGAAGTTCCACTAAAATCAATAGTAGCACTGCGGTTTTCTGGGTAGATAGTTACTTTAACTTTAATTTGCGCCCCATCATCCATTTTATAAGTAAATGAGCCATCCTTGAGAACTGCGATCGCACGCCTAACAGACTCCTCAGCATTAGCTTGCACAAATGTCATATAAGCTTGAACAGTGTCAATTCCGTATTGTAAAACCATTTTACAAAGTTCTTGAACTCCCCGTTCATTTGCAGCAATTTGGGCTTTAAAATCAGCGATATTTTGGTCAGGGTTACGAGCAGGATAAGTATGATTTGCAAGGTGCTGTCTGACTGTGGTTTCTTGAAAATTTCCCTCTTCGACCAAGAGGAAATTATCAAAGAGAATTCCTTCTTCTTCTACTGTGGTACTGTGGGGAGGCATAGAACCGGGAGTAATTCCACCAATATCTGCTTGATGTCCGCGAGAAGCAACAAAAAATAAAGGCATTGGGCATTGGTCATTGGGCATGGGGCATGGATTATTTTCACTATTTTCCAAAAAAACAGGGGTAATTGCAGTGACATCAGGAAGGTGGGTTCCGCCGTTATAGGGGTTATTAGATAGATAAACATTTCCCGGTTTTAGGGTGTCGCCTTTATCGTTAATTAAACTGCGGACACTTTCACTCATTGAGCCTAAATGTACGGGAATATGTGGGGCATTTGCTACTAATAATCCCGATGAGTCAAAAATTGCGCAGGAGAAATCCAGCCTTTCTTTGATATTCACTGATGTAGCGGTGTTTTGCAACACAATTCCCATTTGTTCGGCGATAAATTGATAGAGATTTTTAAAGATTTCTAAGCGAACAGGATCGGGTTGAGATGTTCTGTGCATTTTTAATTTCTATTTGTTTAAATTCAATGAATTACTTAACATTTGCTGATGTAAGTTGAGTTAAGAAAAGTGCAACCCAACACAAAAATTGATTGATGTTGGGTGTCACTTCACACATTATGTTCTCGACCTATAAACCTCATACATTAAGAGGCTACCTGCTACAGCAAGATTGAGGGAGTCAACCGCACCTACCATCGGAATCCGAACAAGATGCTGGCATAAGTCTCGCTGTTCTGGGGTTAGACCTTGGCGCTCCTCGCCCAGGAAAAGAAGAGTAGAATTGGGATAATTAAACTGATGAAATTCAGACATCCCATCTGGTGAAGCACCAATAACAGGACAGTGGTGGTTCTGTACCCAGTTACGGAGCGCAGAAAAGCTTGTGCGTACAAACTTCTGGTTAAAGAGCGAACCCATAGATGCCCGAATAACATCGGGAGCAAAGGGATCTACGCTATCTTTGATAAAAATAAACCCAGCACCGCCAACGGCTTCTGATGTGCGAATCAAGGTTCCGAGGTTTCCTGGTGAGCGAACAGTTTCAACAGCCACCCAGCACAAATCAGGTTGTGGCGAGATATCACGCAGCTTGAACCAACGCTGACGAACAATTGCACCAACTCCAGAAGTACGTTCACTTTTAGAAATACGTCGAAACTGTTCGGGTGTAAGGCTGATGCAAGGAACACCAGAACGCCGAGATTGCCGAACTAGTTTCCGTGCTAAAGGTGCTGTGAGCAGTTTCTCACTAAACGCGATCGCTAAAATATCAAAACCGTTGTCAATTACCTTGACAAAGTTACGCACACCTTCGATATAGAATAATCCAGAGGCGTTACGATGTGCGCGGTCAAATTGGAGCCTTTTAACTTCGGTTAGCGTAGCCTCAACATCTAACCGTTCATGGCTGGAACTATTAACACCAGCCATCCTCCTTCAGCAGAGCTACTTGGCTCTCTAGATAAAAAACTTGAATTAGCATGAGACATTGCGGAAACTATACCGCAGACATCAACTTCACTGCGATCGATATTAGCACATATTTATTCTAAGTCAGGTGTATTTAACTTTCTATCTAGACAAAGCTGGCGGATTTCCAAAGGAAGAGAAGAAAAATTTAACATTGAAAATCTCCGAATAATTTACTGAAACTTAGTATTTTCGGTTAATGAAATTAAATCATAAATCTTTATATAATCTCTATAAGACGTTGCAAAATTAAATGATTACGTTCAGTTAATCTTGCTTCCCAGTTTGGTTCAACTACAATCGTGCTAATTTTTTCGATAATAATTGCAGGGCCATTAATACTATCTTCTGGTTGTAAATCTTCTCGTCGATAAATAGGAGCATTATGCCATCTATCAGCAGTAAATATCCTGACTGTCTCAACAGAGACAGGGGCTTCATCTAGAGAACGGGTACGAATAATTAAAGGTTCTTCGGGAGTATCCATTTTTTGAATTACTTCCACTGAAGCAGATTCTACAATTAAGCTTTTCTCTAATTGAATGAAACCATAGCGTGATTGATGATCAACCTCAAAATCTTGCTGCATTACTACTACTTTATTGGCAAAATTAACGGTCAGTATAGAGTTAGTACCCTCATATTTTAAGTTAGCTTTTCGGATTACTTTTAATTGACTATCTGTTTCATTTATTTCACTTCTAGCTTGAGTTTCTAAATATCTCATTAACTGCTCTAATTTAGGGATTAATGCTTGAGTTAAAGGTTGTTCAACTCCTCCTTCTCTAATCGCCCGCACATCAGCTAATCCCATTCCGTAAGCTGAGAGAACTCCAGCATAAGGATGTAGAAATATTTTTTTCATTCCCAAGGTATCGGCAATTAAACAAGCAACTTGCCCACTTGCACCGCCAAAACAACAAAGCACATATTGGCTGACATCATAACCGCGTTGCAGACTGATTTTTTTTATTGCATTCGCCATATTTTCCACTGCGATCGCCATAAATCCTGCGGCTACTTGTTCGGGAGTACAATCATTTAATGTAACGGCTTGAATGTCTTGGGTTAATTGCGTAAATTGCTGAATAACAATATCTTTATCTAAAGGTAAATTGCCATCAATTCCAAAAACTGAGGGAAAATATTGTGGGTGAATTTTACCTAACATCACATTGGCATCAGTAACCGCTAATGGCCCGCCACGTCGATAACAAGCAGGGCCAGGATTTGAACCAGCAGATTTAGGGCCGACACGATAACTAGAACTATCAAAAAACAGAACTGAACCACCACCAGCAGCAATGGTATTAATTGCTAATACAGGAACTCGCATTCGCGCCCCAGCTATTTCTGAATCTAGTTGTCGTTCATACTCTCCTTTAAAGTGGGCAACATCTGTACTTGTCCCTCCCATATCAAAGGTAATAACTAACTCAAAACCTGCTCTTTTACTAGTTTGAACTGCACCGACAATACCGCCAGCCGGGCCGCTTAAAATACTATCCTTTCCTTGAAATTGTTCGGCTGCGACTAAACCGCCGTCAGATTTCATGAACATTAATTTTACTCCGGGTAGCTGACTCGCTACTTGGTTAACGTAGCGGCGCAGAATAGGAGTTAGATAAGCATCTACTACTGTTGTATCTCCCCGGCTAACCAACTTCATCAAAGGACTAACTCGATGAGATACGGAAATTTGAGTAAAGCCGATTTCTTGGGCAAGCTGGGCTATTTGTTGCTCGTGTTCGGGATAGCGATCGCTGTGCATAAAAACAATCGCACAACTCCGAATTCCTGTATGGTAAATTGCTTGTAAGTCACTTTTGACTTGTTCAAGATTTATGGATATTAATTCATTCCCATTAGCATCGTAGCGTTCATCTATTTCAATTACCTGCTCATAAAGCATCGTTGGTAAAATTATCTGGCGCGCAAAGATGTTAGGACGGTTTTGGTAGCCAATTCGCAGCGCATCTTTAAACCCTTTGGTGATCAGAAGAACAACCCTGTCTCCCTTTCTTTCTAACAGAGCATTTGTTGCTACTGTTGTCCCCATTTTTACCACTTCTATGGCTTCAGCAGGAATGAGTTCGTTGCTAGCAATACCCATGATATCTCGAATACCTTGGATGGCTGCATCTTCATATTGTTCGGGATTTTCTGAAAGTAGTTTGTAGACTATAATCCATTGCTGATTAGGCAGAGGGACAATTAAAAAACGTTCGGGATGTTTTGAAAGTCTATCGATAATTAGTTGATTATTAGTAACAGCAACAATATCTGTGAATGTACCACCTCGGTCAGCAAAAACCTTCAACATTACTCTGTTTCCTGTAGAATCATGAGAAATTACGAAATAGCTCTAATATCCGTTGTCAATTAATATTCATCTACAAATTGAGGATGAACCCAGAGAAATTCACGGCGTTTGTTTTGCACCTGCACTAGACCACCAAAACTAGGATCTTTTTCTTTCAGAAGGGCGTGTAATTCTCGCAAAATCGAGCCTTGAGCGCGGATTGCATCGCCTTCCAAAAATGAGGCATCGCTCTTGGACTTTCCAGCCAAAGCCATATCACTTCCCTTTAAAGTAGACTCGATGCTTTTCTGTCCCAAATCGAGTTGTTCTTCAATGGCTTTGTAGGTAGTATCATCCAGTATAAATTTAGTTGCCGAACCTGCCACAGGTAAGACTAAGCTCAAAGTTCCAGTCAAAATTCTGAGATAGGGGACTGCCTTGGTGAACCACTCACGCGGCAATTCTAATTCATAGACTCCCTTTTTCTTGTCGTTGGGATTTAAGGCTGGAAGTGGCTGACGTGCGTGTTCGCACCAGAGGGTGAGTTGAAATTTGGCACTAATCCATTTGGGGCGATCGAAAAATCCTGGTTCAATGGGCTTAAAGCTGAACAGGCGCGGGCCGTCTTTTGCTTCATCGGTGAGCATCTGCATTAGTTCTGCAAACTGCTGATCGACCTGGCTTAAAATGGTGCGTTGCTCTTGAGATAATACCTGAAAGCGTGCTTGATCTAGGCGATCGTACATAACCAAATCTTTGCGGATGACGTTTAACTCGTCTTTCACAATGTATCGGAACTGCTCAATGCCAATTTCTTGGGATGGGGGTTGAGCAGTTGGCGCGTTATTCAGCAATTGATCGATGTTTTGCCATTCACCACACCCGGAAATGGGACACGGGAACTCATGGCGATTTTTCTTTTTGCTTTCAATTAGTTTTTGTACCTCAAACAGTCCGTTTCCAGGTGCATTCATGCTGCAAGGTGCAATGCAGGGAACCATCACATTACAACGCAACCCTTCCCAGAAATTCTCGACTAGCCATTTAATCTCTTCTGTGAGATAGGATAGGAACCTTTCAGGATAAGCTGCCCGCACTGTAATTTTTACATCTGTGCCAATATATTCCAGCAATGCCCGACCGTTGTAATCATTGTCAAGCATTAAGCCGCGTTGCCAGTGAATGCTGTTTTCGTAATTAGTCCGCCCCAGTGAGTATTTGTGCAACCGAACAATCAACTGGTAAAATAATCCTTCTGCTACTGCAAACTGTCCGCGACTGTCCACAATGCGGCAGATTTGTATCTGTTGCCTGTCTCCCGCTTCTGGTTTCTCTCCCCAATTGGGCAATGGCTCCGGGCGTGTATCGGAAACAAGTTGAGCAATCAGGGTGGTATTGCTAGTTTCTGACGGATCGAATACCACTTTGTAGGATAGATAAAAGCGTTCCATCAGCCGCAGAAAAATTGGATGCAACTTTGAGGGGTAGCCTTCTTCGCCTGCAAATGGCGAATGGCTCCACAACTGACTGAGATGCTGAAATTCCACTAAACCGTTGCGTTTGCGTGTCGTTTCATCATCTAGCACGAAGCTGATCGCCTTTGCCAGCCAGTCGGGTTTGAGGATGACGATATCGCGTAGTGTTGGGTCGTAATGGTAATGGATGAAATGCCCTAGTGTATGGGAGATGCGAAGAAACAGTTCTGCTTGCTCCTCATCAATTCCCTGTTCAGCGCAGATGGCAATGACATCATCGTAGGGCAGATAGGCTTTGTCACTTGTCTGTAAGGTTTCCCGCACCCGTTGCCACTTTGCTGGAACGGAACGCCCCATTTCGGGAAGAGATGCAGCGACACGAGCAATAGTATCTTTTAATTCTACAATCCCAGCGCAATGCGTCGTATCCTGGTTGGGTTTGCTGTCTATATGGAAAAAATCGATTACGGTATCTTTGCCGAATTGATCCAAAATTTCTTGTCTGTCAATATCCGGTTGTCGCTGTCCGGGGCCGTCATGCGTTGCAACAACCAACACCTTTGCCTCCGGTTCCCGATTCTTGATCAGCGTAATCCACTCTTTGACAAAGCCCTGCTGGGGGCCTTCCCGTGGTTTCCAGATAACGAGATATACGGCTGGCGCACTGAAAAACAATTGGTGCGTTGGTCGATAAACCCGTTGACCGCCAAAATCCCAACCATTGAGTGATATCTCTGTGCCACTGTCGGGATCGGTGACGATTACAGATTTAATTTCAATCCCGTGAGTCGTGGGGCGACCATCTACCCATTCATCTCCCCGCAATGCTCCCAATAGACAACTTTTACCCACTTCACCTTCACCAATCAGAATCAGCTTGGCTTCATTCAAGGTTATCTGTTCTTCTGCCTTTGCCCGAAGATACGCCATAACAGCGTTGAGTCCCTGCTTATATGCCGCCGCTAGTTCAGGGTTCAAAGGGTTTTCGTCAAGATTAAGTTCAACTAGTTGAGCAAGTTGAGTAAAACTGTGAGGCAATGATGTCAGATTATTTCCAGGAACTACGTCTTCATAAAACGCATTAGAGGAAATCTGCTTTCCTCCTAAGTAAAGTTTTATTAACTGTGTCAAATTGCCAAATTCATTGGGAAGCTGCTCAATTTCATTGTGGATCGCATAAAGCTCTCTCAATTTTTGTAAGCTCGTGATTACGTTTGGAAACGAGACAAATTCATTTCCAGAAAGTGACAGTACAGTTAGTTGCGTTAGATTTTTGGTTGATTCTGGCAGTTCCGTCAGTTGGTTGTTGAAGAGGTCAAGCTTTTGCAATTGAGTGAGAAAACCGATCGCCTCTGGCAGTATCGTCAGTTCGTTGCTAGAGAGGTCAAGCTGTTGCAACTGGGTGAGAAAGCCGATCGCCTCTGGTAGTACTATCAGTTGATTGTTCCAAAGGTCAAGCGATTGCAACTGGGTCAGATAGCCGATAGCCTCTGGTAGTGTTGTCAGTTGGTTTCTAGAGAGGTCAAGCGTTTGCAATTGGGTCAAGGATGCGATCGCTTTTGGCAGTTGGCTCAGTTGGTTGTTGGAGAGGTCAAGCGTTTGCAATTGGGTCAAGGATGCGATCGCTTTTGGCAGTTGGCTCAGTTGGTTGTTGGAGAGGTAAAGCTGTTGCAACTGCGTCAGGGATGCGATCGCCTTTGGCAGTTCTATCAGTTGATTGTCAGAGAGATCAAGCAATTGCAATTGTGTGAGGGATGCGATCGCCTCTGGTAGTACTATCAGTTGATTGTCAGAGAGATTAAGCTGTTGCAACTGTGTGAGGGATGCGATCGCCTCTGGTAATGTCGTCAGTTTATTATTGCGAAGGTAAAGCGTTTGCAACTGCGTCAGGGATGCGATCACTTCTAGCAGTTGGGTCAGTTGGTTGTTGTCGAGGTTAAGCTGTTGCAACTGAGTCAGGGATGCGATTGCTTCTGGCAGTTGGGTCAGTTGATTGTAGAAAAGGTCAAGATTTTGCAACTGAGTCAGGGATAAGATCGCTTCTGGCAATTCCGTCAGTTGGTTGTCGGAGAGGTCAAGCGTTTGCAACTGGGTCAGGGATGCGATCGCCTTTGGCAGTTCTATCAGTTGATTACCGTTGAGATCAAGCAATTGCAATTGTGTGAGGGATGCGATCGCCTCTGGCAATTGGATCAATTGGTTTTTGGAGAGGTCAAGCTGTTGCAACTGAGTCAGGGATGCAATCGCTTCTGTTATCTCAGTGAATTGGTTTCTGGAGAGGTCAAGCTGTTGCAACTGAGTCAGGAATGCGATCGCCTCTGGCAGTTCCATCAGTTCGTTACCGGAGAGGTCAAGCTGTTGCAACTGGTTCAGGGATGCGATCGCCTCTGGCACTTCAGTGAGTTCCATGTTGCTGAGATCGAGTTTTATTGATCCCTGTCGCCTCGCCTGTTTAATACGCTGCTCTGCTTTCCGATAAGCCTTATCTCTTACCATGACCAAATCCTTTCTCTCACTACCAAAATCAGAGTAATAGCCAGACTTTTTCTAGGTAACAGCCGATACAGGTGGTTTAGCCAGAAAATCTCAGCCTAACATTCTAATAAATAGCAAGCAACGCCAAAGGTGAAAATTTAACCACGCCAGATGATGTTGACAATTAGATAGCTTGCTGATTGAGCGGAATTACGATTATAAATTCTGTTCCCTTTCCAGGAGCAGAAATACATTCTAATTTTCCCTGATGTTTTTGGGTGATAATCTGATGACTAATAGATAAACCTAACCCAGTACCTTTATTAACTGGTTTAGTCGTAAAAAATGGTTCAAATAATTGTTTTTGTACCTTTTCGGGAATGCCTATACCATTGTCGCCAATACGAATAACTACCTGATTTTCGCTAGTGAGTTTAGTCTGAATGCTTATCTGAGGAGTAGAGAGCGTTTCTTCCCTTACTTCCCATTCACCGTTTTCCACTACCTCTTCTAAAGCATCGATCGCATTTGCGAGAAGATTCATAAATACTTGATTCAGTTGTCCAGCATAACATTCTACTAATGGCAGGTCGCCATACTCTTTAATCACCTCAATTGCTAGATTGTTAGAAGATTTAGGTTTGAGGCGATGTTCCAGAATCATCAATGTATTATCTATACCTTCATGGATATTCACAGCTTTCATCTCTGCGTTATCTAACCGAGAAAAGTTTCGCAGAGATAAGACAATTTCTGTGATTCGTTCCGCACCAACTGTCATAGAAGTTAGCAAGTTGGGCAAGTCTGCAATCAGAAAATCTAAGTCGATCGCTTCTGTTTCTTGTTGAATTTCCTTTACTGGATTAGGATAGTTTTTCTGGTATAATTGCAGCAATCTTAATAAATCTTGGATATATTGATTGGCATAGCCGACATTGCCAGAAATAAAATTGATTGGGTTATTGATTTCGTGCGCTACACCTGCTACCAACTGTCCCAAACTCGACATTTTTTCACTATGCACCAGTTGAGATACTAACTGCTTTGCCTCTTGCCGCAATTGTGCTTCTGAGTATCGTAATATCTGTTCTGCTTGTTTGCGCTGGGTAATGTCGTGGAGAATCACAACATATTCCTGAAAATCCCGATGGGGTCGGTCTGAGATGGAAACTTCCAAAGTTCTATTTTTCCCATTACCGATTAAAATTTGTTCGCTACGCTTTGTCCACTGCTCTGGATAGTAGACTAATGCGGGTAGCCATTTGTTCAGGTGATTTCCCCGTAACTCAGATGGTTTGACACCAAAGAACGATTCGGTGGCTGGGTTAGCTTGGCGGATAATGCCTCGATCGTCTACTACTAAAATACCATCCTGGGCGACTGTAAAGAGGTGTTCGGCAGCAACTCTTGCTTCTGCGATCGCTACCACTTGCGGTAAACTTGTCCAGCAAGCGATCGCTACTCCCACAAATGCCACGCTCATCAGTAGCACCACAAATATATTCTCACCGCCCGCAGTCGCCACTTTATTGAGTTTGACACCAAATAACCAGCCAACTGCCACGGCGCTGCACAGTAAAAAAATCAGAATGCTCACCTGAAGAATTACTGAATCTTTGATAATTACTACAGGGCGCGTGCGATATCGCCGCATCCACCAATCAGGATGGAAAGCAGGGAAATTCACACGGCGAATTACCGCATCTATTCCTATAACACTAATGGGAAATAATAGCCCAATCAGCAAGTTGAGCCAACCCCAGGCAAATCCGCCCACCAATAGCACCACAACTTCTAACAGCAGAATAGCCAGAGATATGCGAGGAAATAAAACTTCCGGGCGATCGCGCCGAAGCCAAAGCCCCAAATGCAGTAACATAAAGGAGACAAACCAACCGATGTTACCAACAGCGACGATTCGCGCTACATCTCCCCAAATCAAATAGATTAAGCACAATCCCAGTGTCAATGTCAATGCAGGGACAAACACACCCCGACGTGAGACCACAGAAAATACTGGTGAAATGTGGTTATCTAAAGCCAGTTGATACAAAATTCGCGGGCAATTAGAAACCACTGTTGCCGAACCTAAAAGACTTGCAGCTACTAGTAAAAAAGAAACACTTACACCAGCGAACCTTCCCCAAAAGGGCTGGGAAGCTGCCACCAGATTTAGGAAAGCATTATCTTTAAGGTTGGGATTTGTTGCTAACCGCATCACTACCCAAGACCCTCCCAAAAAGATGAGTGGCATCATCCAGGCGGCAACGTTTAGAAACCGTAGCGTCTGGGTGGGGTGGCGGCTATCAGCGACAAAGGAAGAAGCCGTTTCACAGCTGTAGGTTGCATAAGTGACGAAAAAGAACCACTTTGCCCAATCCACGAAGCTCAAAGATGACCAACTGTTAGGAAAAAACCCAGGACTAACGGGAGAAAATGCTAACCAACCAAGACCTTGGATACAGAAGGTTATTAGCAGTGCAAAGGCTGGAATTACAAAAAACAAATGTAAAATACTCAGGGCGCGAGTCCCACTAAATGCCACAATAAAAGGCAACAGTGTAAAGCTAATATCCAGAAAGATGTCTGGACAGGTGATACCCAGCGTCTCTAAATTTACTTTAATTAAATCTCTGAGTACGATTGTATTCACTGACAGGTAAGAAACCCAGTTGAGGAGGTATCCAATTGCTGCATAGCGAGCAAGTCTTGGGTAGTTATGCAGTAGCTTGGTAGCATAGTTAGGTGTTCCTCCAGCTACATTGATGAAATGCAAACCTAAGCGTTTTACCTGATAGTTAAGCAGCATTCCAAAAATCACCGCAGGTATCCAAACAAAAATAGCTTGGGAACCTAGAGCAGCATGAATCGCTGGAACCAATGCTGTCCAAGAAATATGAGCTGTCAAACCAAAGCCCCAACTTTCAACAGCACTCAAGCTTCTAGTCAAACGAAGGGAAGAAGATTGGCCCAATGTGGAATGAGCAAAATCGGACATGATTAGCAGTGTTCGGTGGGATACTTTAATTAAGCTTATTAGCTAAAGTTCCCATCTCTTAAATATTCAGAATAAAAACTTTCTGTACGGAATCATACTTAGATGTTACGACATCTATCATCAAAGAAAATTTACTTCACAACACCAGCGTTTATTGCCCTCATGCCCCAACCCCTTCTCCCAATTTGGGAGAAGGGGAGCCAAGCCAATTTCAAAGTCCCTCTCTTCCAAGTTGGGAGAGGGATTTAGGGTGAAAGCTCATTGATTTATCTAAAAAGTCTATTAGACAATTGTCGAGCGTGTGTCTGCCAAGGCAGGAACTTTGACTTCTGTTTCGGCTTGTAAGTCAAAGTCATACCACTCGTTACGCCATTGGAGGCGAAACTTCAAACGCGTCCAGTTAGATGGTAGATTGGGACAGGCAATGGGGCCAAATTGAGTCATCCGAATACCGGCAAACCCGAAAACTACTGCTTGCCATACTCCTCCAGCACTGGCAGCGTGAATTCCTTCGGTGGCGTTCAGTCTGACATCATCTAAGTCTACCAAGGCCGATCGCATAAAATGCGTATAGGCTTCAGTTGGTTGATTGAGGTCGCAAGCTAAGATGGCATGAATGGCTGGGCCTAATGAAGAACCATAACTGTGGTCGGTGCGCTGGTTGTAATAGTCCCAGTTGGTGGCGAGGGTGTTATAGTCATAACGTTCGCGCAATAAATACAAGAGCATCAACACATCTGGCTGCTTGAGAATCTGCTTCTGGTTTGTAGCTTCAATTCCCAACAAACTTTGCAGAGATTTACTGCGCGGTTCGTAATCAGCGAGGTTAACGTCTTCTAGCTGGAAAAAGCCTTCAAATTGCTCAATTAAACCTGTTTGAGCATCTTCATTGACAAATAGACGCTCTTGGATTTCTGCCCAATGGTGCAGACGCTCTGTAGTTAAGTTGAGTTTTTGCACTAGTTCTGCTGAGGTTTCAGGATAAGCTTGTTTGAGCCAATCCCACAGCGCCAAAGCTGACTGCAAATGCCACTGTACCATAAGATTGGTGAAGGCATTATTATCGATGCGATCGTGATATTCATCGGGGCCAATTATATCTAGGATGTCATAGCTGTGACGCTCTTGGTTCCACTGCACTCGACTTTCCCAGAAAACAGCCGTATCAAGGATAATTTCGGCGCCATAATCTCGCATCCAGTCATCATCGTTGGTAGACTGCCAGTAGTGCAAAATTGCATAAGCGATATCTGCGGTGATATGCACTTCAATATCACCGCACCAGATGCGGATTAATTCACCATTGGGAGCCGGAACCCAACGCGGAGTTACTTCATCGCCAGTAGTGGCACTTTCCCAAGCAAACATCGCTCCTTGATAACCGGCTTCTTGAGCTTTGCGTCTAGCTCCTGGTAGGGTGTGGTAACGGTAGGTAAGCAAGTTACGCGCTAGAGCTGGTTGAGTTAAGGTGAGGAAAGGTAGGATGAATATTTCTGTATCCCAAAAGATATGTCCGCTATAAGCAAAACCAGAGAGAGCTTTGGCAGGAATGCTTACCCGATTGTCGTGACGCGGGGTTACAGCTAGTAATTGAAAGAGATTGTAACGGACGCTCAATTGAGCCAAGCGATCGCCTTCTATAATAATGTCACTGTCTTGCCACACTTGCTCCCATGCAGTAATGTGAGCTGCCAATAAAGTAGTATATCTCGGTTCCTCAGCAAGTCTTTGTAAGGCGGTGGCAATGGGGATTTCTGTTTCTCGTGAAGTAAACAGGGTGACAATTTTTTCTACAGTTACCGTTTTTCCGGGATATAACTCTAAGGTGGTTGTCAAAGTGGGAGAAGTAGAAGTCTTTTCGACGCTCACAGGTGCAGTCTCATCACCATCTACCACTAACTTAGCTGCCATCCCAAGTTGAATATTTGAGTGGAGAGTTGTACTGTTTAACCAGAGAATCTGATTGATGCCACCTTGGTTTAAGGTTCGCCAATGTTTGATGCCTTGGGTATGTGGTTCGCTGTCAAATCCGGCTTCAACGGTAATTTCACCCTCAAAGTCTACCGATGTAATTTGAGCGCGAATCGCCAAAACGTGTTGGTCTGCTAAACTGGTGAAACGCTCGAAGTGAAAATCTAGGGTATGACCATTAGGACTACGCCACCGCACATCACGGCTAACTAAACCTAAGCGTAAATCGAGCCGACGTTCGTAGTTGAGAATTTCACCACTGTCCATACTAAAGCGATCGCCTGCTACTTTCACCACCAATGGCAGCCAGTTGGGACAGTTTACCAATTCGGTATGAGTAATTGTCACATCATCATAAACACCGTGGATCAGTACGCCTGGAAAATCTTGGGGATATCCTTCTTCAAATGTACCCCGCACTCCTAACAACCCATTACCAAGAGTGAAAACAGTTTCTTTGTGATGCAACTGCGCCGGGTTAAACTCCGTTTCAATAACGTTCCAGTCAGTATTGTCAATTAATTGCTGATTTTGCTGAGAATTGGAAGTGGACACGTTGAGCATGAGTGATAAAACCTATGTCTTGGGCTGGGTAGAATGCGGTAAAATTAGGAGCAATCTTGAGCGCCGAGATTAAAGATAATCTGAACGCCAAAAAATACGCTTCTGATAACAGTAGCGTTTCACTTTTCATCTGTCTACAGTTAGATTTATTTAAAAATGCCAGTTATAACTCATAAATCTCAACTAGTTACGAATTGATTCAGTTTTTCATCAATTTCTTTGATATTTACGATTAAGGCCAGACGCGATGAATCGTTAAGGCAAGACGCGATAAATCGCCGTCTTTGTCTTTGTGATGAACGTTAGTCATATTTTGGCTGGTAAAATCTACAGGTGCAGTTATGTAACGTTTTGTTCTTTTACCAGAAGTGGTATATTGGCACTTGACCTGACCGAGTACAAACTATGCATAAGCCCACAGGACAGCAAACTAGAGGTGTTGTACTCAGTACTACAGGACAGGAAGGGAGAGTGCGCAGATGAACAAAAATACTGGGCAAGGTAGTGTTTTTTCTCTGTTTAAAGGCGTAACTCTAAGTGGCATCTTGGTAGCGTTGTTTGTGCTGCAAATCTTGCTAGCTGTGGGATTGACTGCATACTTGTCAATCGGAAACGGGCAAAAGGCAATCAATGAGGTAGCTAGTGAATTACGTCATGAAGTTGCCAATCGAGTCGAGCAGAATTTACAAACTTACTTGGCAACTGGGCGTCAGGTACTAGGCAGTAATCAAAATATCATTAACATGGGGTTGCTGAAGATAGAAAATCTGGCAACCTGGGAGTCATACTTAATCGAGCAGTTAAAGATTTTTCCAGATGCGTTGGCAATAACTGCAAGCAATGAGCAAGAATATTTAGCGGTGGAAAAGTTCAACGATCGCCAATTTTTACTCAGAAAAGCCGATAAGTCAACTGGGTATGACCTTTACACCTACATAATTGATTCTCAAGGTCAACGTACCCAATTACCAGAGGTAATCAAAAACTATGATGCGCGATCGCGTCCTGATTATCAAACAGCAGTTACCGCCAAAAAGTTTAGCTTTAGTCAGATTTTTACACCCCGCACTGAACCAACGCTCTTAATTAGTGCTTCTCTTCCCATTTATAATTCCCAAGGCGAACTACTCGGAGTCAACAGCACTCTCACTCACTTATCACAAATTGGGAATTTGCTGCAAAACATCAAAGTTGGCAAGTCTGGGCAAATTTTTATTATCGAGCGATCGGGGCTATTAGTTGCAAGTTCTACCAACGAAGAACCATTCCGCTTACAAAATGGTAAACCGATTAGATTAGCAGCTTCTCAAAGCGGCAATTCTTTGACTCAAGCAACCGCTAAATACTTAACAACTAAATTTAGTAACTTTGACCAAATTCAAGGTTTACAGCAACTAGATTTTTCCTTGGAAGGCAAACGGCAATTTTTAGAAGTTAGACCCTTCGAGGGCGAAAAAAATGTCAATTGGTTGATAATAGTGGCTGTCCCAGAAGCAGACTTTATGGGACAAATTAATCGCAACATTCAAACTACAATTTTTCTTTGTTTAGGAGCGTTGGGACTAGCTATTATATTGGGAATTGCCACCGCTCGGTGGATTACTCAACCAATTTTGTACTTTAGCAGGGCGACAAAAGATTTAACTGATTTTACCAACAGCGACTCAGTGGTGAAAGTACAAGGAATTCAAGAATTAGAGGTGCTGGGTGGATTTTTAAATGAGGTGGCGCAGGATTTACGCAAAACTTTTACTGCACTGATTAGTAAAAATGAGGATTTACAACTGCAAGTTCAACAGCGAACTCAAGAATTACAGCACGAGGTTGAAGAACGCATTAACAGCGAACGAAAACAGGGACAGCATCATCAAGTACTTACAGAATTGGCAAATCACAAAGCGATTTTTGAAGGAAATTTAGAAACAGCATTCAAAGCGATCGCCCAAAAAGCAGCCAATGCCTTAGAAGTAGAGCGAGTCAGTGTATGGTTATTCAATGACGAGCGTACCAAACTACAATGTATAAGTCTCTATGAACGTAGCAATCAGAAACATTCAGCAGGTTTAGAACGCAACGTTGCAGATTATTTCATCTACTTTAAAGCCCTATTAGCTTCTGGTACTATTGCCGTCTCTGACACTCGCACCGATCCACGGGTACAAGAATTATCGGATAAATTGCTCAAACCAAATAATATTGTGTCCCTAATTGATACCATTCTTTGGGTTGGAGGCAAAATGGTGGGAACAGTATTGTACGAGCAGGTTGATATTCCCCGGAAATGGGAACAGAGCGAGGAAAACTTCGTTAGAGCGATCGCGGAAATTGTCACTCTAACTTTAGAAGTAGGCGATCGCCAACGTGCAGAATCAGCTCTACGTGAGGCTAAAGAAATCGCCGAAGTTGCAAATCGTGCTAGAAGCACCTTTTTAAGAAACATTAACCACGATCTGAGGACTCCTTTAAACTCAATTATGGGAATCACAGAGGCACTCAAAGAGCAAGTATACGGCCCTGTAAATGAAGAACAGCGCCAGTCTTTAAATATGCTCGAATCTAGCAGTAAGAACTTACTAGAATTAATTAATCAAATCCTTGACTTTACCGATACCGAATCCAGCAAAATCGAACTGCAACTAGCTGCTACTTCGATTCAGGAAATATGTGACTTCTGCTTGACTTTTGTCAAACATTTAGCCTTCCAGAAAAATATCCGGCTGACGGCACAAATCCCTGAAGAACTCGAACCCATCCAAGTCGATGAAGGCCGCATTCGCCAAGTATTTATCAACTTGTTAACTAACGCGATTAAGTTTACTAAAGAAGGAGGCGAAGTCTGGATTGAAGTCCAGCCAAGTTCTAGCAATGCATATATCTTTATCAGCGTGGTAGATACTGGTATTGGGATGCTTTCCGATGACTTATTTAAATTATTTCAACCATTTGTCCAAGTTGAAAATACTTCTAATCCTCGTTCTCCGGGTACTGGTTTAGGATTAGTAATGGTGCAAAAAATTGTCGAGTTACATGGTGGAACTGTCCACGCCGAAAGTCAGTTAGGCAAAGGTAGTCGATTTACTGTGAAACTTCCTTGGAAAAAGGCGAGATAATCGAGAGTCTAAGAGGATGTTTGAAAAGCGGTATGTTATGATTTTAATCGAATTATTACCCTCCTTAATCCCCCCAATATATTGGGGGGAAACAAAAAAATCCAGTTCCCTCCCCTTTACAAGGGGAGGGTTAGGGTGGGGTAAAACTCGGATTTGTCAATCATTTCTAACTTGTGTGTAAACGGTAGCTTTATAAGGGGAGAGTTAGGGTGGGGTAAAAAATATTTGATAGATCGATCATGACCTTTCAAACATCCTCTAAGCGATGTGACGATAAGTATTAAACGGTAATCCAGTGCGCTGCTTCACATCAATCAAGGATTTATACTCACCTCGTTGCTGCCTTTCGGCAACAATTTGCTCTGCGATCGCTCCATCTAATCCACAGGTAGTTAATTCATCAGTTGAATATGTATTTAATCGTTTCCAAGAACAATCAGCTTCTTTTTTGTAGTTGTATCTAAAAGTAATCAGTGGTGTAATCCGATCTACTTGCTTTTCAGGAATTCCGGCTATTTCGATTAACTCTTCTACATGAGTGAAAACATATCCCTCATTCATCAACGATTCGATGTTATTTGCATAAACTATCGGTAGTCCTAAATAGTTAACTAATTCATGTTTTGAGCATTCATTAATATCTATTTTCTCACGAGTATTCGCAACTAACTTAGCTAACTCTTGTTCTTCGGGAATTGGTAAATTCTTTGGATAAGTTTTGATTAAATAAGATTTTTTGAGATAGAAGGCAATGCCAATTTGAGCTATCCAGGGCGCAAATGCTAAACTATTAGCCGATAAAGCTAAAGCTAATATAGAGATGCTAATCCCTAGAATAACCCAAGTTTTAGTCTTGGATTTATAACCTGCATAGACAATCGCAAATCCCCCTAATGTCGGAATTAATGATAACCACACCCAAGCAGGAGTTTGTTGAAACCAAGATTTAGATTGTGACATCATAAATCGATTAATAGTTTTAATTTACAAAGATTTCAGAAGCTTTTGGCGCTTTTCTTCATATTCTTCTGCGGTAATTATCCCAGAATCAAAAAGATTTTTTAAATCAGCTAGTGCACTGGTTGCATCTTTTGCAGAGACTGCTCCACTTGTGCTTGCAATAACTTGATTATATTTTGTATTGAATTCGGTATCTGACATCAAAACTAAGACGAAGAATTCAACAAAGGCTATTAAAGATGGAATACAAGTCCAAAAAAACAATAAGTACAAAATACCTGCTACATTTTCTCCTAAATAAAATTTGTGGATTCCCAGCCACCCGCCAAAAAAGCAAAGTATAATTGCTGTAGATTTAGTCTTCATAACATTTACTTCCTTAGTTAACTCTAATAAATATCTATTGGCATATAATACAACACAATTTTTTGACCTTCTTTGATTATTTATCTGGTTTATTAGTGAATTTGTCCGTCAAGAAATAAATAGCGATTATACATAGCTGAGATTCCATTAAGACTAAATATCCTTTAACTATGTAGTTTAAATCTAGGTTGGAAGTGAAATAAAAAATCAGAGAACCAATTGCTAGATATGGAATTAAACGCAACCGATCGAATTTAAGTTTGAGTCTTTCGTTATTTAAGTTGCTCATCAGTAGATAAAGTTATATTGAACAATAGTTGCTTACCAACAATTAAGCAGTTATTACAACAAATTTGTTTGGTTTAACAGATATTGACTGCTATTTAAAGCTAATCTTAGTTAATGTCTATCTGTTAAACCTCACGAATTTTACCGAGTTTGCTTATAGTTACATCAATAGACTTACGTAAAGTTTCTGATGACTAAAGTTAAAATGCACAGCATAAAAATCACTGAAGTTTTGCTTTCTTTGCTTTTCTAGACAACAAAACAATGCAACATTCAAGCATGACAGCGATTAGCAGTTCTTATTCTACTTTGCATAACTCTTGTTCGTGCCTAAAAAGCTGTTAAAAACAGGTTTTATTTCAATAGTGCAGACTTAAGTCTGAGGCGCTTCTATACAGTTGTAGCACTCTTAGTATTTGCTTCCTCTGAAGTCGTTTTCAAGCGTGTTGCTGTGCTTTTACGGATGCGATCGCTTTTGCGAACACCACCCGCCATCTCATATTCACGGCTATCTTTACCGTATTTAAAAGCAACTCCAATGAGCATTTTCTCAGTTAGATCGCTTAAAGTTCTCTCCAATTCGTCCATCTCAGTTTTAGAAGAGTCGATCGTGGCTAGAGCAGTATTATAAGCATCTATCTTGGTACGGTATTGCTCAATTAATTGTGTCATGCTTTCTAAGTTGCGCCCATCGCCAAAATCTATAGTCGGATCTATGGCTTTAAGTCCCGCCGTTCTTAATTCAGCTTTTTCTAGAACGCGGTATATACGTTTTTGACGCGACATAAATATATCGTTTTTATCTGCTTTATAGCTAGTTTGCCTCACTAAAGCTGGATCTTAGTTCAGTAAAATCCTCAAAAACTAGTGTTTAATACAACAGTTAATTCAGTATTTAGCGCAAAAATCATGAGTTTGTGAATGAAAATCATGATTTTGTTAACGAAACTCGTGATTTTGTGAATGAAAATCGTGAGTTTGTGAATGAAACTCATGATTTTGTGAATGAAAATCATGATTTTGTCAATGAAACTCATGATTTTGTGAATGAAAATCGTGATTTTCTTGGATTTCTCGGAGTTTAGCTGTGGCATCTTCTACAAAGATTTGATATGGAATCTCTCTAGCAATGTCAATAGCGCGATTGAGCGCATCTACAGCCTCTTTTTGCCGTCCCAGTTTTAAGAGAATTTCAGATGTGAAGTAAATCAAATTACGGCTTTGGCTATACTTAGTACCAATTTGGGTATACAGTTCTAACGCTGCCTGACAATACTCTAAACCCAAAGTCAAATTTTCTTGCAAGATGCCGATAGCTTGTAATGTATTAGCTTCACCCAAGCGAGCGCCAATGTCGCGGTAGAATGCCAATGCTGCTTCGTATAGCTCTAAGGCTTCTGTTGCTCGATAAACTCGAAACTTTGCTTTACCTGCCCAATAATAAACTTCTGCTTTCGCTGGAGTTGCTACTTGCTCTGCTGCAACCTGTTCTAATAATGCTGTAATCAGCGATTCTAGTTCGGCAACACGAAAATTATTGTCCCAGTTTTGGGCTAAATCCCAAAGCTCGCCGCCTTCCCACTCCTGGTCAACTACAATCAAGTGATACAGCCATTCAATTTGAGTTTCTGGCTGTTCATTGGTACTGCCAAAATACTCAACTGCTCGTTGCGACAACGTGATAAACTCATCCCGACGTTCTTGTCGCAAATGTTTTAACATCAGATTTCGCGTCAAATCGTGAACATTATGCCCTCTATCAGGAAACTCTTCCACAAAAGGTAAAGCTTGCAATTCTGTATAAAGCTGAGATGATGTGGAAAGCAATTCTGGGCGCAGTGCTGCTAAAATCTCTGCATTAAACCAGTGTGGCACTACTACCGCCCAAACAGCCGCAGCTAACTCAGGCGAAAGCGTCGAAAGCAAACTTTCCGTGACAATCCAAGAGCGTTCCTCATCTGTTTGTGCCTTTGCTAGTTTTTGCAATAACTCATGATTCACTGCCGTTCTCTTGCTACCGATTCTAAGGTTTTCACAATTTCCGCAGGTTGTCCTTTTAATATCTGTATTGCCATTCCCACTTCATCTTGATTAAAGGGCAATTTATTGTCTCGGCTGTAGTTATACCAAGCCTCTTTATCTAAGATGGCTTCTAAACGACAACAGTGATGCACATCCATCCACTCAATTGTCGGTTGAGGAATTTCCTGCCCAGCAATTACTACAATTAATTTGTCTGTATCAACAACCTCAGTTAAAAATTCGCCTCCTAACCAGTCTGCCAGTTCGGTAATGGCTTTTTCGTAAGAATCAAACAAAAAGACTAATGTTTGAGGAATTTTCCGCAAGTCGTGAAAGAATGCCTCTCTTAGTTCAGTCAAACGAAAATTGCGTGTAGACTCATCCACATTAGACAAAACTACGCTCAATTGATTATCTTTGCCAATCATCGTAGTATTAGAGACTTCTATCCCCGATTTGAGATATTGCCCAACAGCAGCGTTTAAATGAGGAAAACGTTCATTTCCTAAACGTTTGCGTACACAAGAAAAGACATAAGGAATTCCTAGCTGTGCTGTTTTGAGATCCACTTGCACAGATAATATATTTTGAGGCAGAGTATGCTTAAAACGTGCCAGTAACTGAGTCTTACCTAAACCAGATTTAGCTTCAATCAGTAGCACCCGTTTGGCAACGCTCCCCTGCACCATCTGCTCAAAAAGTCGAAGTTCCTCTGTGCGATTAGCAATAATCATGGATTCGGAGGATTATTTTGCTGAGGAGAAGCCGGAGGATTAGCATCGTCTGTCACAGAAAACTCTTGGTTTTCACCGTTTATCTGAGTATCTTCTACCCAAACGTCTCCTTTAGTAATTTTTGCTTTATTTCCCTTCCCTTTCATCCGTGTCCCTCTGACAACAGTTCTCGGATTTGTACCTGGCTGAGGGGGAGTTGGTTGTGGAGACTGTCTACTCCAAGCGTTACCGAAGATGAGTTGAAGAATATTCACTAAAAAGGCTCCCACCAAGGCAGCACCAATCATTTGAACCAATCCTCTGATATTTGATGTTTTTGCAACTTCTCCAGACAACCATGCCCAAATTGCTGACAAGAGAACAAGTTCAATCACTACAGCAGTAACCAAGAACCAGCTACCCCGAAAGCTTCTGAGTGGGGGTAATTGATTAATCAGATACCCAGAAGCAGCACCGATAAATGCAGGTACTAAAATTTGTAAAAGCTCATTTGGCATAGCAAAATAAACTAATTCGGTTGCAATTTGGCTTAATTACGCTGAATTTACTATACACCCTGGATACTTAAAGGCATACTGAATATCTAGATTGGTATTGCTGGTAAGCTAACGCGCCTACATATTCCCGCATTCCTCACAAGCTCCTTTGCGTTTGATGATGGGTAATGAGTAATAAGTAATGAGTAATAAGTAACAGGCGCAATACCAGTGCAAAAACTTAATCAGCATGACCAGTGCGATCGCTATCCTGTAACACTGATAATAAAAGTCAACGACTAAAAAAGGGAATGCGGTTGTACCTGTTGGCATCCCTGGTTTAATCCTGGCATATCTCAACGAACTTTAACTGCGATCGCTCAGAAACTTAACCAGATAATCCAACTTCTCAAAAGATATCAAAGCTATAACTTGTTAATCCCTAAAATAGCAAAAATCATTGACACGCTAAGTATATACGCAATAAAATTATTATAGTTGAACCTAACAATAGAGTTAATCAAAATATTTTTCCCAGAGAATAATAGACGAGCAATATTAAAAATAATTTGGAGCGAGCAAATGAACGCCAAAGTTATTGCTTTCTTGGGGATTACGGCAGCCTTTGTAAGCTTAGGAAGCCAAGCCTACGCTCAATCACCAGCATCAAACTCAAATCCCGGACAATATCGATTAAGTGGTGATTCTCTACTTGGAATCGATCAAAAAACAGCCCAAGATGACTTTAAAAGTTTTTTTGAGCAAACTAATCCAGCAAGCCTTTCCAACAATAATAGAAGAGAAAATAAAACTCCAGCCCAAATTCGCTTTAACGAATCATTATCACAGCCAGACACTTCAGTTTTCTTAACACCGGCTCAGTCAGGCAGTGACAATGATGGATTGCAAGTACAGTTAGATATCGGGAGAAAATAAGCAGGGATAAAAGCTGACGGTGTAGTTTTAATTAATTATGCGTTGGCCAAAATCCTTGTTAATATAGCAATCCTAAATCATTCATAAGACAAAACCAAGGACAAATGACCAATGACAAAGGACAGTCAACACCAAAATTCTCACAAATCAAATAGGATTGCTATAGTCTGTTAAGTTTAAATTAGTAAGGTCAACAAGTTCGTAGTAAACACTAAAGTGCTTACTACGAACTTTTCATTACTAGGTTAGACATTGTACTAAGCACAACTTAGAAATTATTCCCACATCATTTTCACTCTTACTATTTTTACTTAAATCAAAACAGCTTGATTAGAAAATATTGTTCAGACAATCGCAGTTTTAACCGCTCGTACAGCCTTCTCTAGCAGAATAAAGTTTTGCACCTGACTGAATCCGCCTTCTTGAGTCGATAATTATGCAATCGTTTTGCACTCAAATTAATCGTCAAGATAAGAGGAGAGTTTTGCGATTGCTCGTGCGATCGATCGTTGTGTGACACGTTTACAGATGAGATCCGGCTGATGTTGTTTTGTCATGTAACCTTGTAATAATGGACAAACTGTGATTTTTACTCTCTTTGAATTGTAATTTGGCAGAAAAGCAAACGCTCTAGCTGTTGACAGTATAAAATAAACGGCAAATTAAGCGTGGACGCGTTGGTGTAGCGCACCGTACCCATAGGGGGAAGCAAGCTACGCCAAGCGTCTTCGAGAGAAGCTATCACCACTTCCAGATTTTAATTGTCACAGTTACTCCCAGATTCTGCTAATTCTTGTTAACTTAAAAGGATGCTAATCAATGCTGAACTCCTACTGCAATACCAACGCTGTAAACGCCGACCTTTTCTAGATATCCACGGTGACAAAAGTCAGCGCGATGCTCCCAATGAGTTGCTACGGAAACTGCAACAGGACAAAATCGCTCATCAGTTGAGTGCTTTGGCACAGATGACTTATTACCAACCAGATTATTCTTATGGAAACTGGGAAAAGGGAGAGAAAGCAACTTTAGAATTGATGCAGCGTGGGGTTGAGTACATCTATAAAGGAGTACTGTTAGCAACTTATTCGGAAGCAGACACCCTGCTAAGTCGTCCAGATTTACTTGTGAAACAGCCGGGACAATCAAATTTTGGAGATTGGAGCTACGTCCCAGCTAGTATTGAACTGGGTAAGCGCCCTAAGCAAGAATATCAAGTTGTCGCTGCATTTCATGCCCAAGTGTTGGCAACAGTGCAGGGAGTTGCACCTGAAACAGCTTTGCTCATATTGCGAACCAAAAATACAAATTATGCAGTCGATCTATGCAAATGGACACCACGGATGCAGCAGATTTTGGAAGAGTTTATTCAAGTATTAGAGTTACCGAATCCGCCAGAGGTATTTATTTCTCGCCAAAAGTGCAATTTTTGCCATTGGTATACTGAATGTTATGCGATCGCTCAATCTGAAAAACATCTCTCACTACTACCAGGTGTAACACCCCTTCGCTACACTCAACTCCAAGCCTTAGACATTACCACACTGGAATCTCTTGCTAACACCAGTCCCAGCAGCTTAGAAAAGTTACTTGGTTTTGACACCGAAGTAGCGCCCAAATTGCTAGTACAAGCTCAATCTGCACTAGAAAAACGACCGCTGATTCTACCATATCCGCTACCAACAGAAGATATTACATTTACAGCGCCCATAGAGCTTTATTTTGATATTGAAGCCCAGCCAGACTTAGATTTAGATTATCTTTTAGGGGTTTTGGTTGTTAATAGACAAGCTAATACAGAACAATTTTATTCTTTTTTAGCAGACAAACCAGAAGACGAAGAATTAGTTTGGCAGCAATTTTTAGATTTGGTTTGGCAATATCCCGAAGCGCCAATTTATCATTTTTGTGTCTACGAGTTTGATACAGTCAAACGGTTGGCAAAACTTTACGGCACTCCACACTCCTTAGTGCGTCCTGTACTGAATCGATTTGTGGATGTCTATGAACAATTAACCCAAAGTGTAGCATTGCCCGTAGAAAGCTATGCCTTGAAAGCGATCGCTCGTTGGATAGGATTTGAGTGGCGTGATAAAGAAGCCAGTGGTGCCAAGTGTATTTACTGGTACGATCGATGGTTAGAAACAGGCGATCGCACCTTACTAGAAATTATCCAACGTTACAACGAAGATGACTGCCGCGCCACCCATAAAGTGAAAGATTGGCTTGTCAACTTTTTCCAAAGTGAGTATGATTTACGATTAGCTTAAGTAATTTATTATTTTTTAAAGGTTTTCAAATTCAAATACTTTTTGAGAAGTCTAAGTAAAAGAAACACCTACTCAGACTTGTCACCAAGTTAAAAAAACATGATTTGTCGGAATTTTCAGGCTTGTATCTGTTAAATTATAGCACAAGCCTTGTTAGTTAGGACATCAACAGACGATAAAACTTAGACACAAAAAGGCTTTTCACCCAGTCCCCGGTCCCTTGCTATATTTATTTAATTGATTTTATTTGTAGGGATGTATAAGTGTTTGTTCCTAAAAATATTTATTTGATAAAAATTATGCAGATATTTAAAAAAATCTTCGTATTTCCACAAATTATTTACTTGCTGATTCCAATTATAATTATTAGCCTTGTATTCACAAACTTTTCTTCAAATAGTGTTGAAATTAGTAGTATAGATTTTATTGGAGAAGCAACCTTACAGAAAGGTTTAATATTTAAAGAAACTGAAGTAGGAGGTGTATCTGGAATTACATATAATGCCAAAAACAACCTTTATTACGCTATTTCAGATGACCGGGGACAAAAAGCTGCCGCTCGTTTCTACACATTAAAAATTGATTTGAGCAAAGGTTTGCTAGAAAAACATGGAATTATTCCAGTCAGTGTTACTACATTATTAAATGAAAATAGTCAAACATTTCGCCCTGGTGAAACTGATACAGAAGGTATTGCATTAACTAATAAAGCAACTGTGTTTGTATCTTCTGAAGGTGATGCTGCAAAATTAATTAATCCTTTTATTAAAGAGTTCTCACTATCTTCTGGGAGAGAAATTGCAACACTTTCTATACCAAAAAAATTTTTACCAGATAAAAGTAATCAAAAAGGTATCCGCAACAATTTGGCTTTTGAAAGCCTCACCATCACACCCGATAATAAACATCTATTCACAGCCACCGAAAATGCTCTGATTCAAGATGGTGTCGCAGCGAAACCTAATATTGGTAGTCCTTGCAGGATTTTGCAATACAACTTGCTCAACAAGCAACCCGAAAAAGAATTTCTTTACCAAACTGAATCAGTTACACCATTTTTAAATCTAATTGGCAAATTTGCTAGTGGATTACCCGATTTACTCGCTCTTGATAATCAAGGACACTTTTTAAGTTTAGAAAGGTCTTTTACTGGTTTAGGATTTGCTATTTCTCTGTTTCAGGTTTCGTTAGAAAAAGCCGATGATATTCATAATATTGATAGCCTTTTAGCAATTGATTTCAAAAATATTAAACCAGTTAAGAAAAAACTGTTGTTAGATTTGAGAAAACTAGATGTACTGCTAGACAACATCGAAGGCTTAACTCTTGGTCCAAAACTACCGAATGGTCAACAATCATTAATTCTCATCAGTGATAATAATTTTAACTCCCTACAACGCACTCAGATACTAGCCTTTCAACTTAAAGTTGAAAATCCCCTCATTAGATTATTACGCCGGGTACTCCCAAATTTTAAGCTTTAATTGCACAGAAATAAAGGTGCTTAGGCGCAGCCCGTCATAAACATTGCAACTTGACTGCTATTTAGTTATTTCTGATTATTCCTGTGTATTCACTGAATATACTAGGTAACTTTATCTAGGTTATTTATAGTTTACGTGTAATTTCTCAACCGTACTCCTTAATAAATATGTTACACAATGTTTAGTAGCTTTTGCAGAGGGCTTAAGCATATTTACAGCATATAATTAATTTTCTCAAAATTCGGATATCTCTTAGATTTAAATTTAATAATTAGCTAGACTTATTAAAGTATTTTGCCAATAACATTTTTTATAAATGATTTTTATGCCAGAAAATAAAATTGAGAGTATGGTAGGGCAAAAGGCAGAAATAGACGATTACATCGGACATTTTTTAAACAATCGCTATTTAATCAGAGATTTGATTGGCAAAGGGGGGATGGGTAGAGTTTATCTAGCAGAAGATACTGCTAAAGGCGGTATGCCGATCGCAATCAAAATCTTATCACTTAGTTTGTCAAACCAACAAATGTCCCAACGTTTTGCCAGAGAGATTTTTATTGGCGCTCAATTGGGTCGTAAAAGTAAACATATTGTTCGCATTTTAAGTTACGGAGTTACTGAGGATAAAACTCCATTTTTTGTAATGGAATACCTTCAAGGAAAAAATCTCAAACAAATTCTGAAAATTCAGCCTTTAACAATATCGAAGTTTTTAGAAATTTGTAATCAAATTTGTTTAGGCTTACAATGTGCCCACCAAGGTATCAGCCTTAAAGGAGAGATTTACCCTATTGTTCACAGAGATATTAAACCAGAAAATATATTTATTGCTGAAGATAGTAAAAAAGGTGAAATTGTTAAAATATTAGATTTTGGTATTGCTAAGTTTTTAACAGAGCGAAGTGGAATGACCTTAACAGATTCTTTTATTGGCAGTTTGCCTTACTGTTCTCCAGAACACATGGAAGGGCGGAAACTGCTAGATGTCCGCTCTGATATTTATAGTTTGGGAGTATTAATGTTTGAAATGCTGACAGGTAAACACCCATTTCAAACAAAAAGTAACTCCTTTGGTACTTGGTATCAAGCCCATCGCTTTCAAATGCCACCTACAGTTGAAGAAGTAAATCCGCAAGTTAAAATACCAGAAATATTAGAAAAAATATTAATGACTTGTTTAGCTAAAGAAGTAAGCGATCGCCCTCAGAATATCAACCAAATATTAGAAGATTTAGAAAAAGTAAGTGTTCAAATTAATAATGTTATTTCTAACAATAGTACAAACATTATTAAAGTTTCGCTTCCAGTTCAATTAGTACCCGCAACTTTACTATCAGAAAAAGAGTGCTTGCAGAAAAATTGGCCTAAAAATAAACCAATTGCACCAATTGGTTTTCCCCATTTACTACAGACTTCTCAAAGACCTATACCAACTTTTTGGGCAATGTTGCCCAAACAAGAGATTGCAAAATTTTTAGATAAAATACATAGTACTGAATTTATTAGTAAAATGAATGTATATCCGATGCTAATGTGGTTAACAGTGCTGTATGACGCCCAACCTTCTACGACTAAGTGGCTGCCTTATTTTCTGGATTTAAAAGATAACAAAAGTCAAAAGATAGCACGTAGTTTAGCAGAAGTAGGCTACTATCATTTACTATTTTTCCCCTTAGAAGAGCCAACTCATTGCTCTCATGTAACGACTTTAAATCTCACAGCTAAACAGCGTCAGCAACTTTTAGATTGGTTAGATATGAGTCAACAGTCAAATGAATTTATTTTGCCTGGTCAAGCCAAAAATATTCTAAAAGCAGAGTACGAAAAGCTGAAGTTAGACATATTACGAAACTTAGCCACACATCAAAAATCTGAGACAGAAGTTTTAAAAACTTGGATAAATAAATTTTTGGAAATGTTTTTGAAAATGCTATTACGTCGTTGAAGTTCTGCTAGTAAAATCAAAATGCTTGCCACCATTAACTAAGAATATTTTTATGTGTTTATTGCTAACTTTCAATGGACTCAGCATCAAAGGTGAACAAAGTGAATCAGAGCTTATCTACATCTCCCAGTAGTACGGGCTTGCTTGCCAATCGTTATCAACTCAAGCAATTAATTGGCAGCGGTGGCATGGGTGAAGTTTTTTTAGCAAATGATGTTTTGTTAGGAGGTATACCAGTTGCTATCAAGTTTTTGACTCAAACTGTTGTTAATACCAAGATGCAACAAGACTTTGCTCGTGAAGCTTTAATGAGTGCAGCCTTGAGTCAAAAGAGCGTACATATAGTGCGGGCGTATGATTATGGTGTGAATGAGAAAGGAAAACCATATTACGTCATGGAATATTTATGTGGTAAGAGTTTAAAGGATTTAATTCCGCTATCTCTGTCCATGTTTTTGACTCTCTCTCGCCAAATTTGTTTGGGCTTACAGTGTGCTCATCAAGGAATTAACATTGATGGCAAAATTTGTCCGTTGGTTCATCGAGATATCAAGCCTGCCAATATATTAGTTATTCCCGATCCGATATTGGGCCAGTTAGTTAAAATTCTTGATTTTGGTATTGCTAGATTTTTGAATTATGCATCAACAGCTAGTACAAGTAGCGGATTTAATGGTACTTTACCCTACTGTTCTCCAGAACAGCTAGATGGGGAAAAATTAGATAGTCGCTCTGATATTTATAGTCTGGGTGTGATGATGTTTGAGATGCTCACAGGCAAAAAACCTTGGCAAACAGAAACTGATTACTTTGGCGCTTGGTATAAAGCACATCATTTTGAAGCACCGAAAACGATCGCAGATGTTAAACCTACTATTAAAATACCTCAGAAGTTAAATAATTTAATTATGGCTTGTCTGGCTAAAAAAGCAAGCGATCGCCCTCAAAATATCGCTGAAATTTTACAAGTTTTAAACAGTCTAGAACAGTCTAATTGTCCTACTTTACCTACAAACTTGACCTTTAAGTCTCCCTTAAATTCTGCATTACCAATCACTGTAGAACAAAGCTATCGGCAACTTTTGTGGCCTCAAAATAAACCAATTCAAGAAATTGTTTTTCCCCAGCTTCTAGACACTCCCCAAGGATCTATAACAGCGCTATGGTTGATGTTATCTAAACAAGAAATTAAAAACTATGCGGTTTCTACCCGTTATAACCAGTTTGTCTTTGTGACATCCCCTCACCCAATGTTGTTGTGGGTAAGTGTACTCTATAATCAGCAATTCGCTCCTAAGTGGCTACCGTGCTACTTAGATATGCAAAATCCCCAAAATCTGAGGATGGTAAGTTTCCTGGCTGAAAATGAACAGTATCCTTTGATTTTCTTTACTCTGGAAGCACCACATTCCTGCATCAAGGTTCTCAGCAGCCGCATTGAGCCAACTCAACGGCAAATGTTAAAAACTTGGGTGCAACAGAGTCATCGTCTACCACCCACTTCTCAACCCCAATTGAGCAAACAGCTATTGAAACAGCAGTATAAACAAATGCAATCCCGAATATTGCAGCATCTGGAATCAGAGCCACAGGTTGTATTATCACGGTCTGTTTAACGTATAATTCGCACCTAAAAAATACGTAATAAAAATCATTCCTAATTCCAGACTCCGAAACACTTGACAAGTAGAAAAAAAATAGTGATAATAGCAAAGTTGCCAAACAAGGGACTGTAGTTCAATTGGTTAGAGCACCGCCCTGTCACGGCGGAAGTTGCGGGTTCGAGCCCCGTCAGTCCCGTTCTAAATTTATGAGTAGCGAATCACTTAACTTAGGTGATATTAGATTCTGAATTACCCAAAGAGGTTGACTCAGGATTCAGGATTTAAATATAAGCTACATTTATCATGCTTTGCGAAAGAGAGAATTAACTGTGACTGTTAGAGTCCGTATTGCACCGAGTCCAACCGGAAATTTACATATTGGTACAGCAAGAACGGCTGTATTCAACTGGTTATTTGCCCGTCACCACGGCGGTAAATTTATACTGCGAATAGAGGATACAGATTTAGAGCGATCGCGTCCCGAATACACCGACAATATTCTTGAAGGACTGCGTTGGCTAGGTCTTAACTGGGATGAAGGGCCATTTTTCCAATCCCAACGCCTGGATCTTTATAAAGAAGCAGTAGAAAAACTGCTAGACCGAGGATTAGCCTATCGCTGCTACACTACTTCCGAAGAACTAGAGGCGCTCCGAGAAGCTCAAAAAGCTAGAGGCGAAGCACCTCGCTATGACAACCGTCACCGCAACCTCACCCCAGAACAACGCGCCGCCTTTGAAGCAGAAGGTCGTTCTTTTGTAATTCGCTTCAAAATCGAAGATGGGCGGGAAATTGTCTGGGACGACCTAGTAAGAGGAAAGATGTCTTGGCGAGGTAGTGATTTAGGTGGTGATATGGTCATCGCCCGCGCCTCAGAAGAGGGTAGCGGTCAACCTTTATACAACTTTGTTGTTGTAGTGGATGACATCGATATGCAAATCACCCACGTCATCCGCGGAGAAGACCACATCGCCAACACTGCCAAACAAATTCTGCTGTATGAAGCGATGGGTGCAAAAATTCCAGAGTTTTCCCATACGCCATTAATTTTGAATATGGAAGGGCGCAAGCTTTCTAAGCGGGATGGCGTCACTTCCATTTCTGAATTTCAGAAAATGGGCTTTACTGCTGAAGGCTTGGTAAATTACATGACATTGCTGGGTTGGTCGCCACCAGACTCGACGCAAGAAATATTTACCTTAGAAACAGCAGCTAAAGAATTTGGCTTTGAGCGCGTCAATAAAGCAGGTGCAAAGTTTGACTGGGACAAGCTGGATTGGTTGAACAGTCAGTATATCCACAATACGCCAGTAAATAAACTCACAGATTTACTCATTCCCTTTTGGGAAGCGGCTGGCTATAAATTTGATGGTGGAAGAGATCGCCCCTGGTTAGAACAGCTAGTAACTTTGATTAGCCAGAGTTTGACTCGCCTGCTAGATGGAGTACCTCAAGGTCAACTGTTTTTTAACGACACAGTTGAATTTAGCGAAGAAGGCAGTACACAATTGAAGCAAGAAGGTTCTGCTGCTGTCCTTGAAGCGATTGTCACAGCTTTAGAAAATCAGCCGCAACTCTCGGAAGCTGTCGCCCAGGAGATTATTAAACAAGTTGTCAAAGAGCAGAAAGTCAAAAAAGGCTTAGTGATGCGATCGCTCCGAGCAGCTTTAACTGGAGATGTTCATGGCCCCGACTTGATCCAATCTTGGTTACTACTAAATCAGATTGGTTTGGATAAACCGCGCTTGAGTCGGGCTATAACGGAAGCTAAGTAGCGATTACTTCCAGATTTTAGAAATATTTCAGATTTTAGGGGCGTACAAATGTGTGCCCCTATCCATTAGGTAGAGCAACTATAAGAACAAGAAATCATTGACTAATTACTAATGAATTATCCCCAGTTTCAAATCTAAAATAGGTAGTCAATTCTCCTCATGTTGGGAACTTGGTGTGTAAAATTAATGTCTTCAAAAACACTTAGAAGCAAACGTAATTAAAATGCCTACAAAAGCGCTCAATAGAGGGATGAGATTATCGTTTATGATAGTTACGCTCTTCATCACATCGACAGTTAATGCTGCGGTTGATGCTCAGGAAGCGCCAACGATATTTGGAGATGTCACCCTTAGCCCTCAGTTTTCGCCAGACCCCCTGACAGTTCGCGGGATGAGTGGTGGCTCAATATCTGGGAGTCAAGTAGGTGGCAGAAGCGAAACAGCCACTGGCCCTTGTACCGGATTTGTGGATGAAACACCAGACCACACATTAGCGTTAACAAGTAAATTTGACTACCTAAAGCTGCAAGTGCAAAGCCCTGAAGACACCACCATGATTATCAAAGGGCCCGGTGGTACTTGGTGCAATGACGATTTTGATGGCAAAAATGCTGGCATTGTTGGTGAATGGCTACCTGGAAGTTACCAAATTTGGGTTGGTTCCTATGAAAAGGGCAAGTATCTTCCTTACACTCTAAAAATTACAGAAGTAAAGTAGGGCATTGGGCATTGGGAAAGAGGAGGCAGGAGGCAGAAGGCAGAAGTTCTAAAATGTTTGAATGAGTGAATTTTGAATTGATTTCTCCCCTGCTCCCTCATTTCGCCCACTCTTGTACAGACGCGATTCATCGCCTCTCCCTAAATAGAATCATGATTCAGAGCGGCTGGAACGATACGAGGAGCATTCTGGAGAAATTCTCTCTGTCTTTGCATCCCGTTGCGCTCCCTTTTCTCGTGCGATATTGTATTAAAATTAAGTTAACTTTGATTAAGATTCTTGTTGGCATCGCCATAATGCTCTAATCGGCTTATGGCAGTGCATCTAAGAGATCGAATTAAACAAAATGGATTTATAAACATCCGTTTAACAGCTTAAAGTGACAGAGTGATGAACATTCGGTTACTAGAGCTAACGAGTTGTATAGGCATCTAGAGGCAAATTAAAATGAAATTCTCTTGGAAAGTCGTAGCACTCTGGACGTTGCCGGCTTTGGTAATTGGCTTTTTCTTCTGGCAAGGGGCGTTTGCAGGCGCTCCTGCTGACATGAGTAAGAATACAGCTAATACCCGCATGACTTACGGTCGCTTTCTAGAATACTTGGACAGCGATCGCGTCAACAGTGTGGATCTTTACGAAGGCGGTAGGACAGCAATTATAGAAGCCCGCGATCCAGACCTGGAAAATCATGTCCAAAGGTGGCGTGTGGATTTGCCTGTTAACGCTCCTGAGTTAATTAGCAAGCTCAAAGAAAAAGCCATTAGTTTTGATGCTCACCCCATGCGCAATGATGGTGCAATTTGGGGATTGTTGGGTAATCTCATTTTTCCAGTTTTATTGATTACTGGGTTGTTCTTTTTGTTCCGGCGTTCTAGCAACCTCCCCGGCGGTCCAGGTCAAGCAATGAACTTTGGCAAATCTAAAGCGCGTTTCCAAATGGAGGCAAAAACCGGCGTCAAATTTGACGACGTAGCTGGAATCGAAGAAGCTAAAGAAGAATTGCAAGAAGTCGTCACCTTCCTGAAGCAGCCAGAAAGATTTACGGCTGTAGGCGCACGGATTCCCAAGGGAGTGCTGTTAGTTGGGCCTCCTGGAACTGGTAAAACTTTACTCGCAAAAGCGATCGCAGGTGAAGCAGGCGTACCTTTCTTCAGTATTTCCGGTTCGGAATTTGTGGAAATGTTCGTAGGTGTGGGTGCATCCCGCGTCCGCGATTTGTTCAAGAAAGCTAAAGACAATGCCCCTTGTATTATCTTCATCGATGAAATCGACGCCGTAGGACGGCAACGGGGCGCTGGTATCGGCGGCGGTAACGACGAGAGAGAGCAAACCCTCAACCAATTGCTCACTGAAATGGATGGGTTTGAAGGTAACACAGGCATCATTATTATTGCTGCTACCAACCGTCCCGATGTACTAGACTCAGCCTTGTTACGTCCCGGTCGTTTTGACCGCCAAGTAACAGTTGATGCACCCGATATCAAAGGGCGTTTGGAAATCTTGCAAGTCCATGCACGGAACAAGAAATTAGATGCAAGTGTATCCTTGGATGCGATCGCTCGCCGCACTCCTGGATTTACTGGTGCTGACTTAGCCAACTTACTCAACGAAGCAGCAATTCTCACTGCTAGAAGACGCAAAGAAGCGATCACCCTCCGCGAAATTGATGATGCAGTGGATCGGGTAGTCGCAGGCATGGAAGGTACTCCTTTGGTGGACAGCAAGAGCAAGCGCTTGATTGCTTACCACGAAATCGGACACGCCTTAGTTGGAACTTTGTTAAAAGACCATGACCCAGTACAGAAAGTTACTCTGATTCCACGGGGACAAGCACAGGGTTTAACTTGGTTTACACCCAACGAAGAACAGGGATTAATTTCTCGTTCTCAGTTGAAAGCCAGAATTACTGGTGCTTTGGGTGGTCGCGCCGCTGAAGAGGTGATTTTTGGGGCTGCGGAAGTCACAACTGGCGCTGGTGGAGACTTGCAACAGTTATCGGGAATGGCACGGCAAATGGTGACTCGGTTCGGGATGTCCGACTTAGGGCCACTGTCGTTAGAAAGCCAGCAGGGAGAAGTATTCTTGGGTCGTGACTGGACAACCCGATCTGAGTATTCCGAATCCATCGCTTCCCGCATTGATGGACAAGTCAGAGAAATTGTTGAGCAGTGCTATGACAATGCTAAGAAGATCATCCGTGACCATCGCACTGTCACCGATCGCTTAGTAGATTTGCTCATTGAAAAAGAAACCATTGACGGCGAAGAATTCCGCCAGATTGTGGCTGAGTACACTGAAGTACCAGAGAAACAGCAGTACGTACCGCAACTATAATATTTGACTCTTTTCTGGCTACATCTCGAAAGGAGTAAAGTGACAAAAAATAAAATGAGGGTGGAGTATACCATCCTCATTTTTTTACGTTTTTTCAGTGTTAGAAAGCTTCTAATTTTAAAATTCTCAAAATTTATGAACCCATAAACTCTATAACAAACCTTGTTTTTTCAACTTAGCTAGTGCATCTTCAGCAGCAGCTTTTTCTGCATCTTTTTTATTACGTCCCTTACCTTCTCCGTAAATTTTTTCATCTACTAATACTTTGGCGATGAATTCTGGTGCATGAGAAGGGCCTCCGATTTGGTCTGTAAAGTATTTGGGGGGATTTGGAGTAACGTTGCGTTGCACCCATTCTTGAAAGCGGTTTTTTGAGTCTACATTAGAACGAGGCACAATTATATGCTTAGGATCTACAGAATCAAATAGTGGTTCTATAATTGCGCGGACTGTTTCAATATTAGAATCATTATCCAAATAGTAAGCACCAAGAACTGCTTCAAATGTACTACTGAGCAAATTAGGATTTTGGTAGCCTCCATCTCTAATTGCACCTTTTCCTAACCGCATTCTAAAGTCTAAACCCACCTCTTCAGCAAACTTTGCCAACTGCTTCTCATCTACCAACGCCGAACGCCGCCGGGTTAATTCATCTTCTCCCATTTCTGTATGACGACTATAGAGATATTCGCCACTTAAAAAATTCAACAAAGCATCACCGAGAAATTCTAGGCGTTCATTATGTTCGCCTTCTCTGGGGTTTTCATGGACGTAAGAACGGTGGGTAAGCGCACGGCGTAGAAGTTTTTCATTATGAAATATTAGAAGTTTGTGCATTTTTATTTTGTGTTTTGTTGCGAAAGTTGACTATTGGGAAAGTTTACGAGTGCTATTATCTTCAGACATAAAAAAACCGCAAATAGCGGTGTTAGGAAAAACCCAGCCTTTACTTAACTGGGTTTTTAAAATCTCTTTTAAGCAGCTAGTTTGTCTAATTCAACTAAAAACAATTCCTGACCTTGCTTTTGAACTTTACCATCCTTTACAGCAACGTCAATAAACTGGGTAAAACTCTTAAATTTATTGCCATCATCTGTAGAAATAGATAAGTATCCTTGATAATTCGCAAAACGTTGACGCATCAATCTATCAATGCGACCAAATACGGTGGGCTTACCTTGGCTTAAGGCAGTTTTGATAGCTTCAATTAGATACTCTATAGCCTCATTGTAATTAATCTGAGACACAATAGCTGTGTTTTGAGGTTGAGTCTTATTGCTATTGTCAACTAGCTCAGGTAATTCATCTACAAAGTAGAAATTATCATTCCCAACCAGTTTAATCAACTTTTGGCTCTCACTACCTCGTTGAGCAAAGACCATGACTTTTTTACCCATAGCTTTGAGAATGGAAATTAATACAGCAAAATCCTTGTCTCCTGAGAATAGGATAATATTCTTTAGAGAAGAATTAAAAGCAACTGCTTCATAACAGTCATCTTTAAGTCGTTTATCTGCACTATTCTTTGAGGTGTCAGGAATATTAACACATCTAAAACCAAGCTCTTTTAGCTTATTTGAGGAAGCTATTTGGTCTTGACGCTGTGAATTGTAATAAATATTTTTGCACGATACAGCCCCGTTAGATTTTGCAAATTGCAGTACCAAACTAGCGAATTTTATGATTGAGGGAACGTTCTGAATATCGCAAAAAATGCCAGTATAATCTTTTTTCTGGCTTGCTTGTTTTTTGGAGGGTAGATGATAGCTTGTCATTTGAGTATGTCCAGAGTTGGTTTAAGGAAACCGGACAGCTTTAACAAATTACATATCTAGTAGCAGCCTAGCTTTATCAAAGAGATTTATACTAAAAAGTATTTCCCTTTTCCTCACTAGGCTCTCTATTTACAAATTTAATTGATTTCTAGTCTAAGAAAGCAAAATCCCTGGCTTACTGCTAAGTATCAGGTTATTTATTCCGCCGAACATTCACCCAAATATATCGTTTTTACGCTGATAGTCTAATCAATGAATTGACCTGACATCAGGCTGAATGTTCAGCCGAAGGAATAACGCGATACTTAGCGGTAAGCTAGGGATTCTACGTTCTTAGACAACAATCAATAATTTGCACTTGTCGAGTTTTGTTTTAGAGTGCATTTGTTTTGCTGCCGTTGTTATATATCTAACATGGGCTTAATCTGTGTGTCAAGCATCTTATTTTTCCAGAACCGTAAACCCAACGACTCGATACCTATATATTTATAAGCTGTTAGGAATAATACTTTAGCGAAAACTCTACCTCATTCGAGAGATAAATTAAGTAAACAAAACAAGGATATCACTTGATTAAGTAACACAATACATTTATTTAAATCACCATATTTACTTTCAATATTTTAAAATATGGTTAACTGTAAAATATAAATATTTTATAATATTTTATTTAATAAATAATTTACGATTTACTTTGAGCGATCGCATCATGTAAAATACCTAAAATTTTCTTAATATCCTTAATATAATATTCACTCAAATCAATCGAAACTACATTACTTTCAAGCTTGAGAAATTGCCAGATAGTATCGGTAGTAACAGCACCATATATAATTTTGATTTTATTTCCACCTCTTTCGTTAAATTGAGCAGCTATCATTGTGGTCATCTTCATGGAAAAAGCCCAATTCAATAAGCTTGTGGTATTCAGCTATTGTGAAGCGTTTAGCCTGGGCAATACTCATCAATCTTCCTCCCAAGGGAAATGCGATCGCGATAACCGCTCACCAGAGGCGATCGCACTTATATTCTAAATGTGTCAGAAATTGGTATGCTAAAAGCCGAGACTCGCTATGAAAGCAAACAATGCCTGCGCCTACTATCAATCCCACCATCACTGCTTTTCCCTTGACAGCCGTAGTCGGTCAAGAAGCAATTAAATTAGCCTTACTGTTAGCCGCAGTTGATCCTGGTTTGGGAGGAGTGGCGATCGCAGGTCGTCGCGGTACGGCAAAATCTGTAATGGCTCGTGCTATCCACGCTCTACTACCACCGATTGAAGTTGTCAAAGGTTCAATCAGCAATTGCGACCCCAATCGCCCCGAAGAATGGGACGATCAACTGTTGGCGGAGTACGCAGACAAAGACACTCAAGATGTTCCCGTCGAAATCATTCCCGCGCCTTTTTTGCAAATTCCTCTAGGTATCACCGAAGACCGACTCCTCGGTTCAGTAGATGTTGAAAAGTCGGTAAAACAAGGTGATACGATTTTTCAGCCTGGGTTACTCGCTACAGCAAACCGGGGTGTACTGTACGTAGACGAAATTAATTTATTAGATGACCAAATATCAAATCAACTTTTAACAGTATTATCTGAGGGACGCAACCAGATCGAACGGGAAGGGATTAGTTTTCAGCATCCGTGCAAATCCCTATTTATTGCTACCTACAATCCAGAAGAAGGCGGATTACGAGAGCATTTGCTAGATAGAATTGCGATCGCACTCTCTGCTGATGGTGTACTCGGCTTAGATCAAAGAGTAGAAGCAGTCGATCAAGCGATCGCTTATTCTAAATCTCCCCAAGACTTTCTCGAACAGTATAACGAAGATTTAGACTCTCTCAAAACCCAAATCATCTTGGCGCGGGAATGGTTGAAAGAAGTAATCATCACCCACGAACAAATTGCCTACTTAGTAGATGAGGCAATTCGCGGCGGAGTTCAGGGACATCGGGCCGAGTTATTCGCCACGCGGGTTGCCAAAGCCGCCGCAGCTTTAGAGGGACGAACAACAGTTAATGCCGAAGATTTGCGCCGTGCGGTGGAACTGGTAATTGTACCACGCGCCACAGTTGTGCAGACACCACCACCAGATCAAGCACCACCTCCGCCTCCGCCGCCGCCACAAAATCAAGAAGAACCCCAAGACGAATCAGAAGAGGAACAAGAAGAACAGGAAGAACAGGAAGAAAATCAAGAGCAAGAACCGCCCAGTATCCCGGAAGAGTTTATCTTCGATCCAGAAGGGGTAATTCTTGATGACAGCGTGCTTTACTTTACTCAAACAGCAAAGCGGCAAGGTAAATCTGGTAGTCGCAGTGTCATCTTTTCGGATGACAGGGGACGCTACATTAAGCCAATGTTGCCCAAAGGGAAAGCGCGACGCATTGCAGTAGATGCCACGTTGAGAGCTGCGGCTCCTTATCAAAAAGCACGAAGAGAAAGACAACCAGATAGAAAAGTTATTGTCGAACAGCCTGATATTCGCTCGAAACGCCTGGTACGTAAAGCCGGGGCGTTGGTAGTATTTGTGGTAGATGCTTCTGGCTCAATGGCACTGAATCGAATGCAATCGGCTAAAGGTGCAGTAATGCAACTATTGACTGAAGCTTATCAAAACCGCGACCAAATAGCATTAATTCCCTTCCGAGGAGAACAGGCCGAGGTATTATTGCCTCCAACACGTTCTATTGCTTTGGCGCGTAACCGTTTAGAAAGGTTGCCCTGTGGTGGGGGTTCGCCCTTAGCACATGGTTTAACTCAAGCTGTGCGCGTCGGCTTAAATGCTCAGATGAGTGGAGATATTGGGCAAGTTGTCCTTGTAGCAATCACCGATGGGCGAGGTAATATTCCTTTAGCGCGTTCTTTGGGCGAACAGCTAGAACCAGGAGAAAAGCCAGATATCAAAGGAGAATTATTAGAAATTGCTGCGAGAATCCGGGCTTTAGGAATGCAACTATTAGTAATTGATACAGAAAGTAAATTTGTGTCTACTGGGTTTGCTAAAGAATTATCGCAAACAGCAGGCGGTAAATATTATCATTTGCCGAAAGCGACAGATCAAGCTATTGCTGCTATGACCAAAGGTGCGATCGCTGATTTAAAATCTAGATAATTTGTCATTTGTCATTTGTCATTTGTCATTGGATTTTTGACTTAGCTATGACTACGAGCCAGTAGGCATTACCTGTGGTTGTAAATAGCAAATCAAATCTTGAATTCCCTTTTGCAGATAGCGGGTTACTGTCATTGGACTAGTACCAATGTTCTTAGCTGCATCCTTGCGAGAAAGTTCCTTCAAAAATACCATTTCAACTGCCATACGGGGCTTTTCTTCCAACATATTGATTGCGCCTTGAAGTTGTTGGCGTTCTTCTTCTTGTTGCAGAAGCACATGAGAACGAGGACAAGGAAGTGCCTCACCTAAGGTTATTTGGCAATCAACATAGTTAACTGCGGTTGCATCTAAACTCAAGGGCATACGGTTTTGAGCAGCTAACTTGGTTTCTTGCCACTCTTGTACAGATACCCGAAGTTGGCTGGCAATTTCAGCATCCTTGGGCGGGCGACCTAAAGAGATTGACAAGTCCTTGCGAATTTTTTGTCCTTCATTATATAATTCTTGCCAACGACGAGGAATTTTTAATAGAGTACTGCGATCGCGCAAAAAGTGCAGCATCTCACCGCGAATATATGGCACAGCAAACGAACTAAAAGCATATCCTTGGCTGGGATCGAAACGCTCAATAGCTCTAATCAAACCAAAATACCCAATTTGTTCTAAATCTTCATAAGGTTCATTGCATTGATGGCTGAATTTATGAGCCATCTTCCGTACTAAGCCAGTATGTAACTGTACAAGTTTATTACGAAGTTTAATAGATGGATTCTGGTGATACAAGTGCAATAATTCTATACCATCAGTTCGTAAAGAGGACTCACTTGTTGCCATATAAATTACCTTTGTTGTAACTCCTATTCCTGAGAAAATGGAGCTGCGTATATTTTCTTCTAAGCTGTTATTATTTTGCTGAGTCAGGGAAGAATAAGCCATCGTCGTTTCACTGAACTTGTTAGGGGTCTAACTCCACAATTCAGTATTTGTACGCATGATTTTGCGAACCTCTTTGTCACAGGTGATTTTTGCTTTTTATATAACTGTTGAATGGTAAATAATCTTTAGCTTTTGCAACAAAAACTAGCTATTTATGCTGAAAAATGCATCACTTACCTAATAGTCATCTGTCATACTGAGTGCAAGTGGATCGGTAGTCAATACTGCACGCTTTGTGGATTTTTAACTCGGAATTGGATTTGGGAAAAGGTTACTGGGTTTAGGTTAAAGGTTTTTCCCCTTTTCCCCAAAACCCGACAAGTATTGGATCGGTATTGAATTAATTGCAAAATAGGTTGCAATCAAGGGTAAAGAGTATGCTATCAGTACTAAAGATGCTGTGAAATCCTCAAAAACTGACGACTCTAATTTTCAACAACAAAGCCGCCCTTCAGATTTGGCAACGATATTAAATCCTTGTCCGTTAACGGCAAAGATTGGTAAGAATAGGAATAAGCAGAACGTTTTCCTAAAAAACAGTTTTTCAATATGAGCAATACCAGTAATTTTCGTGAAGCTATCCGTGAGGCTAAATCTCACGCCCTTGTTGGCCCAAACGTGATTGCCAACGCCCTCCCCTACGTCGGTGGTGGATTGGTGCTAACCGCATTAGGAACCTACGGTGGTTTAGGAATTATCCGTACTAACCCCGAAATATTCTTTCCCACCTTCATTGGTGCGGTGATTTTGGAGTTAATTTTGTTCTTTGTTGCCCAAAATGTTGCCCAAAAAGGTAATAAGGGTCTTGCACTACCTCTGTTGGCAACCTACAGCCTCTTGTCTGGATATACTCTCAGTGGCTTGGTATTTGTCGCTTTGAGATCCCAAGGCGTTGGCATTCAAGGCATTGGGTTAGCTGCCCTTGGTTGTGGTGTCACCTTTATTGCTGCCCGTCAAATTGGTTCAAATCTTTCTGAACAAGATGGCATGGCTTTGACGAAAACCATCAATCTTGGTGTCATTGCCTTGGTGGTTGTGTGTTTAGCGCAATTCGGGTTTGCTATGTTTGGTGTTTACACGCCAAATTGGTTAGAAATCGCCATCTCCGGTTTAGGAGTATTCCTGTTTGTTGGGGTTTCTGTTGTCGATTTCTACATCTTGCCCCGCACTTACAGCGATGACCAATATTTGCCTGCTGCTTTGTCGATGTACTTAACTTACATAAACTTGTTTGTCTTTATCTTGCGGTTGCTAATTGCCATCAATGGCCGCGATTAATTGTCTGTAGGCACTAAGACAAGTAAAGTTTTATAAAATAAAACCCGTGGTTGAATTTTTAGCAACCACGGGTTTTTCATCGTTTTAATAGTAGGATATATAGATAAGTTAAGCCTCAAGTGAGCAAAACTATGCTTGAACTCTTAAATATCAAAATTGAAGTAAAAAGGTTGTCTAATATCTTGACCAAGGCTGAAGGCTGTCTTTGACCTCCCAGAACTGAGTGCAAAAACTCAAGAGTTGAATCAATTAATTTCTCAACCTACTTTCTGGCATAATTCTGTCACTTACTATCAGAAACTTCAAGAAATTGAATACCTCAACGCTAAGAAGAAACAATATCAGCGATCGCACTTCATCCTAGAAGATATCAAAGCTGCACTAGAACTACTAGAATTATCTGCTGATGAAGAATTATTGCAAGAGGCGCAAACCAACCTTACCCAACTCCAGCAAGAACTTGAAACAGTAGAAATAGAACAATTCCTGTCCGGCCCCTGCGACCAAAAGGGGGCATTCTTGGCAATTACGGCTGAGGTTGGAAGTATAGATGCCCAAGACTGGGCAGCTATGTTATTACAGCTATATCATCGTTGGGCAGTAAATCATAACCATAAAGTGTATCTAGTGGAAGAGTCAGCAGGTGATTTAGGAGGGTTTAAACATGCCACCCTAGAAATTACAGGGCGTTATGCTTATGGCTGACTAAAATCAGAACAAGGAACTCATGCAAGAATAGAGCGAATTTCTCCTGTTCATGGCAATGGCAGACGGCATACTTGCCTAGCCAGTGTAGAAGTCAGCCTGATTTTAGATGAGTCTATTGATTTTGAGATTCCAGAGAAAGATTTGGAAATTACTTTTTATCACCATCGGGGGAATGTCAACCGAACAGAAACATGCGTAAAGATGGTTCACATTCCGACTGGGATTAGTGTATCTTGTAACCAAGAGCGTAGCCAGCTGCAAAACAAAGAGAAAGCCTTGGCTATTCTCAAGAGTAAACTGTTTGCGATGTCTACGACGGGCTACGCCTACGCACTAGCCCAAGGTGTCCAGATTGACAAAATTCAACCCCGACAGATAAAATCTCTATCCAACAAGCTCATCCGTGAATATATCTTGCATCCTTACACCAAGGTGAAAGATTTACGTACCAATGTAGAAACACCTGCTGCGACAGAGGTATTAGACGGTAAAATTGATTTCTTTATCAAAGCCTATCTGCAACAGCTAAATCACACTACTTCAGTGAGCTAAGAAGCGCTTGATAATTTCAAGTCACTTTTGTAACTTATATAAGTAGTGCAGAAAAAATTTGCTCAACTACAGCTAAAATCAAGAAACATAAGTAGAATAAAGAGCAATTTTCCAGTTTAAAGCGCTCTATCTATCATTACAGCAAGCACTATGGAAGTTTTAGAACTCAAACGCGAAATCGAAACGTTGTCTGGCCGCCTGGGTAAAACCCAGGACTATCTTTGACGTACCTGCACTGACAGCCAAAATTCAAGACCTCGAAAAAATATCAGCTCAACCAGAATTTTGGGATAACCAAACCCAAGCCCAACAAACTCTGCAAGAACTCAACGACCTGAAAGCCCACCTCCAGCAATACGATCGCTGGCACGCCAATCTCGAAGATACTAAGGCAGTTGTGGAATTATTGGAGTTAGAAACCGATGAGGCACTACTCCAAGAAGCCGAATCTACCATCACTAAACTCAATCGTGACCTGGATCAGTGGGAGTTACAACAGTTACTTTCTGGGCCCTATGATGCTGAAGGCGCTGTACTGACGATTACTGCTGGTGCTGGTGGCACAGATGCTCAAGACTGGGCATTTATGCTGATGCGGATGTACACCCGTTGGGGCGAAGCTCACGGCTATAAGGTAACTTTAGCTGAAGAGTCGGAGGGTGATGAAGCCGGAATTAAATCGGCAACCCTAGAAATTACCGGTCGCTATGCTTATGGTTACTTGCGCTCGGAAATGGGTACACATCGCTTAGTGCGGATTTCCCCTTTTAATGCTAACGGTAAGCGACAAACCAGTTTTGCTGGGGTGGAAGTAATGCCGCAGATTGATAACTCTGTGCAATTGGATATTCCAGATAAAGATTTGGAAATCACCACAACTCGCTCTGGTGGTAAAGGTGGGCAAAATGTCAACAAAGTAGAAACAGCAGTGCGGATTGTTCACCTGCCCACGGGTCTTGCCGTGCGCTGTACAGAAGAGCGATCGCAGCTGCAAAATAAAGAAAAAGCCCTAAATCGCCTCAAAGCAAAGCTGTTGGTCATAGCCAAGGAGCAACGCGCCCAAGAAATTGCCGAAATTCGTGGCGATATGGTAGAAGCCTCTTGGGGAAATCAAATCCGTAACTATGTGTTTCATCCTTACCAAATGGTGAAAGATTTACGTACAAACACGGAAACAACAGCGATTGGTGATATAATGAATGGCGAACTTGATACATTCATTCAAGCTTATCTGCGCCAAGAAAATAAACTAGTAGAAAACAGTCAGGCATAGAGGCATTCATTACATAACATCCCGATTACTAAGGCGTTTCTGTGTGAAACGCCTTAGCAATATATGGGCGATCGCCATTCTATCCCAGACCAACTGTTACAGTTATAAAAGAGTCTGTAGACAAATAACTATGAGCAACTCACCTTCAACAGAACCTCAACCTAGCTACGTTAAACTCGCCATGCGAAACATGGTGCGGAAGGGTGGAACTTCCCTAAAGCATTTTGGATTGACTGCTGTAGGGCTTTTAGCTCTGCTTGTTGGTCTTGCTTACCTCACTCACTAAACTAGTCATTAGTCATTAGTCATTAGTCATTAATTATATTTAAAAGGACAGATGACCGATGACAAAGGACAAAAGACAGTCTTAACGACAAATCGTAAACCTCAGACAAGGAGACTGTGTGCCCCTGAGAGTTGAACTATATGTGGAGGAGTATTTTTATGAGTTGTCCCCGACAACATCTGTAAAAATTGACGAGACTGATGACCGAATTACCCCTGAAACTTGGGAAAACTGGTTTAATCGCTGGTTGGAAATACTTCAGCCTCAGATTCCACCAGCGCCAAGTTATGAAATCGGGCTGCGTTTGACAGATGACTTGCAAATTCAAGAACTGAATGCTCAATATCGTCAGCAAAATAAGCCGACAGATGTTTTAGCCTTTGCTGCTTTGGAAGTGGATTTTCCTCAAAGCAAAGAAATGCTTGCCTCTGTCCCATTATACTTAGGTGATATTATTGTGTCTGTAGATACAGCACAACGCCAAGCTCAACAACAGGAACATAGCTTATCAACTGAGCTAGCCTGGTTAGCTGCTCACGGTTTATTGCATCTGTTGGGCTGGGATCATCCTGATGAAAAAAGTTTGGAGCGAATGTTAAAACAGCAAGTGGGATTGCTGAATGCAATAGGTATTGCTATTGACATGGAATAGCAGTAATTGAAGTATCTCTTAATGTTAATTTTGGGTAATACTTTTATAATACTTCTGTGGAAAATTGCTTAAAGATTGCCTCAAAGTTAATTCTGCCATTAAGATCGGCGAATATTCCCACTGTAGCAACTCTGTTCTTGTGTTTTTAAGTCTATGTCGCAAAAAATTTCTCCATCACCAACGCCTACCTCGTTACAAACACTGGTGTCTGACGAACGGGAATTCTCCTGGAAAGTAGCCTCTAATTTATTTATTAGTTTTAAATATGCTTGGGCTGGAATCAGCTATAGTTTTCAAACTCAACGTAATTTTCGCATCCACGTAAGTGTTTGTGCTTTAGCTATTGCTTTAAGCGTTTTTTTGCATCTACAAGCGGTAGAAATAGCGGTAATTGGTATAACTAGTGGTTTAGTTTTAGCATTAGAGTTACTAAATACAGCGATCGAGTCCGTTGTGGACTTAACCGTTAAGCAGACATACCATGATTTGGCAAAAATTGCTAAAGATTGTGCGGCTGGTGCAGTGCTTGTCTCTGCTTTCGTAGCGATGCTAGTAGCAGGTACGCTATTGCTTCCTCCTCTGGTAAAGTTAATTATATCGGCTTTGTAGACGTGATTTAGGCATCGCTAAGTGACTCATTAAGAGAATCACACTCTGTCCGAATCCGGTTTGCAGAATATATTTAAAATTTAAATCGTGCGATGTCTACGACGGGCTACGCCAACGTGCCAAGCATCCTGGCTAAAGGATTACTTGGTAATCTTTAGAAAATGGCCGTAGAGTAGCCACTTCATACTTACACGTCTACGTCAACATTATTTTTACACCTAATGAACAAATAGCATGAGATACTTATCTATGCTTTTTGCAACTGATCAGTCGTAAAACCAGGAATGATAAGCTTTGATTATAGTTATCGATAATTACGATAGTTTTACATATAACTTAGTGCAGTATCTGGGAGAATTGGCATCAGAGTTCCCAGCGGCAGATGATATTAAAGTTTTTCGTAACGACAAGATATCCATAGATGAAATTCAGGCATTAAAGCCGGAAGCTGTAGTTATTTCTCCTGGGCCTGGTCGCCCGGAAGATGCCGGCATTTCTTTAGAATTGATTGAACAGCTAGGACAAGAGTTACCAATTTTGGGTGTCTGTTTGGGACATCAAAGCATTGGTCAAGTGTTCGGTGGTAAAATAATTTCTGCTCCAGAGTTGATGCATGGCAAAACTTCTCAGGTGTCTCACACTGGAGTGGGGGTTTTCCGGGGATTAGAAAATCCTCTGACCGCCACCAGGTATCATAGTTTGGTAATCGAACGTGAGACTTGCCCAGATGTGTTAGAAATCACCGCTTGGGTTGAAGATAACACCATTATGGGAGTGCGACACCGGAACTATCCTCACATTCAGGGCGTCCAGTTTCATCCAGAGAGTGTCCTGACATCTTCAGGAAAACAGTTATTGCGAAATTTTCTCCAACAGTTACAGTCAAGAGCATAATTAATGAAACGACGACAGTTGATGGGCTATGCTGGGGCGGGGTTGGCCACAGCTTTAGTTACTACCTTGGGTTCTGAATCTCAAGCTGACGCACAATCTAGCGGTTTATCAGTTCAGTGGTTGGGTCATACTTGCTTTCTTTTTACTGGTGGCGGTGCGAAAGTTCTCGTCAATCCATTTCGGTCAATCGGTTGTACTGCTAAGTATCGTCCCCCTAAAGTTGCAGCAGATTTGGTACTGATTAGCAGCCAACTGCTAGATGAAGGTGCTGTGGATGTACTACCGGGAAATGCAAAACTGATCTACGAACCAGGAGTTTATGAGTTTAAAGGCATTAAATTCCAAGGAGTTGCCATAGACCACGATCGCAAAGGTGGTAAGCAGTTTGGCTCAAATACTGCTTGGAGTTGGAAGCAAGGCGGAATTAATATCCTACACTTAGGCGGGGCTGCTGCACCTATTTCTATTGAGCAAAAAATCCTGATGGGGCGTCCCGATGTGGCATTTATTCCAGTGGGAGGCAGTGCAAAAGCCTACAATGCTGAGGAAGCAAAGCAGGCTGTTCAAGTATTAAATCCCAAGTTAGTGATTCCGACTCATTACCGGACACAGGCTGCTGATGCTGCTAAATGCGATCTTTCACCACTAGATAATTTTCTAACCTTAATGCAAGGTATGAAAGTGCGGCGTAGCAGTGCAGATAGTATTTCTATTAGCCCTAAAGATTTGCCGGAGAATGGCGAGATTCAAGTTTTGAGTTACAAGTTTTGAGCAGTAAGGAAATGAAGGAATCAGGGAGCAGAGGAGCAGGGGAGCAGGGGGCAGGGGGAAGAATAAAAATTACCTCTTTCTCCTCTGCCCAATGCCCAATTCCCAATGCCCCATGCCCCTAACTTTTAGAACGTATACCACTCTCCGGTCAGCTTATCTGCATCGCTGATGGGAGTCTCAACTGCTGTCGTTTCATTTATAGTCCAAATGTTGTCTGTACCTGCTGTCTGATCGCGCCAGTAGATATCAGTCTTGCCATCGCCGTTGAAATCGCCAAGAGATGGTGTCAAGGCCGCGTTATTAGCTGGTAAGAAAGCTTCAGTTGCAACTGTTGTGCCATCCATCAACCAAGCAGTGTTCTCACCAGTTGTGCCATTGTGCCAGAAGATATCGGTCTTGCCATCACCGTTGAAGTCACCAATTTTGGAAGTCCAGGATGAGTCAAGTGTGCCCAAAGCACCCTCTGTGACTAAAATACCATTTATCGTCCAAACCTTGTTCTCACCGGTTTGAGCGTTTCTCCAGAGAATATCAGTCTTATAGTCGCCGTTGAAATCACCAAGGGTAGGAGTCCAGGCGGGATCTTGTGATTGCAGCGCCAATTCAGTCTTTTGCGTACCATCCATAAACCAAGCTGTGTTATCGCCGGTGGTCTGATCGCGCCAGAAGATGTCACTCTTACCATTGCCGTCGAAATCAACAATTGTAGGAGTTAGTGCTGTGTTTGTAGTGTCTAGAACAGTTGCATTCAGAACAGTAGTGCCATCCATTTCCCAGATAGCATTCTCGCCAGTTGTGCCATTATGCCAGAAGATATCGGTTTTGCGATCGCCATTGAAATCTCCAATCTGAGGACTCCAGGCTGGATCGACGCTACTTAGAGCAGCCGCACTACCAACTTTGGTGCCATCCATTAAGACAATACTATTCTCACCGGTTGTCTTATTGCGTAATAAGAAGTCGGTTTTGCCATCAGCATTGAAGTCAGCAATTTTGTAATCATAGGCGGATAGGTCAAATTGACCCAAAGAACCCTGTTCGATAACTTTTGTGCCATCCATCAACCGAATGATAATCTCACCTGTTGCAGAATTGACCCAAACTTTGTCTGTTTTACCATCCCCGTTAAAGTCAGGAGTAATCGCCGCACTAGTTAAGTAAGGATTAGGATTGGGATTTGCTGACGTTTTAACAGGCGCAGTTACCGGTTGACTTTCTAGTGCTAGTGAAGAACTCTTATTTCCAAACCCCAAATCATAATTTAAACTCTTAAGAGAAGTTGTCAAGATTTCTGATTTTGCAAAAGAATCTGATAACAATCGAGATGTATTCAAAGCTAAGGGTGAGGAATTTGAATTTGCCGGCATGGTGTATTTTTATTATTGGGTGTTATATTCTTTTAACTTTTTTTTGTAATCTCTTTCTGTAACGAAATAACATTTGCTAGGGTTTCAATTTTTCTTTATAACTATTTTTTATTTATTAATGTTATTCCTGGAAGATAAATATTTTTTTGTTTTAAACTATTATTCTAAAATTTTCAAGTTCTATATAAGCATTTGCAAAATATATTTTGTAATTGCTTATATGATTATTTATAGATAAAAATGATTATTTTATCTATTTTCTTTGACATTAGGACTTACGCAAGTGTCACCAAAAAATCGGATTTGTAGTTTGTAGTAAGCGGCTTTAACCCTTATTTTGAGGACTAAGTCCTCTCTGTGAGACGCTACGCGAACACTACGAACTGAAAATAATATGCCAGTTGCGTAAGTCTTGGACATTTGAAGGTTGTATCAAAAATATATTTACAAACTAGAAATTTATTTTATGTTTAATTAAACCGACTTAATTAAGATAGAAGCGATCGCTACATTATTCCTAATATATTTTTTTGGTTAGGTACACAAGCTAAGTCTGTTACCCAGGTATAAAGTGTGTTTTACTCCTGAATTCTGTATTCTGCTGTATAACTTGAGTGGAAACAAATATTGGTTAGAATAACTTAGATTAGCAGCTATTAAGAGGCATCATCTGTGCATTTGTTAGTTGCTAAAAGTGTCAAAGAATACAATACCTATTAAAAGTACATCAACTATGCAAGCAGAATATCGGCAGCGTCGCGAGCAATTAATGGCAAAAATAGGTGATGGGACAGCCATTTTTCGCAGTGCGCCAATGGCAGTGATGCACAACGATGTCGAGTATGTTTATCGCCAAGAAAGTGATTTTTTTTACTTGACTGGTTTTAATGAACCACAAGCAGTAGCAGTGTTAGCGCCGCATCACGCAGAACATCGGTTTGTGCTGTTTGTCCAACCGAAGGATCGCGAAAAAGAAGTATGGACTGGTTATCTTTGTGGGGTAGATGCAGCCAAGGAAATTTATGGTGCTGATGAAGCATACCCCATTAGCGAGTTAGATGAAAAGTTGCCGCAGTATTTGGAAAAAGCTAGCCGGATTTACTATCATTTAGGACGCGATCGCAATTTTAACGACCAAATCCTCAAACATTACCAAAGTTTACTGCGGACTTATCCGAAGCGTGGTACTGGGCCGATCGCCATTGAAGATACTGGCCCTGTCCTCAACAGCATGAGATTGATCAAAAGCGAAGCTGAGTTGGAATTGATGCGTGAAGCAGCTGCGATCGCAACTGAAGCCCACAATTATGCCCAAGAAATCGCCGCACCGGGACGTTATGAGTACGAAATCCAGGCGGAGATGGAACGCATCTTTCGAGTCCGGGGTGGAATGGGGCCTGCTTATCCTTCGATTGTGGCATCTGGTGTCAATGCTTGCGTACTCCATTACATTGAAAATAATCGTCAAATGCAGGATGGAGAATTACTGCTAATTGATGCTGGTTGTGCCTATGGTTATTACAACTCGGATATTACCCGGACATTTCCTGTTGGGGGTAAATTTACGCCAGAACAAAAGACATTGTATGAGATTGTTTTGGAGGCGCAAAAACAAGCGATCGCTCAAGTCCAACCAGGTAATCCCTTCAAATTAGTTCACGATACAGCAGTGCGCGTCCTCACAGAAGGTTTAGTCGAACTTGGCATTCTCAAGGGTGAAATTGATAAGTTAATTGAAGAGGAAAAATACAAACCATATTATATGCATCGTACCAGCCATTGGTTAGGTTTAGATGTCCATGATGTCGGTGTTTATCAGCATGGTGAAGACAAACCACAAATTTTACAACCAGGTCAAATTTTGACAGTGGAACCGGGACTATATATTGTGCCAGATACTAAACTAGCAGAAGACCAGCCACAGACCGATCCTCGATGGGTTGGGATTGGCATTCGGATTGAGGATGATGTATTAGTTACGCCTGGGGGACATGAGGTGTTAACTGTGGGGGTTCCCAAAGAAATAGATGAAATCGAAAGATAAAAAATGGGGATGGTAGACATCATCGCTAAGAAAAGCCCTGGCGTTGAAATCGTGGCTATACAGACAAAACCCTTGATTTTGTATAGTCCACGGAGGTTGACTTTGCTTGTGTAACCGTGACTTTTAAAACTCCACTTCTAAAGGAAAAATTGCGGTGAAAGTAGAACCAACGCCTACCTGTGAGGCTAGGTTAATTTGACCTTGCAATAGTTTTACTAAACGCGAGACGATCGCTAATCCCAATCCTGTACTATCAGGAAGATATGGGCGATCGCTAGAACTGACGCGAAAGTAGGGTTCAAATATCTGGGCTTGGTTTTCGAGTGCAATGCCAATCCCAGTGTCAGAAACTGCGATCGCCCATCTCTGCTTCTCCAACACCTGACACATGATAATAATAGTCCCCGACTCTGTATAACGAATCGCATTACTAATAAGATTTGTAATAATTTGTTGTAACTGAAACGAATCTGTGATTAATTTTTCAGGGATGCGATCGCAATCGACTACAATTTGTAAATTTTTTCCCGCAGCTAAAGGTTCCAACATTTGACAGATATTATCGATTAATTCCCGCACATCGGTAAGCGCTAATTGGATTTTTGTCTGTCCTGCCTCATAGCGGGAAAGTTCTAGTACATCATTGATTAAATGGAGTAACTGTCTACCATTGCGTAGTACCCGCTCAATATGTTCTAAATTCGTATAGTTGTCTTTTATATCAGCCTTTCGTCGTTGTTGGCGTAAAAACAGATCCGAATAACCAATAATAGAAGTTAGAGGATGTTTTAATTCGTGGGCTAGTTGAGAAAGATACTCTTGATTGGCGCTAATTAACCGCGTGAGTTCCTCGTTATGGAGCCTTAGTGATACTTGCAACTGCTGTAATTCCCGCAAGCGTTCCTCAACATAACTCTTGAAACATCGAGCGATCGCTTCGTCTAGGATAGCGTCAATCAAACGCATAGAACGAATTATCTCTACAGGTGTTCCTTCCAATAAATCTGCTTGTAGAGCGTCAAGTATTATTGTTCGCAGCAGATGATATTCTCTAGCGATTTCTGCTGCATCAAAGCCTTGTTCGGCACGAATAGCTCCATGCTGAAAACTGGCAGTAACTATTGACTGAATATCATTATCTTGAGATTTTGAAAGCACTGTCACCATAGCTTTCAAAACATCAGGGACGTGATCCTTTACGGCTGTATAAGATAGGTCATCAGCACTTTCAATCCGTCTATCCTTGCGAACCGCTAAAATCCATTTATCGACGATGGTATCCGTTTTTTCAGCCAGTACTTGACTAAAATCCATTATGTTAAATTCAGCTAGGAGATAGATGAGTAAACTTCCATATCCAATTAGTTTAGCGAGTGCAGTGGGTTTTTACCAAATTTAACAATTTAGTTCACCTACCAAAAGGAATAGATTATATATGTTATTTTGTTTGCTAATTAAGTAGCCGTATATAAAATTTTATCAGTATATTCCGTTTTATATTAAAAAATATTAATCAAGCACGTAATATTTTTGATACTTTGCTTAACTATATTGTTTAGCTGTCTGTGCAAGGAGTTAACTCACAACATAACTAGATACACAAGTCTTATTTGTTGCCATTAACTAGTTATTAACATTTAATTTAAGTATTAAAATAAACAATAGTTATCATAAGATAGATGGCTTTTACTGAGGATCGATGTTATATTGTGCATAAATTAGTATCCATTAGAGTAAGTCAGCCTAATTCAGCGTGTCACAGTGCATAACGCTGGAGCGGAGGAACCAAATTGTGGGGCGTATCTCATAGAAAGTGAGGAGTTGAGAGTGAGGAGTTGGAACTTACTAATACTAATATTTAATTCATAACTCATAACTCATAACTTTCTTGTGAAGGGCATCTCTCAGCCCTAGCCCGTCAGCTAACTTCGTAGGCATTGAGAGGAGACTGAAGAGACGGCATTTTTATAATGTTCCGATCTCATCGGTGTCCAAGGCTGGTACTGCTCGGATTTTTTGTACCTGCACTTAAATCTGTTGAGGTCGTAAATGATATTTCAACTAAATTTGGCTGCGATCGCTGCGATCGCTGGACAAGCTGCTTGGAAAAAAACAAAACCTGTTATTGTCAGGGATGTCTTCTTTCTACCTGTATTAGGCTTCTTGGGAATAATTGTGCTGTGGTGGATTGTTGCACTTGCCAACCATGAATTGATGCCCACCCCACCAGAAGCGCTAATCGCTAATTTAGACTACATCTTAAATCCTTTCTATCAGCGAGGCCCAGGGAATTTAGGAATTGGTTGGCTATTGATCGCAAGTCTGCGCCGGGTATTAATAGGCTTTTTGTTGGGTGCGGTAGTAGCGATTCCTCTGGGGTTTCTAATTGGCATGTCCAGATCGGCAATGATAGCGCTTAATCCGATTATTCAAATTTTTAAACCCGTATCGCCCCTAGCTTGGCTACCCATCGCCTTAGCAATTTTCAATTTAGCAGATCCTTCAGCCATTTTTGTCATCTTTATTACTTCCTTATGGCCGACAATTATTAATACCGCTTTAGGAGTTTCTAGCGTTCCCAAAGATTATTTAGATGTGGCACGAGTCTTAGAAATGCCCCGTTGGAGACGAATTACAAAAATCATTTGGCCTGCAAGTTTGCCGTATATTTTTACAGGTCTACGAATTAGTTTAGGCATAGCTTGGCTGGTAATCGTCGCCGTGGAAATGCTCACAGGTGGTATTGGTATCGGCTTCTTTGTCTGGGATGAATGGAGTCGCTTAAACCTGAGTTCAGTCTTTTTAGCTGTGTTGGTAATTGGTGTAACTGGGTTAATTCTGGATTATGCCGTGGGCAAAATCGAAGAATTAGTAACCCATCGCCCTAAAACTTCCAACTAACAAAATTAGCCTGCTATCAAAACAGCAAAATTTAACGAGACTCTGCGCCTGAAGCGTGAGCAATCAATCACCAATGGAGCTACAAGAATGGGTGATATTAACTGGACTCGACGAGATATTATTAAGGGAATAGGAGCAACAACGGCGGGAATAGCGCTGTCCTCTTGTGGGATTTCAGGAGATAGGTCAGCCAAAGGATTGACAGAAGAAGCTTTAGCTGTGCAACCAGTAGTTAAAAGCGGCGACCTAGAAAAAGCCGATCTTACAGTTGGTTATGTTCCCGTTAATGATTGTGCGCCATTTGCGATCGCCTGGAAAAAAGGTTTCTTCCGCAAGTATGGTTTAAACGTTACACTCAACCGCGAAGCCAGTTGGGCCACCTCCCGCGACGGTGTAATTTTTGGTCGCCTGGATGCTTCACCCGTAGTATCTGGTGCAGTTACCAACGCCAGAATTGGTGCCGAAGGCGCACGCCACGCCCCATTGTGTGCAGCGATGACCATACATCGCCACGGTAACGCCATGACCATGAATAAAGCCATGTGGGATTTTGGGCTGCGTCCGTGGTACGAGTATCAAGAAAAATATGGCGATGGTGCTTTAGAAGCCTTTGGGCGTGATTTCCGAGGTTACTTTGACAACCAACCGCCAGAAAACAGAGTTTGGGCAGTAGTATTAAGTTCCTCCATTTACGAATACTTTATCCGTTACTTATCCGCCGCCGCAGGTGTCGATCCGCTTAAAGAGTTTCGCATCATTATCGTTCCGCCTCCCCAAATGGTAACAAACGTGCGGATTGGAGCAATGCAAGCTTACATGGTTGCGGAACCCTGGAATACACGAGCAATAACTGGTAATGAAAACATTGGCTTTACCTTTGCACAAGGTAAAGAAGTCTGGTTGGGACACCCAGATCGACTTTTGGGCGTGATGGAATCTTTCATCGAGAAATATCCCAAAACCTATCGTTCCCTAGTCAAGGCGATGATTGAAGCCTGTCAGTATTGCAGCAAAGCAGAAAACCGCCAAGAAGTAGCCGAACTGATAACAGACCGTTCCTTTACAGGTGCTAGACCTAAAAAGAAAGATGCCCCAATTGCGAAATTTACAAGTCCGGCAATTCTCGGCAATTACAACTATGGCGGCTTTGACGGCAAAGACCGCACCATCAAAGCCGATGACACCACGATTTTCTTCGATATTCCTGACAACATTCCCAAACAGCCAGGAGAACACTCCACATTTTTATGGAGATCCAGAAGTATGTGGTTGATGACACAAGCAGCGCGGTGGGGACAAATAAAGGAATTCCCCAAAAATGCCGAGAAACTAGCAGAACTTGGCTGGAGAGCAGATTTATATCGGGAGATAGCATCGGAAATGGGCATCCAATGTCCCAAGGATGATTACAAGGTCGAACCACCAGAGGTATTTATAGATAAGAAAGGCTTCGACCCCAGCGATCCGGTGGGTTATCTGAATAGTTTTGCCATCAGGGCTAACGCTCCCACTCGTTTTTTCATGTCTTAATTCCCAAGTTCAAATATTGATTGACTAAATTATTTCCGGAGCCTTTGATGATGGAATATACCTCATTACCTATTAATACCCAGACCAAAGTTATGCCCCGCGCTGGATTTTTAGAAATTGAAAATTTAGTCAAGTCTTATCCGACACCTGATAAAGATAATTTTGTCGTTTTAGATAAAGTTAATTTAACGATTGATGAAGATGAATATATTTCTGTAATTGGTCACTCAGGTTGTGGGAAATCAACTCTAATCAAAATAGTAGCTGGTTTAGAAAAAGCCACTTCCGGTTCAGTCAGGCTAGATGGGAAAGAAATTCGTCAGCCAGGAGCCGAAAGGATGATGGTATTTCAGAACTATTCTCTGTTACCTTGGTTAACAGTGCGAGAAAATATCCGTTTAGCCGTAGATGAAGTGCTAAAAAATGCTAATCGCTCTGAAAAAATTAGCATTGTAAATGAACACTTGGCAATGGTAAACTTGACGGCGGCGGCTGACAAATATCCTGATGAAATTTCTGGAGGTATGAAACAACGAGTAGGTATTGCCAGAGCCTTAGCAATTCGTCCCAAAATGTTGCTGATGGATGAACCTTTTGGGGCATTAGATGCACTAACTCGTGGCAAATTGCAACGGCAGGTATTGGATATTTGGGAAAATAATCGTCAAGCAGTGATGATGATTACCCACGATGTAGACGAAGCAATTTATATGTCCGATCGCATCGTTTTGATGACCAATGGCCCAGCTGCTAATATCGGGGAGATTTTAGAAGTTCCTTTTGAGCATCCGCGCGATCGCGCCGCCATGCGAAACTCAAAAGAGTATTTTGAACTCCGCAACCACGCCTTAAATTTCCTCGATCGATATTTTGCCCAAGACGAGTAAATTAGATTATCATTTTTTTAGTGGGTAGCCTAATTCAAATCCATGAAAGCTGAATTTGGAACGGAGGAACCATATTGTGGGGCGTATCTCATAGAAAATGAGGAGTTAAGAGTCAGAAGTTAAGAATTATTAATATTAACTCAGCACGGGCTAAACGCCCCGCTTCCGCTAACAGCACTTAGCACTCAGCACTTCTAAGAGAGAGACACCTTCCAGTCTTAGCCCGTCAGCTAACTCCGTAGGCAATGGAAGGAACCCCCAAGACCTTGGCTGTAATACAGTTATTATTGGGGTTTCCTTGACTAATTTTAAGATTTTAAATTTTGGTTATCGTCACTCAATCTAAGATCCAAAATCCTTCGACTGAACCTAGCCGAAGTCCAAAATCTAAAATTGGTCGCCCTGCTTCTCATTGCTAATTCATTTCATTAGGAGAAGTAAAGCTGTGCAAATAAAGCCAATGTTAGCACGTCTGCAAAGTGCCACAGGCCGAGATGATTTAATCGAACAAATGGTACTACTGCCAGAACCAAAAAAACCTTTTTCTAAAAAACTTCAAAAGGCGAAAGCAGTTAATTTAATTGTTGCTTATGATGCATCTCCCAACAGTCATACGGCATTAGATATTGCCTTTTGGGTTGCCCATCAAACGCGTTTGGCCACCAATACAGAAGTTACAGTTCAAGCCGTTTATGTAGTAGAAGATAATCAAAGCAATCAGTATTCAAATATCTTGAGTTTTCCCCAACAACAATCTTCATTAGAATGTGAAGTTAGTGAAGTATCAAAGTCTGTCACACAGGTATTAACTCAACCTAAATTACAGACAGCGATCGCTCCTTTACAACAAGCAGATATAATTCTCTGGCAAGCCCGAAGTTTGGCTGAAGAATGGCAGGGTTCTTTCAAATCTCATTTGCGATTTGGCTGCATTTCTACAGAACTTCGCAAAGTTGTTGAATCAGAAGCGGCTGATATTCTGTTTCTAGGTTGCAACTCTGTCAATCATCCAATGATTGAAGCACTAGGTTCTAAATTTCCCTGTGCTGTTTTGGGTATTCCCAGTAGTATTGATGAATAATCACTCTTTAAAATTTCAGTAATTTTTGTCAAATTTTGATCGGAGAAAAGTCACCTACTTGTAAGTGACTTTTTTGCTACACAATAAATAAACTTTCAAAGGTCGTATGTGGAAAACTGGCAAGCATTTGTAGAAGCCAATGCAATACTGCTAAGGCTAAAAAATGAAAATGTATAGGTTGGGTTTTGTTACTCAACCCAACCTACGAATTAACAATCTTGGTAAATTTGCCAAATTGGTGCAATATTGTACCGTCTCTGAATGGGAAGCGCTATAAGCACTTAAGTGTTTACTACAAACATATCTTAACCTGTCATAATGCTTGTAGCAGACGACTAGTAGCCAATCAGATGTAAAACGTCGCGCAGGACACTATAACCAGCTAAATCCCAAAGCAAATAAGCAAGGAAACCAATAGCCGCCAAGCGACCATTCCAAATTTCGGCTTGAGGAGTCCAACCAAACAAAAATGCATTCCGGTCTATACCGTTGTATTCCGGTGCAACAGCTGGTAAATCAGTAGAAGGACGAGTTTCTTGAGTTGCCATTTTTTTCTCCAAAATTTAATAGTTTTTTAGGTGTTTAGTTTCTAGTAGCTAATCAAATGTAAAACGTCACGCAAGACGCTATAACCAGCTAAATCCCAAAGCAAATAAGCAAGGAAACCAATAGCCGCCAAGCGACCATTCCAAATTTCGGCTTGAGGAGTCCAACCAAACAAAAATGCATTCCGGTCTATACCGTTGTATTCCGGTGCAACAGCTGGTAAATCAGTAGAGGGACGAGTTTTCATTGTTTTTTCCTTCCTAATCAAGTTGGTTTTTATTCTTTAAATGCTCTCGTAACCAATCATGTACAAAACTCTATAGCCAACTAAATCCCAAACTAAATAGGCAAGAAAGCCAATCATTGCAAAACGACCGTTTAAAATTGAGGCTTGAGGAGTTTAATCAAACAGAAAATCATTGCGATCGCAACTATTATATTCCGTTGATATTATTGGCAAATCTCTAGAAAAAGGAATTGCCATTTCCTTGCCCTCAACAATTCGTTTGTTAACTTTAATGTAGCTATTAATAACTAGAATGCTTTCTGTCTATAGGCACAAAAGACAAGCACTTCTTCTGACCGATGCTTAAACGTATTATTATAAATAAATCCACCTAGAGAGGGTGATAAAAACAGATATTGAAATAAATCTAAACTATTTGAAAGCAAACTATTTTTAAAATAGAGTTACTCACTATAAATTAAACAATTAAAATTAAAATTAGCAGTAAATTAAGTAAGATTGCTTGCCATTGAATTATGTTCTTTACCAAGAGATAACAAAAGTTATATCTTTCGCTGTATGAGGGTTTCAGCCTTTGGAGAGATGCTTTAAAGACGTAAATTCTACGATTGTGATCTAAAGAGTTAGGTATTGCCATAGGTACAAACATAATAAATACTAAGAGTTGCTTCTCAAGAAATTCTTAATTCCCCCAAATTTAAACTTAGTAGGTAGAAGGAAATCCAATGTTCCAAAGTACGGAAATCATGGTGGGACTCTATAAACCACTATTGTGGTTAGCACAGGTTCCATTAGAACGCTCAAACGTCACACCAGAACAAGCATCGGTTCTCATTTCCGGGCCACGCTTTTTTGTGGCTTTAATCTCCGGCGTGATTCTTGCCTTTGCTTTCCAATTAGTTTTAACTAATCTCTCCCTTGCATTCGGTATTTCCTACCTGGGGCACTCATCTGACTCGGATTCAGATAGTAGGGAGGTGGAAAGTTTGGGCGGTAATATTCGCAAAATCGGTACAGCAGTGGGAATTTGGACATTAGCCACTGTGACGATCGCCTTATTAATCGCTTCTTACCTAGCAGTAAAATTGAGCCTTGTGATCTCAGACCGAGGATTGGGAGCGATTCTCGGTTTAGTGATTTGGGGTGCTTACTTTTTGCTCTTAGTTTGGGTAAGTTCCACCACCGTAGGCTCCTTAATTGGCTCAGTTGTCAATACGGCAACATCTGGCTTTCAGGCGATTATGGGAACTGCTACCGCCGCACTAGGTGCGAAAGCTGTAAATAACCAAGTGGTAGCCACAGCTGAAGCCGCCGCTGCTGCTGTCCGTCGAGAACTAGGAAGCGCCATCGACCCCGTAAGTATCCGAGAAAACATTGAAGATTACTTAGAAAAGATTCGTCCTCCAGAACTCGATGTATCAAAGATTCGGAGTGATTTTGAAAATTTACTCAACGATCCGCAATTAAAAGCGATCGCTGGGACTCCAGATATCCGCAACATCGACCGCCAAAAGTTTATCGAGTTAGTCAGCAGCCGCACCGATCTTTCCAAAAAAGACGTTAGCCGGATTTCTGATACCTTATATAAAGTTTGGCAGCAAGTGGTAAGTCAGCAAGCACCCACCGCAGATCGGCTGGGTGAGTTAATGGATTATTTGAAATCACTCCCACCAGGACAAACCAAAACAGATGAACTCAATGCCAAACTGGATCGGTTATTAGCAGAACAGGGTGGTTCCAAAGAAACTGACCAAAACCAAAAGGCAGCCTCTGGCCCAGTGCAAAGTACAATCCAGCAAGCACTATCCGCCTTAACCGCCACTGTGCTGGGAAGGGCAGATTTGCCTGATTTGGATGTGGAAAAAATCTTGCGTAGTCTCACCACCGCCAAAGATAAAGTCTCTCAACAAGCAGATAAGCTAGGTTTGCCAACACCATCACAACCCTATAGCCCAATTCGGGCTGATGTCGAAAACTACCTGCACAATACTTATGCTTGGCAACTGAGTCCAGAAAGAATTGCCCAGGAATTTCATGATGTCATCTACGACCCAGCAGCCGACCCTGGAATCGTCCGCCGGGAACTAGAACGACTATCCCGTAATGATTTTGCCAATATTCTGCAACAACGGGGATTGCTTACCCAAGCCCAAATTCAGCGCATTGCCAATCAGCTAGAAACAGTCCGCCAAGAAGTGCTAGTAACAGTCAGAGCTATTGAAGAAAGAGATATAGTTCAAGACTTGCAACGCGCAGTAGAAAGTTATCTGCTCGTTACTCCCAAGGCAGATTTGACACCCGAAGGCATCGAGCAGAATTTTAAACCACTGCTGGAAGACTCAGAAGCAGATTATGAAACCCTGACATTGCGGCTAGCGCACCTCGATCGCCAAGAAATTCGGCAGATATTGCTACAACGTAACGATGTCCAGTTATATGAAGTAGATAGCATTGTCGATGAGTTGGAAAAACAACGCGATCGCGTCTTGGTAGAATCCAAAGGACTAGCAGAACAGGCACAATATCAAGCAGAAACCCTGTGGATAAATGTAGAATCATATCTGCGTAACACCGGCAAATCAGAACTGAATCCTGATGCCATCCGCGCCGACTTCAAAAAGATACTAGAAGATCCGCAAGCTGGAATTAGCTCAATTCGGGCACGCTTGTCTCGCTTTGACCGCGATACCTTAGTCCAATTGTTGAGTCAACGGGAAGATTTGAGTGAAGATCAAGTTAATCAAATCATCAATACTACTGAGGAGTCATGGTATAATATTCGCCACACACCTCAAATTGTAGTCGATAAAGCTAAAGAGCAATACGACTCTGTGACAACAACGATCGCAGATTATCTCCGAAATACTGGCAAACAAGAACTCAATCCAGAAGGCATTCAGCGAGACTTGACCAGATTGTTTGAAAATCCCAAAGAGGGAGCCGTCGCATTGCGCCGTCGGTTGTCGCGGGTAGACAGAGATACACTGGTGAAATTGCTCAGTCAACGCCAAGACTTGAGTGAAGAACAAGTCAATGAAATCATTGATTCCACCCAAACTTCGATTCGTAACTTTGTGCGTGCGCCTCGTCGTCTAGCTAGCCGTACACAACAAAGAGTAGAATCATTCAAAGGTTATTTGGAAGAGTATCTGCGTCAAACGGGTAAAGAAGAACTCAACCCAGAAGGTATCAAACGCGACTTGCAATTATTGTTGCACGATCCGCGAGTTGGAGTAGAAAGTTTTGGCGATCGCCTTTCCCAGTTTGACCGTGATACCATCATCGCCCTGCTGAAAATTCGGGAAGATATTTCTGATGAAGAAGCAGCGCGGATTGCCGATAATATGGTGTCCGTAAGGGATCAATTTGTCGAACAAGTACGCAGCATTCAACGGGGCATTCAAGATGCAATTGACGGGGTTTTCGCCCGCATTCGTAACTATCTCAACTCCCTGGATCGCCCAGAACTTAACTATGATAGTATTAAGCGCGATCTTCGCACAGTTTTTGACGATCCCCAAGCTGGTTTTGATGCCCTGCGCGATCGCTTGTCCTCCTTTGACCGTGATACCCTAGTGGCAATCATGAGTTCTCGTGAGGATATCTCCGAAGAAGATGCCAACCGAATCATCGACCAAATTGAACGGGCACGCAACACAGTATTACAGCGTGCAGAACGCATACAGCAGGAAGCCCAACGCCGTCTAGAACAGGTAAAGCATCAAGCACAGCGGCAAGCAGAAGAAACGCGCAAAGCCGCAGCTACAGCAGCGTGGTGGCTGTTTGCCACAGCATTCGTCTCCGCCATTTTCTCTGCATTAGGAGGAGCGATCGCTGTAGTTTAACAAGTTGTCTCCGCTAACTTTTCAGCCTCCCATTATGGGAGGCTTTTCTATTTTAAGTACGTCGAGAATAAAGAAATACGCATTGGCATTTGTGTAATTATGTCTTTCAATATAGTCATATATGAATATCCTTTACTGCTCTAATCTCAGCAATTAGATGGGTGAAAATAGAATTGGTTTAATGTTTTAATTTTTTTAAATAACTTGCAATTAAATCTCAGCCTATTATCAATAAATTACTGCGTAATTTTTGCAAGTTAATAATTTTACCTAAGTAGTAATTTCAAACAATGGAAAACACGTTAGTTGATAAAACCTTCCGTGACAGCAGTGGCAAAATTGTTGTGGCTCAAATGCCAAACCCACCACTTATTCTTTGGATAGTAGCTAGTTTACTCACTCTAGTTTTTACAAGTGGTAAAATCAATACAGTGTTAGACTTTGTGGCAAATGGCGCATTGTTTACTTGGGCGTGGATGGAGCTATTTCAAGGCGTTAATTATTTTCGCAGAGCGCTAGGTCTTGCCGTATTGATTGGAATGATTGCATACAGAATTCAGTAATTATACTTTATTAAGTAATAAATAAGACTCAAGGGAGAATTCTAAACTCCTTTTTTTTTGTCCAAAGTTTAAAATGTGAATAAAGTCATACTGACATTATGACTTTACTACACTGTGTTTTCTTATTCAGCATTTTAAACTGAGAGCAATACAGCAAATCAATTAATTCGTGTAACAAACAAAGCTTACTGTAAAGCTAATGAGTAAGAATATTTGTTCGCGAATTATTGATAAATGCTGTATAAAACTCAAGCAAATTAATTGATGGAGATTTGGATATGAAACGTATTTTATTAGGTACATTACTTGCTCTCCCATTTGCAATTTCCTCCTTACCGTCACAAGCATCAGCAGCAGAAATCATTGTCAGACCCAATGTTCATAGAGCTGCTATTGTGCGTAGACCTGTTGTTGCCCGATATCAACGAAAGTTAATTCCTGCACATTGGGAAACAGTACGACGCGGTCACAGGTGGGTTAAAGTTAGAGTTCCTGCTCGTTATGTAAATGTCAGAGTTTAATATCTAAATAGAGGCTAACAACTTTAGTTGTTAGCCTCTATTAGTTAAAACTTTGTTGCTGAATAAGACTTATAATTAAATACAAGTAGTTAAGATAAGTCAATTTAATCAACATGAATATATCTAAAAATTCTCATCTTTTAAAAAAGTTTTTAATATTTATACTAGGAGTTAGTTTCGTAACAGCCTGCGATTCCATTCAGGCTGACGAAAAAAATATAACTAAAGAAAAAATCTTGATTGGTGATAATTATGGAGAACTATACGATCAAGGAAAGTTACGGACTTACTATTTTTACACTCCAAAATCTTATAACCTACACCGCCCGATACCATTAGTTTTAGTGTTTCATGGAGATGATGGTAATGGTCGGTCTATCAGTAATGTGACTCGCTTTAATGAATTAGCAGACCAAAAAGGATTTATTGTTGTTTATCCAGATGGAATTGACCAAAAATGGAGTCTTAGAGGTAACGCTCAAGGAAAGGTAGATGATGTTTTATTTGTCAGTGCTTTGATTAATCATCTTCAGCAGCAACTTAATATTGATAGTCATAAAGTTTATGCCACTGGTTTTTCTAGAGGTGGCATACTTACTCAAGCACTAGCTTGTAAGCTACCTGATAAAATTGCTGGCTTTGCATCAGTAGCTGGTTCGCTCCCAGTTAGACTCAAACCTAGTTGTCAGCCTCAAACTCCGATATCGATGTTAACGATCAACGGTACAAACGATCGCGATGTACTTTATGAAGGTGACGATCGCACTCAACGAGGAGCGCTGGTTTCGATCTCAGACATGGTACAGTTTTGGCGATCGCACGATCGATGCACCTTATCAAATGCATCTCCAAATTTTTCTGAAGATAAAGTAAAAACCGCTATCTACACAGGTTGCAGTGGCAATTCCGAAGTTTGGCAGCTAGCGGTAGTCAACGGTGGACATTTCTGGCCTGGTGGTTCTTCAACTGACGAGAACCTAAACAAATTCAATGCGAAGTTGGGGCTGAACGCCAGTGAAACAATTTGGAACTTTTTTCAGCGTCACAGTTCATAAGTAGCTAATTTTTTAAACACCATTTTCCTTAAACCATGCCAAGAGGCGTTTCCAACCATCTTGAGCTTCTTGCTGGCGGTAGGAGGGGCGATAATCGGCAAAAAATGCGTGGGGTGCATTGGGATAGACGATAATTTCAGATTTGCTACTGCTGGACTGTAAGCGATCGCGCATCTGCTCTACTGTATCAAGAGAAATACCTGTATCTTTCCCACCATAAAGTCCGAGAATCGGGACTGTCAGTTTTGATGCAATATCCACGGGATACTGGGGCTGAAGTTCGTTAGCATCGCCCACAAGTCGCCCATACCAAGCTACACCAGCCTTCACCTGGGGATTATGTGCAGCATATAACCAGGTAATACGACCGCCCCAACAGAAGCCTGTAATTGCCAACTTCGCGCCATTACCCTTAGCTGACTTCTTTGCCCAGTTTACAGTAGCATCAAGATCGGATAATACTTGGGCATCTGGTACTTTGGCGACAATTGGACGAATTTCGTCTATATTGCTTAACTTCGAGACATCGCCTTGACGGATAAATAATTCGGGTGCGATCGCTAAATATCCCAACCGAGCAAAGCGACGAGTGATATCCTGGATATGCTCGTGTACGCCAAAAATTTCCTGGATTACCAGAACGATTGGGAAATTGTCACCGGTAGCTGGTGCTGCTCTATAGGCAGGAATTTCGCCATCTTTAACAGGAATTTTCACTGCACCAGCTACTAACCCCTTGGCATCAGTAGTGATGACTCCGGCAGAAATGGGTTGTACTGCAAGGGCAAAACCTGTCGCCACTGTCGCTGTTGCAATAAATTTGCGGCGCGTTATTTCTTTCATCATCTCTACGTTGAATTACTAAGTTCCCTTATATTTAGGTTACTGTATGGTCAAATGCGCGCAAGGGTAGGTGTACAAATTTCACACCCGAAAAAAAGTGCTTCTATCTCAACACCAGCAAGCATTTCACCCCACTAATTGTCCAAATTCATCCGCGCAATCTTTGAAATGCTTACAAAAATTGAGTTTCAGCTTTCAAACTTTCCCGACACTCTTTCCAAAGAAATTCTCTAATGCTATGATTGCTCTAGAACCGCGCAACCGCACCTTGAAAACTAAATATAGCTTGGCTTTCAGGCTCCCGCTATTGCAATTTATCTAAATCCCTATTAGGGATTGAAACATCAGAGAATAGAAGCATTCATTAGTTACTCTTTAAATTGCAATTTATCTAAATCCCTATTAGGGATTGAAACAGTGCTTTTCGCATTCCCGTTAGCATCTACATAGCCAAATTGCAATTTATCTAAATCCCTATTAGGGATTGAAACTTCTTAACAGTACTGATGCGGCTGCGGCCGCCGAATTTATTGCAATTTATCTAAATCCCTATTAGGGATTGAAACTACGGCCGATCCGCTAAAACAAGAACTTTCAACAATTATTGCAATTTATCTAAATCCCTATTAGGGATTGAAACATCTATATCGGGCTTACTCACAGCTTTGAGAATTGCAATTTATCTAAATCCCTATTAGGGATTGAAACGCAAGTGTTCCAAATAATTGACCTGTCATTTTAATTCCATTGCAATTTATCTAAATCCCTATTAGGGATTGAAACAGTTAGAAACCAAACTTAATTTAAATAAATAACTTTTATTGCAATTTATCTAAATCCCTATTAGGGATTGAAACGCCTATTCCAAGTAACGCAGCTATCACCCGAAGAATTGCAATTTATCTAAATCCCTATTAGGGATTGAAACTAAAAAACAGTGGCTAAGTGTTGGATGCTAAACGATTGCAATTTATCTAAATCCCTATTAGGGATTGAAACAAAAGCATTATATCCTAGATGGCTTAAAAAACATATTGCAATTTATCTAAATCCCTATTAGGGATTGAAACCTCAAAAGAAATAGAAACCAATGGATAAACTCTAATTGCAATTTATCTAAATCCCTATTAGGGATTAAAAAATTTTACCGCCTACCTGTTTTCCAATCTTCTCCACCGGATAACTGAATTAAATTTTCAGCCACAACTGCGGTTAATTCCTTAGCTGAATAAGAATAAGTTAGCGCCAAAAACTTCAACGCAATCTGAATAATTTGGTTCCTATCCACTATTTCAGACAGTTGGAATTGATTATATACTCCATTCATTACTTCATCGCTGGCATCAGCGATCGCATCTTCAATCACTTCCTCTTCTATTAAACTCTCCCACTCACCTAAATTAATATAGTAAGATTTTTTCTTATCTTTGATATTAAGATTTTTAATTTCTCGGATTGAATTACGAATAGAATTTGCCCATGAACCAGTTAATCGTTGTTCTACTTGGTTCTTAATCAAATGAATCAGCAAAATCCTTAAATAAGCTTGGATATTCCGCAGAATAGCTTGTTTACTCATGCCTTCTAATTCGTCTACAATTGCTAAAGCATCTGCATAACGTCCTTCCAAAATACTCTTTTTGAGGTCTATTAGTTCCTGCGTCATTTTTTCACCGCCTACCTGCTTAAGTACTATATAAAAATCACCTATACTTTATTAATAGCAGAGTCTCCTAGCTGCCATTAATAAAGTAGTATTGTTCATTTATTCGCCTGTATCACTTGCAAACTCCCACCTGCATATAAAGTAGATTTACTCACTTCAAAGCCAGTCATAGCTAACAACTCAGCTAAATCAGTTTTCAGCAATTCCCAAGCTGTTTCCGTCTCAAACAACAACAAAAACACCGATATCCCAGGCCAAAATATCGGATTTGTCGGAGCGTGAAAATCCACCAGCGTAAACACTCCTCCCGGCTTCAGCACCCGATAAACTTCATTAATAATTTTTCGTAATTGCTGAGGCTGCATCTCGTGTAATGCAACGCTCGTATGCACCACATCAAACAAATTATCTGCAAATGGCATCTCTTCAGCAAAAGCTTCTATGTATGAAGCTTCCGGTACATTTAGCCGCGCCCGTTGTAAAGACTTAGGTGAAGCGTCTAATCCTGTTACGTTTTGTGAAGTTTTTACTAAAAACTCCGTCGTTTGTCCACTACCACAACATAAATCTAAAACCTGAGAATCTGAGTGAATTGTTAAGCCTTGCAAAGCAAGTTGCCGAAAACGGGCTTCACCACCTACACTTAAGGCTGCTAAACGAGAGATACCATCATATAACCACTGATAGCGGTAACTCCAATCTCTTAAAATTGTTGCCATTGCATATTTCCTTGCTATTAAGCTTTATATTTAATAAAGATATATTGTTAACATTAGTAAAAAACCTGAAAAGATTGGGGGAAAGTAACTGCTATGGGTCGTGTAGGCGTCTTATTACTCAATCTCGGTGGCCCTGATAAGCTAGAAGATGTTGGGCCGTTTTTGTACAATCTATTTTCCGATCCGGAAATTATTCGCCTACCATTTCGCTGGTTGCAAAAGCCCCTAGCCTGGTTTATTGCCACACGGCGAACCAGAACATCTCAAGAAAATTATAAGCAAATCGGTGGTGGTTCCCCGTTGCGGCAGATCACAGAAGCGCAAGGGGAAGCTTTAAAAGAACAGTTAGGTTTTTTAGGGCAAGAAGTTAATATTTACGTGGGAATGCGTTATTGGCATCCCTATACAGAAGAGGCGATCGCACAAATTACCCAAGACAAGGTAGAACACCTGGTAATATTACCACTATATCCCCAGTTTTCTATCAGTACCAGTGGTTCCAGCTTCCGGCTTTTAGACAAGCTTTGGCAAGAAGATCCAAAACTCCAACCTATTGATTACACCGTCATTCCTTCTTGGTATAAACAACCAGGCTATCTTCAAGCAATGGCGCAACTCATAGCCCAAGAACTTGAGCAATTCCCCAACCCGAATGACGTTCATATATTCTTCAGCGCTCATGGCGTTCCGAAAAGCTACGTTGAAGAAGCAGGCGACCCTTACCAAGTGGAAATTGAAGAATGTACTGCGTTGATTATGCAGACTCTCAATCGACCCAATGCTCACACCTTAGCTTACCAAAGTCGTGTCGGCCCAGTAGAATGGCTCCAACCCTATACTGAAGATGCCCTCAAAGAACTAGGCGCAGAAGGCGTGAAAGATTTGGTTGTGGTGCCAATCAGTTTTGTCTCAGAGCATATCGAGACACTACAAGAAATTGATATTGAGTATCGAGAAGTAGCCGAAGAATCAGGAATTCACAACTTCCGCCGCGTACCTGCTCCTAATACTCATCCAGTATTTATTAATGCACTAGCCGAATTAGTGATTGATGCACTGAGAAACCCCAGTTTCAAGCTTTCGCAAGCTGCTCAAATGAAAAAAATGGTCAAGATGTACCCTCAAGAGCGTTGGGAATGGGGTCTGACGACTAGTGCTGAAGTATGGAATGGTCGGATTGCGATGCTGGGTTTTATTGCCTTAATCGTAGAACTGATTACCGGTCATGGCTTCTTGCACATGATTGGGCTTTTGCGATAAAGGGAATGGGGCATTGGGCATTGGGCATTGAGCAGAGGCGAAAAGCTTAGTGCAAATCTCCCCTTAGTTTTCCTACTTCCCATACTTCCTCATCTCACTTGTCTGTCATGCCCCATTCCTTATGCCCCATGCCCTTTTCTGCCTTTGTTATACCAGTCATACCACTGTTTAGCACTACGAAGTGCGAACCACAGCAGTATTAAAGCAATTACTCCTCCTTGCCAGGGAGCATCAAAGGCAAATAGTACTAGAGCAATGCACAAGGTATCTTGAAGAAAGACTGCCCACAACGGTAAGCCACGTAACCGATAGAACCAACCAATTTGGACGAGCTGGAGTACCAAAGCTAATAAACCTCCAATTATGGCAATCAGCCAGTTTGGGGTTGCTGTTGCTGTAGCTACTCCTAACCCCATAATTGCGCCTACAAGGGGAGACATGAATAACTGAACCACTTGGAGCAATCTTTGCCCCCAGAGCTTTTTTGAGGCTAATAATTCAATTAATGACCAACTGGTGAGGCAACATAATAATATTGGTGGAGAAATGTGAGATAAGATTGGAACTTGTGACCACAAGTTGCTACCCTGCAATAAGCCAATAATTAGCAAAGGTATGCCTATTCTCATTCCTGCTGCCGCAGAGGCAGAAAGTGTGGCTAGGATTTCAATCATCAAAGCACTCGTAATATTAATACATAAGTAAGTATTTGTTATGTATACTACCCAGTGCTGGCAATAATTCGAGCATCAAACAGATTACAATATTAAATTTTGTTGGTATCTTTATACAGCAGAATTCAGGATTCAGAATGGGCTACAACTCCGCTGCACCAACAGAAGTAAGCTGTTGTGTTTTTAATTTGCACATTGAGACAGCAGGGGAGCAGCACTTCGACTACGCTCAGTGACCGGAGAGCAGCACTTCGACTCCGCTCAGTGGCCGGGGAGCAGCACTTCGACTCCGCTCAGTGACCGGGGCAGAGGAGAGGGTTTACAGGTTTTACTTAAAAGATTATGAGGCAACTTGTAGGCGCGACAGCTTAAAACAGGCTTTATACGTGGCTTTGAGACTTAGCTTGCGTACCTCACTAACTTCAAATTCGCTGTATCCCTCTTCTGTCACTTTCCGGGAGGGCGATCGCTAGAAGCCTCATGAGGCAATCAATACAAGCTATACTATTAGAAAAAAATCGGTCTTGTATTTGTTATTAGAAAATAATCGCGCGATCGCAGGCTATACAAAAGCTCTAGAATTCAGAAATGGCAAAAGTTTTCGGAGAGTGACAGAAGAGGGGTATATCTTTTTTGATGATATCTGCGTATTTCTGGGATGACAGGTCTGTAGTAAGCGTTTAAGCGCTTACTACAAGGAAATTAATCCTAAATACCTAATCGTTGGTAAACTTCTTCTAAATGCCGCAGATGTTGCTGGGGGTCGAAACAAACCTCTAGTTCTGCTGGAGACAACTTTTGGGTAACACGCGGATCTTTGCTAATCAAGTCTTGGAAGTTTCCTTCTGGCTGATTCCAAGCGGCGTGGGCGCTTTCTTGAACGATCGCATAAGCATCTTCTCGGCTGCTTCCCTTGTCTATTAAAGCCAATAACACTTTTTGGCTGAACACAACGCCGCCGTAACAGTTGAGATTGCGTTTCATGTTCTCAGGATAGACCAACAGGTTTTTAACCAAATCGGTTATTTCTGACAACATAAAATGCGTCAAAGTACAAGCATCTGGCAAAATTACCCGTTCTACAGAACTGTGAGAAATGTCTCGCTCATGCCATAAAGCAACGTTTTCTAAAGCTGCACCAGCATGACTTCTGACGAGTCGTGCCATTCCCGTCAGTCGTTCCGAACGGATGGGATTGCGCTTGTGTGGCATTGCTGAGGAGCCTTTTTGACCTTTGGCGAAAAATTCTTCAACTTCTAAAACGTCTGTTTTTTGGAGATTGCGAATTTCTACAGCAAAGCGATCGATAGTTGCCGCTACCAAAGCTAATTGTTGCACGTAGTCGGCGTGGCGATCGCGGGAAATAACTTGGGTTGAGGCTGTATCGGGTTCGAGTCCGAGTTTTTCACAAGCGATCGCTTCTACACGCGGTTCAATATTCGCGTATGTTCCGACTGCACCAGAAATTTTACCCACCGCGATCGTTTTGCGGAGTATTCTCAAGCGTTCTTGGTGTCGCAACACTTCTGCTAACCAACCAGCTAGTTTAAAACCAAAAGTAATCGGTTCTGCGTGAATACCGTGCGATCGGCCAGCCATTACTGTATGACGATGTTCCCGTGCTTTTTGGCGAATTACCTCAATCAAATCTTCCAGACGTTGCAACAATATATCCAGACTGGCAACTAATTGCAGTGCTAAAGCTGTATCCAAAACATCCGAACTAGTTAAACCCAGGTGAATGTAGCGTCCGGCATCACCAACATATTCATTGACATTTGTCAAAAAAGCAATGACATCATGGCGGACTACAGCCTCAATTTCTAAAACCCGCTTTGGATCAAAATCTGCCTTGGCCTTAATTTCCTCAACGGCTTCAGATGGAATGTAACCAAGTTCAGCTTGAGCCTCACAAACAGCAATTTCGACTTGCAGCCAAGTTTTTAGTTTATAGGCTTCACTCCACAGATTAGCCATTTCGGGCAAAGTATAACGCTCAATCACAGTTCGGCACAGAATACAACCGTCATATTTTACAGTCTAATTAATGTCTAATTAATGTAGATCGCTTTTTAACGCGACTTTTTCCTCAGGGACAGCAGTAGTTTTTGAATCCGACGTGATAATACTAATCCTGCCATCAGCCTCCATATATGCGAACTTCACATCAGCTAAAAATTCTACACCTTGCTGACGTAACTTGCTCATCAACTCATCATCTGTAATTAACTCTCGTTGCAGATGGCGTTCAATCATCCGACCGTTTTTTACTAGTAGCAACGGTGGCGGATTCAGGAAACGTTGAAACTGGGGAAGTTTGTAACCCAACCAGTTCAGCAAGTAACTCCAAAAAATCACTGTTCCGACCAGAATAGCGCCTTCAGTAATTGATGTGTAATTACTTGCCATAGCATTTTGAGCAGCTTCCGCAAATAGCACAACTACGAGTAAATCAGTAATTCCTAGTGTTCCTAGTTGTCGGCTAGGAAGCAGGCGTAGCACTGAGAACAGCGCTAAGTAAACTAGCGATCCGCGGATAATCAACTCAAAAATGCTGATACTAGGAATAAAAATTGCTTGCCAATTGATAAAAAACCATTTTTCCATTAGCACTGATTTTCTTCCTTGTTCAATAGACTTCTGGAAAAAATCCAGTATAAAAAAGAGTCAGAATTCAGAATTGCTGAATACTCTACTCATCAACTGTAGCAATAAAAACTAATTCACTGGACTGGATATTAGGTACTTTCATATCTATCAGATTTACAAATATAAATCTCCAGCAATCAAGCATTAAAATCGCTGATTTTTTCTTCTCTGTTTTAAGCGTTTGGGCTTCCTAAAATACTGGAATAAGCGATTAATCAAGCGAGAAGATGGCTTCTTCTTATTCGATACTTGTTCTGTTGGCGCCTTGCCATTATAGTTTGTGTTATCAGATACATGTATAGCATTTTTAGTCGGGACTATGCCGCTGCCATGCCTTCGGGAATAAACTTGAGTAAATTCTGCACCGAAGAAAAGAATTTGTGCGGCATAGTTAACCCAAGCTAAAATTACCACCAGTGAACCAGCTGCACCATAGGTCGATCCAAAACTACCATTACCTAAATATTGTCCTAATAAAAATCTCCCAATAGAGAACAAAACTGAGGTGATAGACGCTCCAATTAAAACATCACTCCATGCAATTTTGACATCTGGTAGAACTTTAAAAATTAGTCCAAACAGTGCTGTAGTTATTGCAAAAGAGATAACTAAATTAGCAATCTGCCAGATGAAATCAAAACCTGGCAATAAATTACTAAAGTATGTTACTAAGGTTGCTAATATCGTACTAATTACTAGAGAAACTAAAAGTAAAAAGCCAATTCCAATCACCATTGCAAAGGACAAAACCCGGAGGCGAATCATGTTATTTATGCCACGACCAGGTTTGGGTTTCACTTCCCAAATCGTGTTCATGGCATCTTGCAACTCAGTAAATAAGCCTGTAGCACCCACTAGTAGAACTAGGACACTAATAATCGAAGCGATCGCTCCTGTCTTTGGTTGGTTAGCATTTTGGATGGCTGTTTCGAGAAACTTTGCGCCATCTACCCCGACTAAACCTTGAATTTGTCCGACAATTTGACCTCTTGCCGCTTCCTCTCCAAATACTGCACCTGCGATCGCAATTACAATAATTAGCAATGGTGCAATAGAAAAAATTGTGTAATAAGCTAACGCCGCCGCTAACCGCGAGGCTTTATCGTCACTCCATTCTTTGAACGTCTCTTGTAATAACTTCCAAATTTCTTGCAAATTCATCCAATCAGTCTCCTTGTAAGGGATGTTGCTTAGTCCCTGATATATTGGATACTGATTTGTTGAGTTGCGGCATCCTCCCAAGGGTGTTTGTGAAGCGTTCTTGGGGAGTAATTTAGAATTTTATAGTCACATGACAATGCGATCGCGCCAATTGGCGATAAGAAAGATGCGCTGATATCGATCCTATAGCAAAGCAATTTTTACCTAGAAGCAATGACACAGACCGCAGCAATTGCAGAAGCGATTACTACTCTTCAGGATGTAGAAAATCGATTTGGTTTTGTCCGTGTTGAAAACGAGCAATTTTTCCCAGAGTGGTATGAGGAATTGTCTGAAATTACAGAAGCGCAAAAAGCCTCTGTGGATGTTGTGCGGCGCAGATATCTTTATCACCGTGCCGGAGGTGATTTACTAGAAGGGACAGTCATATTGTTGTTGGTGTCACCAATACTTGCACTCTCTGGATTTTACGATCCTCCTTTCAGAATTAAGGCTGAATCATCTGTGGAACTAATGCTTAATGATGACGAGGAAATACTGCGCGGACGAATTGATCTTTTAGTGTTACAAGATTGGTTATGTGTGATAGTGTTGGAGTCGAAAAAAACCACACTCTCAGTTTGGTCGGCTGTACCGCAAGCTCTAGCTTATATGATGGCTAACCCCAATCCCAGTAAACCTGTGTTTGGAATGGTGACGAATGGAGACAATATTTTATTTATCAAAGTGATGCAAACAAATACACCACAGTACGATTTGTCAAGAGTTTTTGCTCCGTTTACATCCGCGAGGGAACTGTACGCCGTTTTGCAAATTCTCAAACGTATTGGTGAGTTAATTTCTCCTACGTCTTAGCGTTCCCTTTTCCCTTTTATTGCATTCTATCAATTGTGCGATATTGAATTGCTTCCGCTACATGATTGGTTTTTAACTCATCTTCTCCTGCTAAATCTGCAATAGTCCGTGCTACTTTGAGAATGCGATCGCTTGCTCTTGCCGATAAACCTAATTTTCTAATTGCTGCTTCTAATAAATTGCGGCTAGCATCATCTAACTTACACCATTTCTGGAGATGGCGACTTTGCAAATGAGCGTTGCAACGCAGATTTGTTTCTCCTTGAAAACGGGTAATTGCGCGATCGCTTGCTTGTTGCACTCGTTCGCGTACTGATATTGATGTTTCTCCCGTCGGTTGTTGGGTAATTTCTTCTGGTTTCAAGCGATTCACTGCAACTTGTAAATCAATTCGATCCATTAACGGCCCAGAAAGTTTTGCCCAATATTGTTCGCGTTGGCGGGGAGAACAAGTACATTGTTGGATGGTATCGCCATAGTAACCGCAAGGACAAGGATTCGTACTCGCCACCAAAGTAAACTGCGCGGGAAACATTACCGATAGTTTGGTGCGGGAAATTGTCACATAGCCATCTTCTAGAGGTTGACGCAAAAATTCTAAAACATCTCGTTTAAATTCCGTGAGTTCATCCAAAAACTTCCGACATTAACAAGTGCTTAGTGGAACGAGTAAAACTCGTTCCACCAAACAGTTTTACTCCTCAATCCGTTCTGCGATCGCTCTTAATAAATCAGCCAGTCCCTTTTGATTCAGCAGTTCCATGTGAAAACTGACGCCTTCTCCCGGAATGCCATTGATTGAAATCTTGGGGCGAGCTAACCGAGCGATTATCTGCTGGGCTACTTTTGCCGCTTCAGCATCCGGGAGCTGATTGATGATCGGCAAAACGTCTTCAGCGAGCCGATACTCTCGGATCTGGGGTGCGTGTGTTTTGGCTTCCAAAATCGCGATTAATTCCTCTTTTGTATAGCCGGTTAAAGGAGCAATCTTTTGCAGAGTAGTGATTTCTGGCTCTTTAAGATCCGCTTCCTCTAGCCGCGTAACCGTCCTATGGCTGATTCCAGCCTTTTTGGCAAAGCCCCTTACGGAGTCATGCCCTCGCGCCGATTTAACTATCTCTGCTAGTTTTTCTAATCCAATTCTTGTGTACAAACTGCCCATGCGTTCTAATGAAATATTTGCCGCTGGGGCGAGTCAAGGATTCCTTGGAACTTGTAAGATACAGTGTTAAAATGGGTTGTATAAGTTGCATTTGGATCTCATAAAATCCAAAAAGTCAAAGTCAAAGTCCATAAGCTACACCACCGACCCAGTTACCATGAATGGCGCTGAAATGGCAGCCACAACAATGGGTATGAGCGTCGAAAAACTCGTGAGGAGGGCTATTAACGAATTCGCGGATTCTCTTCAGTCGGAGCAAAGAACTTGCAAAGAGGGGCGAACTAAAGGAGCGACTGTAGAGATATATGACGATCGCACTGTAGGAATTTTACAGGATGCAGTGACCAGAACTGCGCTCACTCAAAGCACCGTGATCCACAGATGTTTGAAAAAATATCTAGAACATCACAAACCGCAGATAAGGCAAAATATCGAAGCGATTCTAGAGAAGCTGAATCAAGTTAATGAGGTGTTAGTGGCATGATTTGCAACTTACTTCAGACTTCTGTTATCCGCTTTCAGCAAGCAAAAGGTTTGGTCAATTTGTATTGGGAAGGTGGGCTTTGTAGGCACTGCTCTTGCAGTTTTCTTCCAACAGAGCTACTTCGCCAGCAAGTCAAAATACTACAGGTTGAGGCAACAAAATTTGACAAACCCGTGCTTGCATACAAAAAGTAGTCTGCTGGAAACAGACTACTTTTTCTGAAAAGATTGCACTATCTATCCGACAAGATTACATAGTGCGTCTATGGCTCATGTATCAATTTTGAACCTAATTATGTTCAAGTTCTGATACCAAAAACAGACTGCGAATATTTATCACAAGTGTTTGCAACAAGCACTCGCTTTTGCTTGTTTCGTTTCTTATTATGGCACAAAACTATCTAGACAGATATACCAATTTTACCGCAATCACAAAAGCGACAAAGGCGTATTTTGTCAATGCCATTTTAATCACTTCAAGCATTGCAAAACACTCTAACAAAACCAGCGTTACCAGGCTTTTAAAGAACCGATACTGCTTATTGAGTCGCACACATAACACGCTATCTGTAAGTGCGATGTCTTCGATTGAACAGAAGCAATTAACAGTTAAAGAACTTGACATAGTTCTTTAACTGTTAATTAATTGTCAATACATTGAAACCACCAATAAGGAACTCAAAATGACTTTTAATTTAGAAGCGTCACAACAACGAGAACAACAATTAGTAAAGCTGTTAAGCAAGGAAGCTAATCCTACTATTCAGGAAAGAAATTCTTTACAAAAAGAGCTTGATTCTTTGAGAGAGAATATAGCAAACAATATGACATTTCAAAGCTTGCAAGTCGGGCATTACGTCGTTAAAGCTAATAGATCCAATCTTGGGAAAATAACTGAAAAAAGTCCCTTGAGCCATCCCACAGTTTTTGTTTCATGGAGCGGAGGAACCCCAGTATCCGAACAACCTAGATTATTGCAATTAGATGAAATCGCTAATTCTGGGATTGTTAAAGCTGGCGATATTGTTCGAGTCGCCAACAAAGAGAACGGCAAAATTACTGGGTATCGCTTAGAGAAGGTAGTCGATTTACAAGCGCATGGTTACATAGAAATAGCAAATAATGAAGTAGTTTCTTTTGCCCACGGACACTGGCAAATAGTTGAAGAATTCGATCGATGGGATTTCGACTGGATTGTGGGCGAGTCATACAGCGATACAAATGAAAAGGATATCATTAATGCCAAAGCTTCTTTAGCTAGAGCAAGCTTAAGTACTGCAACCTTAGCTCTAGAATGGGTGAACCAGTATCTCAAAGGAGGCGATCGAGGCAGAATTGAAGCGTTGGAGAAACGCATCCGACAACTTTCCAATCCATCTGTATCTCTTTCGCCATTGGAATATCTGCGAGAGTTAAAAGTCATCGTCCATCCCCCGATCGCTGCTAGAATTGTCAATGCGGCGGCTGTTGATAAGTTGTTGCACATAGCTGTAGCTGCCGTCACAGCCGAAGAATTGGAAGTTGCCGAATGTCTGATTGCAGATGCAGAGAAGTTTGCCACATCTGCTGGACTGGTACTCAAAGTCAATATGGATGGCTGGCTAATCGCTCCTTTGTGCAAAACCACTGAAGAAGCGCTGGCCCTGTGCCCAGAAAGAGGCGATCGCGTAATGGTGACTGGGGAGAATGGAAGTTCCCGGCTTGGCTCAATAGTCTCGCGTACAAGTGAAGTTGGGTCTGCTGGGGTTCAAGTCAAAGCTACGGTGAAGTGGGATGATGGCGTTGAACTTGTAGAGAATGCTTTTACTCTAGAGGCTTTGCCGCCCTTACTTGAATACCTGTCTAGTATTGAGAATGCCCAGACAGATGACAACCATGCTCAGACAAAAACCGAAGAAATCAAGAAAGCGCCGCTGCCTCTGGGGGTTCAGGAAGTATTAGTTTCAAAATTGCGATCGCACCCAATCAACTCCACGATTTACGGCGAGGTGGAAGACGATACTACCTTGGATGAAATGATCCAAAGCTCTGGATGGATTAAAACTCTATTAGTGACACCAGAGGGTGACGTTGTTGGCGGTAACAGACGCCTCCGAATAGCTCGAAAGCAGGGGAAAGAGAAAGTTTTAGTAGAGGTGAGGGAATTTGCAAGTGATGCGGCGGTACTAGAAGCCTTACTGCTCGATAACGCGGTTCGGGAAAAAACGGTTGAACAGAAGGTCAGAGAAGCTAGATTATGGTTGCCCATAGAATCAGAGAAAGCCAAACTCAGAAAAGGACGATCCGAGAACCAGGAAAATTTTCCTGGAGGTGAGGCAGGGCAAGTCCGGGATATTGTCGCTGCACGAGTTGGATTAGGCAGTGGGAAGAGTCTCCAGAAAGCGGAGAAAGTGCTTGCTGCGATTGAGGCTTTGAAAGAAGTCGATGCTGTTGCGTCTGAGGGATTGCGCGATCTCTTAAACAATAAGTCAATCCATGCCGCCTACTGCTTAGTTTGTCAGAGCGAAGAACGGTTGAAGTGGCAGCCTAAAGTTGGCGAAAGGGTTTCAGTTTCTCTAAAAGCAGATCGCCATGCCGGAGCAAATGGTACGATTGCAGAGGCTCTTAAGGGAACATTCGCCCTTGTTCGATTTGACTCAGCATCTGAGGAAATGAGTGAAGACATGGTTTCTCTAAGTCTGCTGCTGCCTGCTGATATCGCCGATCGCAAGTCGAAACAAAAAGCAGATCGCGAACAAAAAAAACCTGAAACGCGCTTTGGTTTAACAGAGCAGCCGGGTGGAGGGCTGCTACCAGAAGCACCCCGAAATGAAGGCTTCGATCCAAACGCAACTCCCTCGGATGGGGACGGGAAACAGAATACCCCTATCAGCAACGTGATTAATTTGCCATTGCGGGTTGATAGTGAAACCACTGGTGACACAAGCGTAGCAATGGAAATAGCTATGGGAATTCGTCATCTTACCCCAAAGGAATTAGCCGAATCCGTGAATTGGGCGGCAGAAGACAACACCAAGCCTCTGACAGATGCTCACTTGGACGCCTTGATGGCGGTAATTAGGAACATCTGGGAAAGGCGGCATCCAGAAGTTGCTAATTGAACAGATGGCGTTCTCGACATTCCGTTCGAGAACGCCAAAATCATAGTAGGTTGCAAAATGCCTAGAAAGCTAATTCATACGATTGTTGTCAGTGCAGACATTTATATGCAAATAATCGCCTGGGCATTGCCGTCAAGATTCCCCTTTTAAGCTTTAATGGAAAGATCAAAGAGCGGTACAAAATCATCAACACCCTGACGAAAACATATATGAAGCGCCGTCTAGAAGGAGTTCTCGGAGACTATCTATACTGGAAAAAGTAATTATTCTTAAAAAATTATGGTTGCACAGATTACTCGAAACACTACGACGACCAGCAAAACTATCGATGTCCGAGAATACACCGTCAGAGCGCACAAACGCACAATCCACAGCAGGGTTTTCAACTTCATCTGCTTGAAATGTTCTCAGACGACAACCCGCGAAACATTTGGTTGCCGACCAAGCTATTGTGAAAAATGCAGCCCACCCCAAATACCTAAAACATCTAAAATGCGACGGTGAGAATAATTAAACAACCTTAAAGTGCTGTTGCCATGCACGACATTGAAAGCTTGAATCAAGCAGTTTTAAACCTGAAAAGTTACTACCAGCAAATCTTAGAAAACAATCAAGCTACAATCGCAAAACTCCAATCTGAAAACAGCCTAATAGAAGTGCAAATACATCATGCTGATGCACTTCTATTAGGACATCAGTCTCAAAGTTCAAAGGCTTTATGCTTGGTTGAAGATCGAGAACCGATTACAAAAAAAGTTGCGCCGAATGCTGGCAAAGCAAGAAGAAATAACGGTAGCAATCCTCCTTTGACCCAACCATATCAAGGGATGAGCGTCTTGGCAGCGTCTACAGAAGTTATCAAAAGTAAAGTTGGAGAAATACTTTCAATCAGGGACATCTCTGATATTATTTTCCTGCCGCATCACTCCAAGAAAGCTCAAACCTCTTTGAGGAATTTACTTAGCCGAGAATTGAGCCGTGGGGTTAAAGAAGGAAGGTTTTTTCGGGCAAAGATGGCTGGGCATTATACTTGGGATCTATCAAAGATAGAAAAGGCATCTGCCTAACTATTAATTAGCTTTTGTAGACAAGCATCAACAGGAATGCAAACTAAAGCTAAATATTTCCGAATCTGCCACAGAAAAATTAACCACTCTTGGCGATTTGGCCCCACCAGACACCGCAAACAGGCGTGAATTTCTATCGCATGAGTTAGCTCATCTTCTGCAATTGGCGCTAGCTTTAATTGCACTTCCTCTGGAACAAATCTGAGTAATTGCTTGTAGAATAGCGACTGAAAATCTTCAAGAACGTACATAAATGCCAAGCGACTTTCCCAATCATAGGAGTTCGCGGTACGGAAGCAGAAGAAGATTTTAGTTGATAAGTAGCGCGTACTCATTCCGTCAGCTTGATATGATTCGCCACTTGTGTCCCAGTCTACGCAGCCCCAGTCAAAGGCGGCTTTTTCTTCGCGGGACATCAGCCCAGCGCCTGACATATTCAGTTTGCTGCCAGTAAGCTTACAAAATACCTGCGCGTGACCGTACTCAGAGAGCGCTTGCTCTTTAAGCGTCTTTGCTAGCGTTCCGTAGAAGCAAGTTGGGAGTCCTTTCGCCTCTCGGTGCGATCGCCAGCAGAAGAAGAATACTCCAACTTCTAGCTTTTTTAGAAGAAGCAGGTAGTTGGGCAGCAGGGTAATTATTCTGGCTAACACGATCGCCAGCACTTCATCTACCATCTGCTTTTTGCTCCTCGCGTGGTTCTTGTGTCCGAGCTAAGGGTGCAAAAAGTAGATGTAGCGGGACGATGATGCCAGCCACTGTAATTGCACAAATAATTGAGATGACTAGCTCCAAACAGCTGTTAAGCATCTTCATCATTCATACCCCAGTAAGCTAATTACGTTGCCCGTCATCGTAAAACAACATGCATCCAAGTTACCGCCTCTGGTTGGATTTCTAGCGTACACTGCAATCCAACGATAAGTAGAAGTAATGTTGACCGTGAACTTACCCCCAGTTTTCGGGAGTTGGGCTATTGGGCTAGCTTCTTGCCCAGCAAGATCCGTGTTTGGTTCTTCCGACCAGCGGTAAACGCAGATGGCATCCGATACATTGTCAATCGAGATATCAAACCCCGGCACTATAATTAGTGGCAGCGCCGTTTGTGCCGAATAAAATTGAAAGATTTTGCCACTACCGCCTTCTGAATATGTGCATTCAGAAGTGCAAATAATCCTTCCGGGAATGCCACCGCCACGATTGCTGCCGTACTTGTGCCAGCGTCCCATTGTTGGATTGTCGTCGGGCATTAGTACTGCGTCGTCGTCTGCGATCGCTGTGCTAGCCGCGAGAAACATATACCATTCGGCATCTGTTTCTATAGATGTCGCTCGCGTGTAGCCATTGCTGCGCTGGCTGGGCGTGAGCGCCTTAATTGAAGCTTTATCTGCAATGTAATATCCGGTAAGTGGTGCCATTAGCCTCTAGGAACTGTATCGATGATTGCGGTTTGGGTGCCGACTGGTCGCACCAAGCTAACATAGGCCCCTTTGTGGAGATTGGAACTATTAGAAATTGCTTTGGCAAAGCCTAACGTGCCATCGGGATGCTTCACGTTATAACCGACAAAGCTGATATCGTAACCGAGAATTTTCGCTTGCTGTTCTTGATTGCGATCGCGGGATATTTGAGCATCGCGTACTTTATCAAAGTAGGCAGCGCGATTGAGTAAAGCAGCCTGGGCGAGGGCTTCAACTTCTGGCATATTTTTTCACTATTAAAAAGCTAGCGCTCACAATCCTAGCCTTTTCATCTCCAATTGGCAGCAGTTTGATAGTTTTAGGAGTTTCCTTTGTAAGGCTGCAAGCGTTGTTTTCGGTGTCTAGAGAAATAGAAATAATTTTGGCTTGAACGGTAACAGGTTGAGTTCTTAATAATTCCTGAACTTGAGTTCCTGCTTGTTCTTCGTATAAGTCAATTTTGTAAAAAACACTTTTGTGAAGATTGAAAGTTTGGATGTACAAAGGTAGCTGCAAGCACAAACCTGCTAACCCCAAAGCTGCCCGAATATTTTCAGGGGTAAGCAATGATAATTCATAGCTATAAACAGGTTGTAGCCAATCAGAATCTTCTACTGGAATTTCTGGATTCTCGTACAAAATTGCTGTAGCTTCAACTCCTTCAACGATAAACTTTTGCAAGAAGCGATATTGAGCGATTTCATTCTCATCGTATTCATCATATTGAAAGAAACTGACAAAAGTCTTTTTAGGTGCTTGAGAAAGGAAACATTGCAGCCCATTGGTAAGTCCGATTTCGCCCAAATGTACATCTTTTATTTGAGCGTTTTGTTGCCGTCTGAAGTAAAAATCTCCCACGGGAACTTTTTCAGGCAGAGGATTCCAAGTAACTTCTATTCTTCCTGATGCATAAGCAGAGCGGTATGGGCTATCTCCAAAAGCCCGTCGAAAACTAAGCAATATTCCAATGGCTGTTCGGCTTACTCCATCACCCACATAAGAGCTTCCATTTCCTATATCTGAAGCTTTGCGTAAATTCACATTAGTTGTAAAACTAGAGCCAAGATTAGGAGTTCTGCTAAGATAATAATGATTCTCGATTACCTGGGGATTTGGATAATAAAGATATTCTACTTCTTTCCCAATAACCCATTCAGTGTAATCGACTCCACCGCTTACACTTATGTCGCAATTAATCGTTAAAGTGGATGGAAATGATGAATAGGTGTCGATGTAAAAAACTAAAATAATCCACTCGATTAAGTTGTGAGCGGGATTGCTTAAATTAATATTTACGCCCGTATAATCATATTCCGTTGTGAATGACCAATCATACCCCGAAGCCCCAGCATAGGCGATGTAGGCATCACTAACAATTGAATTATTCAAGATACATTCTTCTTGAGAAGCGTAACGTTCTACTCCGCCATAATATGAGGTTACGGGTCTACATCTGCCACCACTAAAAGTCCATTCGCCACTAATGTTAGGGGCAATATCTTCATCTTTTTGAGTGTCGAGATAGTAAAGCAGATCGGTTGTAATTGCAGTTTTGGTAGTTTGTTTTTCAGTTGGTAATTCCGGGGAAACGTGCGGCATCGCGTCGTAACCAGGTAGCCCATAACCGCGCCGCAAACGCACATCTTCACCACGAGCGATCGCGCCATTTGTATCAGATTTCCCGTAAAAAACATTGCCGTTAATATCTTGCAATTTGGCAAGTTTAAGTTGCGGATCGTAGCCTAAGTATTTGGTAGCTACCGATTCATCCACATTTGGATCGCTAGCGTTACTTTCGTACTGGCTGCGATTCATTTGAGCCTGCTGCTTTAATAATTCAATTTCATCCATATTAGTTTCCAGAGACAAAGCCTGTATTGAGTAAAGCGATCGGGACTGTGTAGCTGTAGCTTCTGCCTGGGAGGATGGTAATTGGCGCAGATTCAATAGCGAAAATGCTAACTATTCCATTAGCAGAGCGGGCCCGAAAATTGCCAGAGCCAGTATTTTGAATGTTGATTGGCGTTGATGAGTTAACTGCTGCGATCGCAAAATCATTAGTTGTTGGCGTTAGGACTTGGTAAATTGTCCCGGCGACAATACCTGTCGGCAGGGTGGCTACATCGTCGGGGGTGAATACTAGGCGATCGCCACTGACCCACGGATGATTGGCTATGGTAATTCGATCGGTCGCTGCATCTACATTGCTATTGGTGAAAGTCCTGCTGGCTAAGGGATGAGCGTTGGCTAATAAAAAAGCAGTCTGGAATTGCAAGCTGCTAGCACCAGCAGTAAAGATTAGGGTTGCCGTTGGCAGTTCGTGGCGGTTTGCCCCAGTGTTGTAGCTGCCATCGCCGGATAGAGTTAGCTGTGTCCTGGTGTAACCTTGATCGGTAATCTCGTTACTCACGAAGTTGGCGATGGTGCTGGCTCTGCCTAGAGAGGAGGTGTTTGCCAAGCCGACATAAAATTCGTCAATCGCTGGTGGAGTTGCGCCGCGAAACATGACTTTGGCAGTTTCTGAAATCCAAGCGTTGGTAAAAATTCCTTGAGCCATTGTTAGGAGTTAGTCATTTGTCATTTGTAATTTGTCATTTGTCATTTTGTAGAAGTGGGAATAGGGAATGGGGAATGGACATTAGGCATTGGGCATTGGGCATTGGACATTAGACATTGGGCATTGGGCATCTAAACTAAAATTTCCCAATCTAAAGATTCCCAATCGGCTGTCTCCCAGTATCCAAGGTTTATCAAAGAATCCCAACTGACATTTGAGAGAGCATCCCAGCTGTGAGCCTCCCAATAATTATCGTCGTAGACGTAATTCCAATCCGCTTCTAGCAAGGAATCCCAATTTAGCAGATTGCTCCAAATCGCTCCGTCACCAACAAGCTCCGACATCGTGCCTGCCCAGGCTCCACAGCCTAAGCCAAATCCAGAGGGAATCGCAGTCGTGATGGTGGCGATGCTGTAAGCATAGCCGTTGAACGCCGCCCCCATACCCATGCCAGCGCTCAAAGGCTGAACCCGATCGTAAGGTGGCGCGACATAGGGAACTGCTGCTGGCTGTCCTTCGATTTCAGGTGGTGTTTGCCAAGTCCCCAGCCAAATACCATCAAAGCTAACTAGGACGCGGGTTTGCCCTACCACCCAACTGCAACCATCTACCAAAAAGGCTTGCCCTGTACCATCTAATTCCACTGCTCTAATGTTGAGCAGTGGGTGATAGTCAAACCAAGCATCGCTTAGAACTACAGCAATTTGCTGACCTTTGTTGCGACCCAGCAACAACTGCCCTTCCCGTTCTGCGATCGCTTTTAGCTGATTAATCGCCTCCGTGTTGCCACTTCCCGAAATTTCGATTTCACCTCTTTTGAGTGCAGGTTTGAGTTGGCCAGCCAAGAAATCAACGCTGAAAGTGCGTTCGCGGGGACGCAAATCGCTGACACCGCCGGGAACGGCGAAGGTAACTTGTTGCTCTAAATCAACTTCCTCGGTCGCGAATTCTGCGGGCTGCCTTTCTGGGGCTGCTGGAGCAAGCTGCCCAGAATTGGAGGTTTGGCGATCGCCACTAGCATAAAGCATATCTAGCTTGTTACTCGTGGGCCCGCGAGTTCCTGTTTGGTTGCCAACTTCAGCTAAGTCGGGCTTGGTTTTAATTAAAGGTTGGTAGCTGTAGTATTCGTATTCCCAAATACCTTTGGTTGGTTCTTCCCAAGTCTCAACTTTTAATTCTGTGTCAACCAAAAAGTCGGGTGGAAACAGCCACTTTGTCCAATCTTCGTCTGTACCAGATAACAAATTACCTGCGATTTCAGAAGTTTTAGTTGTTATTTTAAACAATCTATCTTTGGTGTCATACTCGTAAGCGTAAGAATTATCAGCAGATTGCCTTAGAGAAAAAATATTAAAAAAGAAATTAGGCTTTGCTTGGGCAAATTCCACAATTGCGGGTGCAAGCAGAGAAGAAATGCTGGTAGATTTAATTTTGAGTTTACCTTCTGGACCTTGTTCGTAATAGATTTTATCTACGCGGTATTCAGAGGTAATCAAAGATAGTTTTGAAACGGTAATATTTTGTAAAAGTTCTTTGGGAATTACCAGCCCAATTGGCTGCTTGGTAGTGGTTTCCGTCTTGAAAAGTTTTCGATCGGGAAACCATGTTTCTTTAATTGTAGTTTTTTTGATAGTAATTATGCTGTAACCGGCATTTTTGTCGGCAAGAATAGCAGAGCCGTACTGCTCTGTGGTGTCATCCCGCAACACCACTGGACTGACAATTACTCCTCTGCCAACAGCTTTGATGATTTCGCAGGGAGACTCAGCCGAATCGAGGCGCTTGTACCAGATTTCATCTCTGCCAACGGTAACGGTGATAGCTGGCGTGGAAGCCGAAATATTAGCAGATCGAACTTGAAAAACTTCGTTCTTGTCTACCCAGCTAAATAGATTATTTGCATACAATATTTTGCCGACATTAGCTAAATAGCTACCTGTTAAATTGATGGGATAATTGATTATAGTATTTGGCAGTTCGCCACCAATAGCAGTAATTCCAGAGGCTGATAATAGTCTTTGGATTATCTGTCCAGAAGTGGTATTTTCCCCTAATTTAATTTCGGTAACGCTGACATCAGTTGGTTCTCGAAAATTAAGTAGAGCAGTTAAATCCCCCACATCAATTGTCAGCCGACGAGAATCTTCATCGTACTTAGAGGATATAATTCTCAATGTTCCTCTGGGATGCCTTCTAAAAATGCCTTGACTGTCATGTATGTCGATTGTGATTGTCTGTCCGCGAAAGAAGCGATAGTTTTTGCGATCGTCCAACGACTCATCAAAGCCTAGCGATCGCCCCAGAACAATGGAGCCAGTAAATGTTATAAGCCCGCTTCCATCGAGGTGGGAATCAGAGCCTTGAAAGGAAATAAAGCAGGAAGAGTAGTCTTTGTCCCCAATGAATAATTGGGTTTTTTTAGCAGAGGCATTCAGCGTCATAAATGTTATTTTTATCAGTGAGATTACTGTATAAGGTAGACATTAATATGGCTAGGATGTAACTGCCTAATTGATAGTAATTCTATGACTTTAATTGAGGGGTTAACGCCATCGGGGAAGTCGAAAGCTGTCGCAGTAACAGAAGAAGGTTCGCTAAATATTGCGGTTGAGATTCAGTCTGAAGGCGGTGGCCCAACGGGTGGGTTGCAAGAAGATACATTCACAGCCATTTTTGGGGAGAAGTCCGACGCGGCGACGACCACGGTTACAGGAAATTTCAGTTTCATTAGTCTGTTCAAAGGCTTACTGAGTCTAGTCTTAGACCGCTTGCCCACAGTTGGGGCGAAGACAGCAGCGCTGTCAATCCCCGTAACCTTATCCACTGATGGAGCATTTGCTACCAACTTTGGAGCGGCGTCTGATGCGGCAACGACCACGGTTACAGGAAGTGCCAGTTTCATTGGTTTGTTCAAGGGCTTACTAAGCCTAGTTCTAGACCGCTTGCCCACAGTTGGAGCAAAGACAGCAGCGCTGTCGATTCCGGTCACGCTCTCAACCGATGGAGCATTTGCTACCAACTTTGGAGCGGCGTCCGATGCGGCAACGACCACGGTTACAGGAAGTGCCAGTTTCATTGGTTTGTTCAAGGGCTTACTAAGCCTAGTTCTAGATCGCTTGCCCACGCCAGGAGCGAAGACAGCGGCGCTGTCAATCCCCGTAACCTTATCCACCGATGGAGCATTTGCTACCAACTTTGGGGCAGCGTCCGACGCGGCGACTACCACGCTTACAGGAAGTTCCAGTTTCATTGGTCTGTTCAAGGGTTTACTGAGTCTAGTTCTAGACCGCTTGCCCACGCCAGGAGCGAAGACAGCAGCGCTGTCAATCCCCGTAACCTTATCCACTGATGGAGCATTTGCTACCAACTTTGGGGCGGCGTCCGATGCGGCAACGACCACGCTTACCGGAAGTGCCACTCTTATCGCTTTATTCAAAGGATCGATGTCTCTCATCCAAGAGGTGCGCGATCGCCTAACTCCTAGTACTGGCATTTCTTTCACTCAGGTACTGGCTAATGCCAATTCAGGATTTTTGAAAGCGACCCCCGGAAGTCTGTATACGATGTCCGTAATAAACATGGGGACTTCCAAGAAGTACTTATTAATTTTTAATAAAGCCAGTGCGCCAACGGGTGCAGATACCCCAAGTAGAGTATTCCCGGTAGCCGCAGGCGATACCCTTCAAGATGGGTTTTTGTTCATTGGGCAAAACGAGATTGGTGGCGGTGGCATCGCTTTGAGTACTGGAATTGCCTGGATGATTTCAACTAGTCCCACTGTCCCAACAGGGGCAACAGCCACTGAGACGATACTAGGTTTTAGGTACGCGTAATGGGAATTTATAATGGGGCTAGAGCAGCTAGTAAAACCACTGCCATTACAGCATCGGGAACCTTCAACAAAGATCCTCGCGCCGTCACGTTATTAGTTCAACTTTGGGGAGCAGCGGCAGGATCGCGAGGCGGTGGAAACACGTCTACCAAAGGGATAGCCGGTAGTGCTGGCAGCTACAAAGAGATTTTAATCCCTGCTAATCTTGTTCCAGCAAGCGTTACGGTAACGATTGGAGCGGGAGGGCTGGGTAGCCTTGGTGTCGCCAGCACGACGCCTGCTGCTGGAAGCAATGGCGGCAATACCAGCTTTGGAAATTTTGCTACTGCTTATGGTGGTGCTTCGCCCACATCTGCTAGCGCTGGAGCAGCTGGAGCGTCCTCACTAGCTGCGGCAACTGGATCTAGCACAGGTCTTGGACCGGACGGAGTTAACGCTACAACCACGGCACAATCAGGTTTATTTAATGGCGCGACTTCTGGCTCGGCTGCGAGTGGAAATGGGGCGGGAAGCGCTTATGGGGGCTGCACGGGTGGCAATGGAGCAGCAAGTACGACAACAGCCGGTGGTGACGGTGGTAGCCCCGGCGCTGTGACTGGTGGCGGGGGAATCGGCGGTGCTGCTGGGACTCCGGGTAATCCTGGCGCAGCTGGTATCAACTCTACCTACGGCGCTGGTACAGGTGGCGGGGGTGGGGGTGGTAGCCCTACGATAGGTGGCAAAGGAGGGAAAGGTGGAACCGCATCAAGTGGCGGCGGAGGTGGAATTGGGACTACGATGGGCGGCGATGGTGGTGATGGTGGTGATGGACTGATTCGAGTAACTGAGTTTTTCTAGTAATTTATAGGAGTAAATAAATGGCAAGATATGCAGTAGTAAATAATGTCAGCGGAGTGGATAAAGTAATCAATGTAATCGTGTTAGAAAATGCTGCAAATTATGCCACTCCTTTTACATTAGTCCAAAGTGATGTTGCAAATATTGGAGATATCTATGATGGAACAAACTTTACAACTCCTGTAATCATTCAGCCTCCCGACTGGATTGCTTTTGGATTAGGAATATTTTCTAATCAAGCTTTCAATCGGATTGCTAACACTTCAGGAAATAAAGTTGCAGTTGGTACTTTAATCTCTATTGGTACATCTGTAGTTAATACTGAACAGATTACTGAAACAGCGATCGCCGCTATTCCGACTGCGTGGAACGGAATGATTGATGGTACACCTCAAGATTCCAGGCCAGTTGCAGAAGACGTTACTGGATGGAGAGCAGTCGCATCGGCTTGTAATGTAGATTTTATTTTTGAGGATGACGGAAAAATTGCAATCCAAGCCGTAGCTGCTTAACTTTAATCAGTAGTTTTCTCATACTGGCTGTAGCAAGCAAGTTTTTAAAATGGAGGTTCCGACTAGCAAAAATTTAAAATGCGGCAAACCAAAAAGCCTACACTATACGAAGATCAGCAAAAAGTAGTCGATGAAGTTTTAAGCCTGATAAAGCAAGAGCAAAAACGAATTTTAGTTTACGCTGAAACAGGCGCGGGGAAAACAACGATTGCAATTGAACTAGTATCTTATGCAGTTAAAGCTGGGATGCCTTGCTTATTTGTAGTCCCCGACGAACCCTTAATCGACCAAACAATTAAGACGGCTAACAAGTTTGGTTTAAAATGCGGCGTCATTAAGTCTGGACGAAAAGAAGACCGCAGCCAGAAGCTACAAGTTGCTGGCATCGACACTTTAATTAATCGCAAGTTTCCTCTTGCTGAAATCGTCTTTGCCGATGAAGCCCACGTTAGCTATTCACCAACTTGGCGCAAGGTTCTTGAATACTATTGGCAGATGGGATCTGTAGTGATTGGTTTGACAGCCACTCCCTACCGCACAAATCCTAAAGAGGGTTTGGGGGAAATTTATGATTGCCTCGTCAAAGCTCCGCAAATGGCCGATCTGATTGAAATGGGGCGGCTGTGTCCATTTTTGTATTTTGGTTTTCCGAGGCTTGATTTAAGCCGAGTTCGGAAAACCAAAGGCGATTACGATCCTAAAGATTTAGGCGTAGTTGTTGACACAGATTTAGCTTGCGAACAAATCGTTGATGAATGGGAGCAAAAGGCTTCTAATCGAAAAACAATTGCTTATACCGTTTCTTTGGATCACAGCGATCGTTTGCAAGCTAAATTCCAAGCCAAAGGGTATAACGCGGTTTGCGTTGATGGCAGGATGGAAACCTCTGAGCGTACCTCTACATATACTGGATTTGCTAGTGGTGGCAAACTCGATCCACAAATTCTAATTAGTGTCGATGTTTTAGAAAAGGGATTTGACGAGCCATCGGTTAGCTGTATTATTCAAGCTCGCCCTACCATGTCGCAAATTAAATATCGCCAGCAAATTGGTAGAGGCTCAAGAAAATCTCCAGGTAAAGACCATTGCATCGTCCTGGATTATGCTGGCAATGCTTACCGCTTTGGGTTTGTAACCTCAAAACAAGAAGTTACCCTAGATAAAGATAAAACATCTAGCTCAGGTACAGCACCAATTAAAGCTTGTCCGCGTGAAAAGAGTGGGTGTGGGGCGCTACTGCATTTATCAATCATGAGTTGTCCTCATTGCTCGTATCAGTTTCCCGCCAAACAAAAAAAAGCGAATTACCATTACTCAATGGTTGCAATAGCTCCAAGAGTACCATCAGATAACACTGAACTCGATGCCAGAATTGCCTTTTATTCTGAAGTAGCTCAGAGGTCTTTTAGGAAGGAACTACCACCTGGTAATGCGATCGCTTTATTTCACCAAAAATATAATGCTAGTCCTGCACTAGATATTACCAAAGGTGCTGTTTTTGGTGCTAACCCATCTGACAATCAGAAAAACCTTTACCGCGCTTACCTCCAAAGACAAGCGCTGCGCTCTAGTAAAGATTTGGAATGGATAAGCCAATACATGAAGCTAGAATTTGGCTAAATTAATCCACCAATAGCATTATGGTTGGGGGCAATAAACTTTCGGGCATGAAAATCAATCCGCTTTGTCCAATTGAGATCGTCTGCATGATTTTTAAGCAAATCGAATGCTAGCGATTTGACAACAGCCAAAGCAAAGCGATCGCCTGCGCTCCAAGCAAGTCCTGAGACTCCCACCAAATCCAAGTGCCACAAGCCCAAGCACTCAATTTTAATTTGATTATTAATGGGATAACGGCTAATGCGGCTAATGGCAATTTGATGAGTTGCGAATGGATGTTCTGTAAAAACGTAGTCTCTTGTAGAGGGTAGTAGTTGTTGCCGAGCAATTCCCGCAGGTACTTTTGATTGCTGTCTAATTGTTGTGGGAGATCGCTGGAGTCGGTCACAGGTAAGTAGCAAGTCATAAGGGGCATACTGCAATACGGCCCGCCATACAGCGACGGAAGTTGCTGTATTGTTTCCCAATAACAACAGTCTGCAAAAAGTGCTGGTGTACTCACTTTTAATGACAGGAGGTTGGTATTTCTGGCGTCGGGAAATCCCGAAAAGGCGCAGCAGTTGCAAGAGAAGTTTGTTAAAGTATTCGCCGGCTCGATCAAGCACTGGTTTAAATTATTATTCATCCTCTTTATTTTTCGGTTCAAGAGAAACGTTTGACAAATATTGATAAGCTTTATCTGTGGGCAATTTACGGATTGTTCCTGCTGCCGCTACTATAGCCAAAACTTGTTTCATCGCATCTTCAAAAGTTGCGTTAGGCGCATCTCTAATCATGATTCCGACAGGCAAACCTAGCAGGATCAAAAATAATATTTCTAAAGGATCTAGGTGAATTTTTGTAGCCCCAAAAAATAAAGTCATTCCTTGGTTGCGGCGACTATATTCGTCGGATTCTCCTTTTGCTATCGGTATTTCTTTATTTCCTGACATAAATTATTTAAGTCGCGCCAAAAGCTATTAACAATTTGGCACGACTTAAATAATATTCCCTCAATATAATTACTGAGGGGACAGAAAAATAAATTATTTTAAGAGATTACTTTTGGTGATGTAAATCGAGCGAGAGCTGCCAGTTGGCAAGTCGAAGTAGGTAGCAAATTTACGTAAGCCACCAAAAACAATACCTCTTAAATAATCATTAATTTCCGCAGCGACACGAAGATTAATTGATAGAGATTGGCTTGCAGCTAGCTCCGCGCAGCTTAAGCTTTGTTGGATACGCTCTTGCTCCTCAACGAGTAATTCTGGATGAACCAATACTGGTGCTGGTAAACCCACACAAAAGCTGGAATTTACTGGAAATGCATAACGGCGCAAGTCTTCAAATGAGCTTGTATTTCCTAATAATATTTGACCGGATTGTTCGTGATTACCGCCATCAATCCACAATACTCTATACGTGTTTCCTGGAATATTTAAATCTAACGATTTAGCTAATTCAATTCTTGCTTTTGCATTATCAACGCACCCCACAACAACAATTAAATTTAACCCTCTGCCTTTATTGAGGTTAATCATACCAACCTCGAAAGGTTGGTTAATAGCACCAATATCTAATCCCATGCTTAAGCTTAATCGATGCGCCAAAACTTGTGCTTTTGGTCTTGTTAAATCGCCTGGGCAAAAAAGTTGTCGAATGATGTTTTTCTCTTCTACAATATCGAAATCAATGAATGTTGCACTCGCCGTTTTACCAGTAATATTTATCGCATACATCAATCGAGCGATGGCATAGGCGCAGTGGCTTCCAGTTCCACCACAACCGACGAGCATGAATTCAATTCGATCCCATTCGGGAACAAGGAACGGGACAGATTCTAGAAAAGAAGTATCAATACTTGTATTCATGAATATCCTTAATAGGGTGTTTATCGAAATCTTCAAAAATCATGTAGGCAGGAATCGAACAAAAGTAGCCGGCTAACCCAATACGAACGCTAATCGTCGGACGTGAATTGACCCAGCCCAAAATTGCATAAATCCGAAATCCTTGCTCGTCAGCATTATCTTGCTCGGAAAAGGTTGGAGCCATGTCTGCATGAGAATGGACTTCTATCAAAGCTTTTTCATAATCTGTATTCACCAAACTTTCATAAGTGGGCGCAACGGAACTTGGAGATGCCATCTGTTCAGGTTTCGATATCACCCAATCATTTTCTTGCCATAAATACCAAAGGATTTCGTTCTCAGTATTTTGAGCTTCACCTAACATCCTATCTAAAAAAGACCTGGGAACTCGCTCTCCATACCATATACAAATTGGTTCAATGTTAGCGAGTCCCCGAATTTCACACTTACCAATTACCCACATAACTTCTATGCCAGAGCGTTTAGCACGTATCAAAACACCATTGGCAGCAAAAACGTATTCATACAACTGAGCGGTAATTGGAGGCAGATTCGGCGTAACAGCAATAACGTATCCTACTAAGTTCATTGATAGTTCCTTGTCGCTCTAGTAATTATTGTGTCAATCGAGTAGTTTCCAAAAACAGGGATTAGCGTTCCTTTCGGGTATTTCTTTTTGCCCTTCAGCAGCAACAGTGAAGTCCGAATATCCGAACGATTCTTAGTTGACTTTCCATCAACTAAATGGTCGGTGAAAGCCGCAGCAAAAAATATCTGCCAAGCTTTTTCAATACCAGCAGGGTTCGCAGACGGCAAGAAATTTTGACCAAAGCAGATTCTCCCTGCTATATCCCCGTCGTATTGGTTTTTGTCAGTACTAACATTTGGTAAAGGTGCATGATACGCTATCGATTTCGGACTAAATTCATCTTCTTTAATTGCCCAGATATAGTATTTTTCAGCAATCCCGAAAAACACCAACCCAGGCATAGGGACGCTGATTTTTTCAACTCCCGATTCCTTAAAATACAACAGTAAATCCAACTTACCGGGAGGAGAAAAGCGCACACACCAATCTCCTTTGGCACAAACACCACAGCGAATAATATTATTGTTGAGCCAACCTGAATCAATAGGCTCATTACTAAAAGCGGCGCGAACCGAAGCGCTAGAAATCAACTTAGTTTGCACTCTCCCGGATTCCACCCAACGAAATACATATTGTCCATCCAAAAAGATTAAAATTGGCGGTTCGTTCGCGCTTGAGACAAGGTAATCAGCCGCACTTTCAAAAAGTGAATTAGGTAAATATGTCAAAGGTTCGTTGTTCATAATAAATCAGCTAAAACCTCCATCAAAGGTTGTGGTGCATCGTGAGGTTCGTCATCGCACTCGTAGAGTATTTGGCAAAATGCAGCAATGTTTTTCTTGTCCTCTAGCCAATCATCCAACTCAGCTACTTGAGAATAAATAAACTGACAATCCAACCAATTAGCCCTAAGCATTTTTACATTGTCAATCGTCCAATCAAACTCAAGGTAAGCTTCGTTGGTCGAATCTAGCCAAACATTGCCCGTACAATGGTCGAGAATTTCCATTATTTTGGGCAATACAATTAGAGGTGTTTGGGATTGTTTGCACAGCGCTTCTAGTTTTAAAAAATCACATCCCTGAACGGCTTCCAAGTCAGGAATTGCCTCACTTATCCAGTTGGGTATTTCTCCAAAAAAGCCCATCCCAACGTGACTTGAGATGCAAAGCACTAATTGAAAAGATTTCGGTAAAGATTCTAATTCTGTGTCCCACCAATCTGGATAAAATGGCCAAGCGGGAATTAAAGTAAATGATTCTTCCCCCAGCACAAGACTTTCTGGTAGGGAGAATAAATTCTCGTCAATCAACCTAAACAAGTTGAGTTCCCACGAGCTAATCGAGTCATCAGTAATCATCCATTGACAATTATCAAGAGCATAATCTTCAGGGAAAAAATGTTGATAAATCTTATGTAGCTCAACTAACCCGTCCAACCGTTCGAGATAAAAAACTGCATTACTCATATTGCTGGGCAGTATTAGATGATGCAGTAGTTCCATGTCTTCGTAGTACATCAAAATCCTGCGATTGTAACGTTACTGGCTTGAGGTGGACACTGGCAAAGGAATGTCAAAGCACGAGCCATCGAATCTTTTTCTTCCTGCCCAGCTTTCACGGCTGCTTTAATTTGCGGTTGCAAATCGAGAATGTGTTTGAGTTCAATTGGCGAATTACGAAAAAGTATTTGTTTGGCTTGCCAGGATAAATCAATTGCAGGATTAAGCTGATTTGGCGACAACATTAAAAATTCGATTACCGCATCGTTACCTTTGGGGCCAGCTCGCTTAATCATCCTTACAACCATTAGTCCATCAGAATTGGTTTCTCTTGTAATCTCGGCATTCGCTAGTTGTGGGTAAAAGGGTACGAGGACACTTTTTAAATCTTCGTCAACGCTTGCGATCGCATCATCAATATTGATGTCTTGTCCGTCGAGTTTAATAATTGCCATTTGGTTTATCCAAAAAGATTGAGTTTTGTTTGTTCTGCTTCGACTACTTCGCTTGCCACAACATCTACTTCGATAGTCGGCAACGATGCTTTAGATTTAGATTTTTTCGGTTTGCTCTTGGTATCTGGTTTTACTTCTGCTATCGCATCTATCTGGGCAGCGCGATCGCGTTCAATCGCCGCAGCTAACCTAGTCGGTAACTCTGCAATAAGCTCTGCCAATAATTCATCAATTAGCTGCGGGATAACTCCGCAAGTGAAGTCTTCAGAACGGCAGTTTTTGATAATTGGCGGGTCTTGATGGTTGCGAATTCCTATCACAATCCGTCGTCCTTCCACGGAGTCGTCTTCGGGGAAGATTTGGATATTAAAAGTTATGGGGCAATTGGCAAATTCATAAGATTTAGCCAATGCCTCCTCAACTGATTCCGGTTGATTTGTAGCTTCATCTGTCATTTTCTTAAGGTCACTAACTCGGTTGACACACCCACAGGGCGATCGCCTTTCCTGAAGGCGTCTTTAGGCAGCGATTTAACAACTCCACCAACATCATGAAACCAATCACGGAACGCAGTTTCAATCTTTGTCTTGCGGAAAAAGGCACCGCTAGAACAAACTGCGACTAGAACGCCACCATCTTCTAAACAATTGTCATAGGCATGGCGAATATGATTTATGTCGCCGTTCCCTCTAAAGTCAGGATTCATCGCGATCCGAGAATAGGTTCCACGGAAAGTTAAAAAATCTTGGTTGTACACCTTGAATCCCTTTAGACTTAGAAGCTTGGCTAAGTCGGTATCAAGCTCGACACAATCAACCTCATAACCGAGATCGAATACAGCTTGGGCGATGTGTCCCGAACCTGCCGAGGGTTCCAAAACAGTCATCCCCGGTGCGAGATCGAGCGCTTTGAGGATCTGTTTAACCACATCGGGCGGAGTAGGGAAGTAACCGGGGATATTGGCGACGGCTGCCCACTGCTGCAATCGCCGTAGTTCGCGCTGTCTTTCTTTTTCGGGGTCAACGACTATCGGATATTTTTCCAATAGTTCTAATAGAGCGTCACGAGCCTCCTCACGTTGAACTTTGTTGCCCAGTCCGGCTGCGACTAGTCGCGACTCCGGGAGCACATGGTTGCAGTAAATCTGCTCGATCAAAGCACGAGTTTTGACCCGTAAAAGAATCAGAGGAAGCGAGCCATCCTCTAATGCACTAGCCATCGCCAATAGGCACTGTTGGATTTTCTCTAGATACTCTCCTTCTTTCTCTATGGCTCTGCCAACTCTCAGCTTTTTTGCCGTGATGCTGCCACTGAGAATGGATGGGTTCTTTTTCTCATCAATAGAGATTTGCATAGCTTGCGCCATCTCTCGAAATCGATCTGATAGTTGCAAATCGGACTGAGTGACGGGCTTCTTCGGGGGTGCTATGCTCTCGCTTAGATCCTCATCGCCTGTTTGCGAGTTGAATAAGTTTAGTTGCATATTTGTGGCTTGATGAATGTCGCTCCAGGAAAATTTTCCTGGAGCTAGGGCGATCGCTAAATTGGGCGATCTTCTGATTCCAGTTTTGCGGCGAGTGCGATCGAGAGATCGTTTAAAATGCCAATTGCTGTTTTCAGCTTTTCCCCAAACGCCTCAATCTCAGCAGTGCTGAGGAAGTCCCCACTATGGTCATAAACTTGCTCGGCTTCACAGAGGCTAAAGGTTAGCTTGCTCTCAGCGTCTTCAAGAGATATTTTTCTGCGGAGGAATAGCGCTTTAATTTCTCCCATAGCCACGAATAGGCGATTTACTACTTTTAAGGATGGGGCAGTAAAAGTATCACCATAGTCGGTTTCTACCTTCCAAACTTCTGCCCCATAGCGGTGTATGTAAAACTGAGTCCCTTGGTAGACGAACCTTGCAAAAGTCCGGTGATGGTCGCCATCAAATTCAATCCCCATAGCTTTTTGCAAATCTGCGCTAAATATCGGATCGAACTTTTCTCGAAACTCGGCGATCGCAAATTGTCTTTGGGCTTCTTCTTGGGCAAGTCGTTGCTGATTTTCGAGTTCTTTTGCTTGTAGGTGTCGGTTGTAAGCGTCGTTGATAAGTTGTTCTAAATCAATCATTTGTTCCATCCCACTCCCAAATATTTACTTCCATCGCGTATCGCTCGCCATTGTCGGCTCCTGTATAACCGTCTTTCCAGCGCCAATACCAAACCAGCATTGTCTCCCCAGTCGGCACAAGGCGATTTGTGTAGGTGATTATTGTTCCGGGTCCGCCAGAGCAACTTACAACTCGGTCATCACGGAATGCCGAATAGTTGAAAGTTATGCTTCCGCTGATAAGTCTCCTATGGCGCATCCCATCAATGATTCCAATTTCCCCAGCTTTAGCTTCTTGCCAAGGCTTGGTCAGTCTGATTGCATCCCCTGCTTGAACTCCCATCCAGCCTTGGTAGGAGGTATCTAATTTTCTTTCAGATTCTGTCATGGTCATTGCACCTTAATAGCAAGCATCAAAACTCTGGTAAAGACTCATAGAAACCAGAGCCTTGGCAATCTAGAACATCTGAGTAGTGATAAGCTAAATCCTCGTCTTGGCTCAAGAAATTCGACCAAAATTCTTTGGATGTTTCTTGCCTACTCTCTAATTCCTTTATCGCGTCCTCTCTTTCTTGGTCTGTTAAATCAGTGTTCAAGTATGCAATCAGTGCGGATACGATAATTTTGTCGTTCATCATGGAATACCTTTTTAGATAATGATGGGTACGCGATCGCGTACCCATCAGGAAGTTCCTACGAGCGCAACTGCACAGGCATGATCAATGCCACGATGTCATACCCATTTAGTGGGGTACAAATCACCGGGGTAGCTGGGCCATTGACCTTGATTGCTACTTCTTGAGTCGCGATACTCTTGAGAGCTTCTGATATGTACTTGATGTTGAAGGCTATTTTGATGTCCTCACCAGAGACTTCGGCAGGGATTGCCTCGGTTCCAGAACCAGTATCATCGTCTTCCGAGTACAGGGTTATCTTCTTGGCCTCGACAGATATCTTGACCAAGTAGGTCTTGAGAGCTGCCAATACTGCCAACCGTCCGATGGAGCCAATCAACGGTAAGCGCTCAACCCAGATTTCTCGCTGAAACTTTTTCGGAATCAGTTCGTTGTATTTGGGATAATCGCCTTCTAGGAGGCGAGTCACAATAGTCGCTTCCTCTAGTTTGAACTGAACTATGCTCGGGCCCGAGCTATTACTAGACTCGTAACTGATTTCAATCATCGCCTCATCTTTTGCTAGATACCGCTCGACTTCGTGCAGCGATCGCGCTGGGACTGTTAGATGTTGGTCTGTCTCAATGTTTGTAGCTGAGTTAATATCAGCCCGATACAAAGCGAGTCGGTGTCCGTCTGTCGCGGCTATTTCAAATTTGCCTTCGGGACGAAATACCATGTGCGCCCCACACAAAACCATCTTGGTCTGATCGGTTGAAGTAGCGTACAAAGTACTGCCGCAGCCCACTCGTAGCAACTTGCTAGTCACTTTCAATGTAGTGACATTCGTTGTCGGAATCGGCAATGCTGGGAAATCGTAAGCATCGATGCCGGAGATTTCAAAAACACCATTGGCGGTGGTGAGCTTCGCCTTGGGGGAAGATTCGTTCCGCTCTAGGGTGATTGTGCCTTCAGGCAGTTGAGAAAGGATGTCGCTCAGTATCGAAACGGCGATGGTATAGCTTCCGCCCACGGGTACTTCTGTCGCTAGGAATGAGGTAATTACCCCCAAGCTCAAATCGAATCCGACCATTTCAACTCGCCGAGTCTCGGCGTCGGCGGTAATTTTGACGTTCGATAGGATCGGATGAATTGACATCGTGCGGATAACTCGCCGCACTTGAGCGATCGTCTTGGCAAAAAGGGCGCTGTTGCAGGAGAATTTAAAGTATCCGATGCTTTTGTCTTCAGTCGCGACTTCCGGTTCAGGGGGAGTTTTGGATTGGACTTCATCGGAAACAGGTTCGGCAGCAATTACCACCTCTGCTGCTTCAGCCTCAGCTTCTACAACTGGGGCTTCAACCTCATCGACTTCAGCCTCAGTTTCCACTGGGGCTGATTGTTTTAGAGATACCCAGTCCGGCTTTAAGGTTGCAGATTTACCATCGTGACATTTAAGCTTGAGCCAACCTTTGGTACTAAATCCAGTAATCTCGGCAACAGTACCGTTGTAGTTCGTGTCCTTAGTATTCTGCGATCGCAGAATTTCCACTTTGTCGCCAACCGCAAATACTGGCGTTACTGATGTTGCAGTCATGTTTTAAACCTCAAATAAGGAAAGTTGTCCTGGGACGGGATGTCTGGAAAATTCAACCGAATCGATATAGCGTTGGCATTCCGCTAGCACTTCGAGTTCTGTTGTTTCATCCATGCTTCGGGGAGTTAAATTGACTCGGAACCCCCAAGGGTCGTGAAGCTCCAAATGGAAATCGCTAATCAATTCAGTAATTGAAATCACCCAATGTCTGTAGATGATTTCTTCGCAGGCTTTGATAAAAAACTTTTCAAAGAAAAACCAGTTCAAACTCTCCCCGTATCCAGAAAGCCACTCATAATTATGGATTACGTGGCTTGCTTTTAAGGAAAAGTTTTTAGCTCTATCGAAAGTTGTAAAACAGCGGCGATGCCAAAAAATGCAGTGGTTTGAATCGATGACAGTCAACTGAAATTTTCCAGGAGATATTTCAGTAACTACGGAAGTCCATACTGGTTCATTTTTCATGTTTCATGCTTTATTAAATGTAAAAGAAAATTGTTGTTTTCCCCCTTGCATTAGGCAACTTGATTGTTTGCTACACTTAGATTCTAACACATTTTTTGATTGTTTGCAACATTGATTTAGGCAAGGAAAAGTAGTTATACAAGCTTAAGATTCCAGCTTTGATTTTGATGAAGATAATGCTTTTTTCTGCGTTCGCACTTCTTTCAGTATTATCACTGTAAAAACATTAGATAAATTCGTATATACAGGTGTAAGAGGTTCGATTAATTCAACTAATTTCCCTAGCTGAGTGTAAGCTTCTTGGGTGAGCGAGAGTGTTGACCACGGTGCGGATGAGGGTGCAACATCGGCGGCGGTTTCTTTGATTAAGCTTTCGTCTTGAGCGCAAGATGTGGCGTATTTCAAGATAGCCTTGGAAGCATAATCTTGCAGAGAAACAAACTTTCCGCTGGTTTTTACGAGCCAGTCTACATGGTTTTTTAGTCTTTTCTTTACAGTTTCGTTAACCCGTATTTTTTGAGTCTCAACGCCTTTGTATTTTCTCCCAGCACCGGGGCGGCTACCCCCTGCCTGCTTTGGCTGAGATTCTGGATTCTTTTTGGTCATATAAGTTATCAAGCACTAGTCCTCCATTTATTTTAAACATTATTGTCAATGAAAAAGAAAGCTGAAAAACCAAATACGATGGTGCTTGAAACTTGGAGTATTGAAAAAGCTGTAAATGCTCTAACAAAAAACAATCCGAGAATAATTACAACCAAGCAACTAGCTGATTTGCGAGGCGGTATCAAACAGTTTGGATTGTTACTACCTCCTATTGTTAATAAGCAGACGGGCAATGTAGTTGGCGGACATCAACGGATTCGGGCAGCACAGCTAGAAGGGCTGACTGAAATTCAGGTCAAAATAGTCGATTTGGATGAGAAGGCAGAAGCCCGACTAGGACTAGCACTCAATCGAATTAATGGGAAGTGGGATTACCAAATCCTTGAGGAAGTTTTGGCAGAATTATCAGCTTCTGAAGCGATCGCATTTTCGGGATTTAGCGAGTCTGATTTGATAGATATCATGTCAGATTATGAAGAACCTTTTGGAGAAACTTTTGAATCTTTTGCAGAACGTTTTAGTACCAAGAAAACGGCTGATTTTGTAGCTTTTCGTAGTGCAAAAGTATTTTTTACCTGCTCAAAACTGGGCTATGAGGCATTAGTCCAAAGATTGTACGCAGAAGTCGGCGTTGACGATATTGCAGCAGGTGCGCGGTTTTTTAAATTAATTGGTCTAGGGTAAATCATGACATTGCAATATAAAGACTTCTCCATTGCCGAACTTGAAGCAATGGTCAACCCCAAGAATCCGCGCTGGATGCCAGAATCTCAAATGGCTGCGTTGGGGGAATCGCTAAAAGAGTTTGGGCTAGTTGAACCGCTGATTGTTAATACGAGAAATAATCAAGTTGTCGGGGGACACCAAAGAATTCAAGCCGCTAAAAATAGTGGATTGGATTTTCTTTCAGCAGTGCTTGTTGACTTGCCTTACGACCAAGAAATGGCGTTAAACCTATCCCTAAATAAGATAAAAGGGGATTGGGATTACGACAAGTTAGCAGAGGTTTTGTCAAGTTTCGACGAAGCCGATCTTATCGGTACGGGTTTTAACATTCAGGAAACGGAAGCAATTGTTGCCAATGCAATCAATGAAGCTGAAAACCTAGCTTTTGGTGACAACGAAACTGTAGACGAAATTCGCAACCACAGTGACGAAGAAATCCAAGAAGAACTCGAAAGTACAGTCAAAGTTCAGTTTGGAATGTTCTCGAAACACATTCCATCCAGCGTTTATGAGGCTTGGGTAGAACGCCTCACAAACTTAAGCCCAAACGGGAGCAGTCCAGCAGCATTAGGAAGTGTTATCGCCGAAATGCTGAACATTCAACTTGCTGCTGAAGAAGAAGAGAATACCGACGCAGAACAACTAGCAGAAGTAGCCTAATAAATTTTATTAAATTGAGAAAAATCGTATGGGACAAGATGCCTTAAAGGTTGATAGCGATATTTTTGTCGCTCCAGGTAATTGGGAATTCAGCGCTCAAGTCGCTCCTAAATTTAATTCTCACGTGATTAAATCAGTTCCTTATTATTTAGATACTCAAGTCGCCGTCGCCGAAGTCTCTGATTGGTTTGTGCGAAAAAACTCGCTCATCCTAGATTTAGGGTGTGCGACGGGAAGCACTATTGGCGATGTTTACAGACGCCATATAGGCAAGAATATCTCTATTGTAGGAATTGACAACTCTGCACCAATGCTGGCAGAAGCGAACAAATCACTCCAAGGATTTCGAGGCATAGAATTAATCAAGGCGGATATCGAGACATACAATTTTCCTAAAGAAATTGACTTGATTTTGAGCCTGTACACCTTGCAATTTGTACATCCAAAGTTTCGGCTAGAAACCTGTAAAAAAATCTATGAAAGCCTTAATCCTAGTGGTGGGTTTTTGTTGGTGGAGAAAGTAGCCGATGAGGACAGCACCCTCTCCGAGATTTTTTGTCAGTTGCACTGGCAGCGCAAAGAGGCAATGGGATTAAGCGTCGAAGAGATTTATGGCAAGGCAAAATCCCTACGCGGCGTCATGGTTCCGCTAACTTTAGAAAGGAATTTCGCTATGCTCCGGGAAGCTGGGTTTAGCAAGGTCGGTCTTTTCTTTAAGTGGTTCAACTTTGCTGGCATTGTGGCAATTAAATAATTCAAAATTATCTTCAAAATGAAACTTCAAGACTTTAAAGATACCTCGACTAAGCTTGGATTTGAAGCTATAAACAAAGACAGGGAACTAGCAGGGCAAATTCAAGAACAACTAATTAACTTGGGTTTATTAGACGCTCCTGCTGACGGTAGATTCGGCCCAATCTCTACAGCAACATTGCAGACTTTTCAAAAGAAACTTAGCCCAGAAGAAGTTGGTTTTCTTTCTTCTGTAACTGCTCAAAACTTACTAGAAGCCAAGCCTGAAGATTTTAGAACGCCGATAAAATTCGGATCTGATTTTGCTAGTCGCATTCTCAAATATATGCAAGCTAAAGGCTATCAAGTCTTTAGCAACAATCAGGAATACAACATCGTTTATATTGAGGGGCTTAATGCCGATGGCACTCTCAACAATGATGCCCCAAACGTTTTCAACGATCGCCGCATCGTTATCGAAGTTGTCGATGGAGTTCCTAAAATTGCTGGAAACTGGGAAGCTACGTCTGAACCCGGTAGCTATTACACATATCACCCAATAAACGCTGGCGGGGCCGCCAGGATTCAGTTCGGGCAGTACAAAGCTTGGGCTGTTGGAATTCACGGAAATGCCGAGCCACACGAAGCATTGGTGCAGGTCAGAGATATCACCGTCTGCCGAGATTTCAACAAAGATGGAACGCGGACTGGCGATAAGCTCGACACAGGACTATTCGCTGTGAACCAGCACTGGGGTTACGATTATCCCGCTAACGATATCAACAACGCTTCTGCTGGTTGCTTGGTTGGGCGAACCCGCCAGGGGCATCGAGAGTTTATGTCTCTAGCTAAACGCGATCGCCGCTACAAGGCTAATAATGGCTACATTTTTTACGCCACGGTTATCCCAGGCGACGATTTCGTGAAAAGCACCATCTAAGAAGCAGGAAAATTTTCCTGCTTCTCAAAGTTGGAGGCTGATTTTGGGCTAAATAAAGCAGAAAAGAAGGATGCTTTATGAATAAAATCCCAAAATCGAGTGCTGTGCTGTTACTACTTTTAATTAGTTGTCAGCCATCGCCTCCAACCACACCCCAAGCCCCAATCGCGATTCAGCCGCCCAGTCCCGAACCAAAACAAGTGTTGCAGCAACCTGCAACACCAGACCCTTTTGAAGAAGCTATCAGTCGCGGCAGTAGTGCAGCTACGATTGCTCAAACGAGTACATCTTTAGAGGATCGAAAATTAGTGCAGGCTCAGTGGCAAGAAGCGATCGCACTGATGAAAGCTGTGCCAAAAACCAGTCCCAATTATGCTACGGCACAAACCAAGATAACTGAATATCAAAGCAATTTGAGCGGTGTATCGAAACAACGATCTGTTGCAGTTGCCGCCGCACCAAAATCAATAACCAAACCATCTGCAAACACAAAGGTTGTGTCTGCAACTCCAGTCGCCCAACCCGCTCAATCGCAATTAGAGAGTTACTTCAACTCTGTCATCGACCAGGGTGGCGATGGGGACAGTTATTGGTGTGAGGAATACAAGTCTCTGCAAAAAACTTTGTATTCTCCTCGCTCCTATAAAATTCTTTCCTCTGAAAAAAGGGGGACTGAAAAACAGCCAGCTTTCAAATTCCACACCACAGTTGAATCAAGTAACAAAGGTGGTAGTCCAATTGTTGTAAATTGGAACTTTTACTTGGTTGAGAATGGGAATAGTTGGTGTATTGCTAATATGGACTCCTAACTCTTTTGACTTCCCGTCTTGACTGCGGGAAGTCAAAACCCTGCTTAAATTTGAGTAATTCCCAGTCTCCTTAAGGCAGTTGCAAAGCTTTTATAAGTCCCAAACAAAGTATTACAGTAGTAAACTTCAAACTCAAAATCTTTGTTGAGATAAATAGACCAGAGCGAGCTTATTCCCAGCCACTTGGAACAGTCGCATTTTAATTTCTCAATCCCTTCAGTTTGGGTTGGAATCAGGGTAGGAATCGTTGAATCAACATTTTTCTTCTCAACAAAATAATCCAGTAAATCAACCCCATGCGCTGCTTTTCTTAAGTAAAAAAGTAACCGCGCTGCAAACTCCGCTTCATCGCATCCGGTGTAGGGAATGCTAAAGCCAAAAGTAAATTTACTAATCCGAATCCCAGTTGGCGGTTGAAAATCTACTCCACGCAGATATTCAAAATAAACATTCACCTCGCCCCCATTCTCGTAGATTTCAATTTCGCCCCATTCAAACACGTAAATTCTCAGCTTTTTGTTGGTTTCTTCCCGTAAAGTTCCACCAAGCAATTGCGCTATTTCTATAGCGTTAAACTCTGCTAGTCTATCCATGATATTTTGTAAGGTAAGAGTACTAAAAACGACCGATGCCTGCGGGGGCATCGCCTTCTAAATTGGTTGAGTCTGGTGTCTTTGTGGAGTCTTGGTGACAACGGGAACAGTTTTGGCTACTTCAATGCCGTGGATTTTACGCCAGGTCGGGATGTCTCGAATATATTGAAGCACCCCGGTTTCACCGATTACCCCTAAAAGCATTTCGGCAGATTCCCATTCCTTGGAAGTCGCACCAACTTCTTTGAGTAAATCGATAAGAGCCTGATTCATCTGAATCACGGTTCGCATTTCCAAAGAGTAGTGCGGTACTTTCTCTGAAAGTAAATCTTGCCGCGATCGCACTTCACCCCCATGTCGCATTGAAATCTCCAAGATTTGTTGCCCCAAAGGGTCTACTGGCAACTGATGTTGAATCATGTCGGCTTTAGACTTTTTCCGACGAGAAGTAGTCCGCTTGGGTTTTTCAGAAACGGCAAGTTCTAGCACCTGCGATATGGGCAGCACTGTTTGAGCTGTCACCATCGAATGACGCCAGTCGAGCAAGCAATGAGGGTAAACAATTTCAGCCGTTATCTCCCGACGCAGACGGTCAATGCCGGCGGGTGTAAGTTCGACGTAAAGCTGGCGTTCTAGCCAGCCCATGCCTAAATCTAGTTCCTCATCATCCTCGTTGGGAGGGGCGTAGACAGGTAAGTCTTCATTCCAAGAAATAACGTAGTAGAAGTAACCGCAAGTTGCGTCTTTAATACTGAGGACGCGGCTATCTGGTTTGCTTTTGCAGAAATTCTCAACCCATTGCTTCTGCTTTTTATTGGGTCGTCGTGCCATTATCCATGCCTCCCAAAAACATATTCGTAACTGGCAATTGCTGCTTCTTCTGTGGAGAAAAAGCCTTGAAAAGTCCCTTGGACGATGTAACACCACTTGCCCAAGTCATCAGGTTCTAGAGTGGAAGAAATATCGATATCGGCTTGAGTAATTTGGAAAACTTTCATCTGTTAAACCCACCGATAAAGGTAATCCACGGCATATCTGTACAACGTGATGAAACCACCTGCAATAATCTTCTCTTTGCTGTTGGCAACAACTTCGTCAGATGCCTCAAAGGTGCGATAAAGTGGTTTCACCCAAGGGTTAGCAGTATCCCAAAATCGCATTTGATAGGTATCGCTATTGATGGGTAGCCAATAGGAATGGCGAATTTCGGGAAACAGAAGATGTTTCTTTTGGTCTAAAATTGTGGTCGCTAATTTTAACTCTGATTCTGACAGCTTGTTAACATCAAATCGGGGGTCTTTAACGGTTTTATAAAACCATAAAATTGAATCCATCGGGATTAGCTGTTGAGCGTCGGGGTGACTACGCATCCTCTGATATTCCTCAACCAAATACCGAGCCGCTTGGGTCATGGATTTAAATTCTTCCAGATGGTGAGTCTGCCAAACTTGTATGTTTTCAGTTTTGATGTGGCGCAGGAACCCTGCGACTTTACCGGACTGTGGAACATCGACAGCACAAGTGAAGCCAAACTTAGGATTGGCAGGTTGTAAACGGCGAATTTTAGAAATCATGACTATTTATTTTGGTCTAGAAAGGATAGTAAACTTGCGTTGTGGTTAATCAGAGAGGAACAATCTCTCAACATTGACGGTTGCCAAAAAAGCTTTCCTTGCTTAAATTCTGGAGGGTCTTTTTTGGGCTTGGGATCTGGGGCGACATCCCACCCCGCATCAACATATTCGGCGTTACCTGCACCATTGGGAAATATCCACTCTTTGGCGTGAAACCTTGGTTTTTCCGCACACCAAGCAACGCAGATAATGGAGCTGCCAGGATACATAATCAGGCGATCGTAGTTGCAATGCTGGCGAATCCAATTGAACACTGGGCGGGGATGCGGGTAGGCATGGATAACGATATCGGCAGCGCCGCCGATGCCCCCTTGGGGAGGGCGGAACAAATGCAGAGCTAGAGGATTGGAAACGCTTGGATACCAGTGCTTCCAAAGCTCAAGCGAACAAAACCCAAAGGTGACACTAACAGGGCCAAACTTTTCCACAACAGGATCGAGGATGTGATGGCACAGTCCTTGGAGTCCCTTCACTTCCAATCCAGTCCAGCTGCTAGGGCAATTAGGAATGCCGCGAGTTATTGCAGTTTGCGAGTAAAGAAAGTCGGAAAGCACAAAATACTTTCCGACGCGCACATCCTGCGGACGAGTGCGGGGATGCCATTTGCGTTCGGTCATTTTGATTCAAATAAAGTGTGTTCTCCCAAAATTCCCATGCGGGAAATTGATTGGGGTTTGTGAATTGTGCAGCCACGAAAATTTGGATTCCATTGCTGAATAATTCGCTTTGAACTAATCGCATCAACTCCGACACACAAAATCGGACTTTCAGGATAAACCCGAATAAAATCGAATTTGTAATTATCGGAAGCTTGCAAATAAAAAGCTAAATCCAGCGCTGGTTTCGACCAATTATGCACCCAAATATCGGCTCCCCCACTAGTGCTAAATCCGTGAGCTAATGCAGATTTGGGCCACTGAGCGCCATCAGTACGATAAACATACTTGTAAAGCTCCAAACCCAAATATCCCCTAGTAATCGAAATTCGGTTAAATTCCTCACACAAAGGATCGAGAAGTTGTTCGCACAGCATTTGCATTAATGACATTGCTTTTTGTCCTGGCTCAGATTCCCAATCAAAAGAATTGGAAATTCCTTTTTTGATGGCAGTTTCGGAAATCAAAAAGTCCAGCAATGTAAAATACTTGCCGACTTTGATATCCTGAAGACGGGTTCGCCGTTTTTTATTTCCACCATTTGAGGCACGGATTATTTTGGGCGGCGGAACATCCAAAAGTGTCGATTTATCACCTAATAAAAAAGCACCGCCAAAAATGTGCTTGCAAGGTAAATGACGATTATGAATATCGGCGCAGTTACAAGCACAAGCTTTTGGGCCCAGACGGACAATAAGCTGCTTATTAGTTCCGGGGAAAAAATTTACTCCATTTTCAACAATCTCAAATTCGTAAGTTTCAACTACTTCTTTGGCGCGAAACCGACGACTTTTAATATCGTCGGTTTCTTCTTGGGTCAAAAGTATTTTTCCATCGCGCCAACAAGCTAAGGCGGTAAAAGCTAATTTGGGTTGCATTGTTTTAGACGGGAGAGTTTGTCTCTCTCGGTTTTCGCGGGTTTGATTCTTTGCTACATCTCGATCTTAACACATTTTTTGATTACTTGCAACATTTTACTTCCCTGAAAGCTGCGCCACACAAAGGTTTTCGGGTATGAGTATTTTTTGGTGCAAAGCGAATATCGGGCTTTATTCTGGCTTCTGTGAGTCGTAATTTACTGGTATTTTCCGTCCCTTTTTTGTCGCTCTCACTGGTACAACTTCTTCCTCTTCCGATCCAACACAATGAGCATAAATTCGCCGCAAATCCTGCATCAATGGCTCTTTAATTTCAGCAGGGAAAACATGGTGACGCTCGGCAGTAATCATCTCGTAAAGCCACCAAGTTTGAGCGGCACAATTATCTAAGAAAGTCCGTTTCTTTAGAGCTTTAGCGGTGCGATCGCCGAAGGAGGCAAGGTCAAATAAACTGTCTTGAGACTGGGATTGGTCTTGCTCATTTTTCTGCCGACGAATATCGCGCAACAATTGGCGAATTTGATTAGCCGTCAAGTCGTATTCAGCAGTAATTTTGAATAGCGATTGAATCTCTGTTTGATTCAACGGGTAAGTTTCTGTAAAACTTGCCACTTCAAAAGCCCGTGAAAGTAAATCCAATTTGTCTGTTTGTATTTCCCAGTCTGTGCCCAAAAGCCGAACAAGGGAATGATATTTGCGTGCCATCCCTTCACTAATCGCCAAACTCTTAGCAGCCTGCTGATAGTTATTACCGCATTTATTAATCAAGAAATCAACGCACCGTGCATATTCAAATGAGGCATATTGCAACCTGTTAGCGTTGGACATTAACGCCATCATTTGCGCTTCTTGCAAACTAATTTGATGAACGCGACATGGGGTAGAAGTGTCACCACGACGAATCATGGCTTCGAGTCGGTGATGCCCTGCAATTAGAATCTTTCTGCCATCAGGCGAGAGCCAAACGTCCAAAGGATCTAAGGCTTCCGGCTTCCAGTTTGCAACCAACCACTGTACCCTTTCTTCATCAAAAGCGACAGACCGAAACTGAAAAGAACCCAGGTCTTTTTCAATTTCACTTAAACGTACTCTAGTTGTTTTCATGGTGAAATTAGGGAGATGTCAAATCTCCCCCTATAGGACAAAATTAACCCAATAAATCAAATAAATTGGTTTGCTCTACCGCTGGCATCGGCGCTGGCGCGGCGTCACTTTCCTCAGTTTCATCTGTCGAGAATTCCAGAATATTGAGTTGCCCATCTATCTCCGAAACTCCGGCAGACTGCTGCTTTTTATCTGAATCAACGGTGCGCTTTTTCCAACCTCTGAGCCTTGCTGCTTCGACTACTTTAGAGCGGATGTCTCGCGCCAATTCTTCGTAGTCATGCTTGATGCTTTTGTACTCAACGGGACGGCAACCAATCAATTCCCAGGTATCTTTTACCCCATCCTTTAATCGATTGTGAGCCACCATCGCCTCGTTACACGCCCATAAATAAACATCGACCCACCGACTTTTCATCGGCGCTTCGTAACTGGCGGGCATCATCACAGCCACTATTTCACCTGGGGTAACTAGGTTGCCGACAATCCCCTTATCGTGTTCTTCAAAAACTAACTTCAGGCGGTCGATTGCGATCGCTCTAAATATCCACGAGGGTATCGTATCCGACCAAGCTCCGCGATGAACCATCACGGGGGCTGCGATGTAACGGATGTGCCCCATTTCCATATCGCCCATTTCAAGCAGTGCAGCAATAACTTCCTTATTCGTGTCTAGTTCAGCTAGCAACAACAGCATCGCTCTTGTCGCTGGGCTAAGACTGCTTTCGGCAAGAGAGCGGCGGTTTTTAGCTGTCAGCGCTTCCACGTCGAACAAAGAGTTGTTTTTGGCTTGTTTGCGGCGGTTTTTGGCAGTCAGCGGTTCAAGGTCAAACAAAGAGTTATCAGTCATGGCTAAAAATGAGTAGGTGAAATCTGTCCACGGAAGTCCGTGGACAGGGTGAATGTGAATCTATGGAACTAGCTAAAAAGCCTGTGGATTAGGTGGTAAACCGGATGTCCTCAAGTTTGCAGACAGTATTGGCAATGCAGATCGGTGCATTTATAGATTCCAAATGCTTACAGCGTTCTGCCAGCCTTTGCGCCGCTTCGGCTTTGTCATCACCAAAGGCAACGTCATCATCTCGGAAGGAAAAATGTTCAACAACTTGTCCTTTCCAGCGAACATAGCCGTCAACATCTTGAGTTAGGTTTTCAATGCCATAAAACCAATGACAGCCAGGGATATCTTCTTGCGGCTTTGCGTCTGGCTCACCTTCACCTTTAATGTAGTTAAGTAACTCCACTGCTTTTGCAATCCGCTCCTTGGCGACTGATAAAATGCGACCAGTTTTGTGTAAATCGGTTGTTTCCAGAAGGTCAACCAGTAACCCTAGCGCTTGATAAATTTCCGGCGCAGAGGCAATCAATCGAGCGTCAGCAACCGGATCGCCTAAAATCACATCCTCTGGAATCTGAATATAAGCAGGACGCCATCGAGAGCCATCTTCTAATGACACAATCCCATCACATCTAGCTACTCCAAAACGTTCAGTTGGTTCCATAATTTATCGGCGTCCTTTTCCCCGGTGAGGTGGGCAAGGGCAGTATTGACATTACCCACTAGCAAGCCAATAACCAAACCGAGATTTGCTACTATTCGCATTCGATTAATCCTAAAGAACGTAACTCTTCTAAAGCTTTTGCATCCCAACGAAGAGGGCTTTTTGCTTCGACATTGTAAGCAAATTCAACAGCTTCTGAATTCTCGCTGTTGAATTCAATCGCCACCTCGTAGTAATTGCCAAAATCGTGAGCTGAACTTTTAATGCGGTAAGAAACCTCATCTTCTAATGTTGGCGGGACAGGAAATAATCGCTGCAAGTATTCCTTATAAATCCTGCACTCTTTTTTTGCAGATATCGCATCATAATCAGCAGTGCCGACTTGCTGGCATTGCTCCTCTGCGGGCACAGTTCCTATCTCTAATTCATTCAAGGGAATAACCTCTTAACTTATTGGCAATCTGGGTAAAATAAATTCCACCCAAATCACCGAACTCCATGCAGACATGAAGCTCGGTGATTCAGGAGTATTGGAATTCAAGTCATGTTAATTACTTGCAGGCGATCGCGTGTCCTGTGCCGATGCCAAAAATTCTCGCTCCGGGGCAGTAAACTATCAGTAAATCAAGGAATTCGTCGCGGTCATAGTACTTTTGAAAAGTGCCAATTTTCGTTAGCTGCTGTCCTGCCCCATCACAGCGCACAGCGACAACTATTGCCTCGGTGCATAATTCCCAAGTCAATTGCAGGAGTTTGCAACGCTCTACAGGTTCTTCAATGACGTTGAGAACATAAATCAAACTGACAATTGAATACGTGGTTTTCAGCTTTTGAAACTTGGGGTAGTGGTAAGGATCGAATGCGTGAACTTCATAGCGATCGTCAGTGCGCTCTTGAAGTCTTGGCATATCCAAATTGTGTCCACAACCAACGTCGAGCCAAGAGCCAGTTCTGGGAAGAAAACTGGAACTTATAGCGTTCCGCAACGGTAAAGATAACTGTTGGCGTTTGATAGCTGTTTTCCATCTGGGAGTTTTCCAGTTTTTGGGATAAAGCCAACTGGGGTATTCGTCGCACTCTTCATCATCAACGGAAATGTCAAACAAAGAAGTTTGGATTGGATCGGGCATCCTATTATTCAAATAGCTACTTGTAACTCCATTTGTGCGATAGCCTCACGTTTCTCCAGTTTCATCACAGAAAACTCATCCAGAAGCCTACCTAAATCAATGTTTTTAATCTCTCGAATTGCCCTCACCTCAGAAATATCCTCTTGAAATTCCCAGTGACTAATATGTTCTTGTAAAAGCTGTTGGCGCTTGGCTTTGCGCTGGGCGTCATTGTAAAGTGTTTTGTCAAAAGCTATTATCGAATCAACCTGAGATTCAATTTGCTTGATGATTTTATAAAGCCGCTCAATCTGAATATCAAGCTCGTGAATCTCAATCTTAATGCTAGCGATCGCCGCAGGATATTCGCTAAATTTAATCACTAATATCTCCAAAATTTAAATTCATTTTCCACGAAAAAATAAGGGTGGATTTCTCCACCCTTCATATCTATCCTCTCTCTCTTATTTGATATACCTTCTCCAATACTTGCCTTGTTCATATTTAACTTCAATCCATGCATAATATCTTTCGCCTTCCAGTTCAGCTAATAACTCATAATGCACTATCGCTAATACAACTGCTACGAATCCTTCACGGGAGCTTGCTGAATAATATGCTCCCCACAATTCATCTATCGTATTAGCTCCTGCTAACTTAGCTGCTAGCTCAAATACTTCTTCCGAGGGGGTCAATGAAGCCCATATCAAAGAGGCTCCAATCAATTGTTCTTCCACCTTGGACTCTGCAATTATCATCTCCAATTGGGGGATAGAGTATTCCTGCCGATTCATTCTGTTCCATGCTTTTCCCCAACTGCATATACCCATATCCTCTACCTTTACACTTCCACCACAATCCTGATTCTTCTCCACATCTTCTATTACTCTTACCATCGTCTTTTCCTCGCGCTCGTTGATTGTTTGCTACATCTTAATTCTAACACATTTTTTGATTTTTTACAACATCTTGAACTTAGCAAAAGCCTTATAGTGCAAAGGTTTTGCTCAACAGAAACAAGATTCAAAAGTGGTATGGCGACCTAACATATCCGACTTTCAAAACTTACGTTTTCAATACTCTGAATAAGTAAATATATCGATGCGGATCTTTGAGGTTTATTCCGAAACTGGTATAACCAAATGCTCGGACAAGCTTTGATTTAAAGAAGTGTCTATTGAGGAAATAATTATGCGAAGAAAAACTTCTAAATCCCAATTACGGATGGCGAGTAAAAATATGTTTTGCAAAGGCGGTGGTGGTGGCGGCGGCGGCGGCGGCGGCAGTGGTGCGAAGGCGGGCGGTGGTGCCACTAAACAAAAAACTGCTAAGAAAACAAAAAGCGACAACGGATCGGTAAAGCAGAGGCAAGCAGCAGCCAAAGCTAAGGGAATAAAAGGGGCAGGCAAAATGAATTCTCAAAGTTTAGCTGATTTAGGTTTCTAGATTAAATGAGGATATCAGGCAATTATCATCTAAAAAGCGATTCAATTTATCAGGCAGATTTGCAAATCAAGCCAGATACTTTTGCAGAAAAAGAAGGTTGGCTGTTACCTATAAACGGGCCGTTTACTTTAGTAAAAGCCGAACGAGGCACAGCTATTTTATACGTTTCTTCTCCTGGGGAAACACCCTTGTATTACACAGCAACGCCTGCCTCCCTCCATTGGGGGGAACAGAAATTGAAGCTACCGAAATCTGCAAAGAGAGTCAACCCTGGAGAGATGATAATTTGGGAACCAGGATATATTACAAAGCAAGTTATTGATAATATCCTGGTTTCTAATATTCGAGGCGATTATCCTATAGTATCCGCCTACGAAGAATATGCTCGGTTAATCCTATTTGCAGTTCAGAAAAGACTTGCCACTTGTCCTCAAAGCCATCGGGTTGCTATTGCTCAAAGCGGCGGATTAGATTCCTTAATCCTTGCTTGGGCACTACACACTTTAGGCGTGGAAGTCTACCCCCTTACCGTCTGCACAAACTCCACTAATTTAGATATTACCGCCGCCACTGCTTGTTTGGAAAATTGGGGATTAAAGCCGATTCCGATTGTCGTAGAAAATTCGCAAATTGAAGAATTATTAAAAGAAGCAATTGCCTGCTTGGAAGATGTAGAGACATCAAATCTGCGAATGGCAATGGGAAGCTTGCTCATGGCACGAAAGTGTCAAGAACTGGAAATTCAAAGTATTTTCATTGGGCATGGACACGATGATATTCACGGTAAAGGAACTTTAGTAAAAGCTGCACTAAAACACGTAACAGAAGGAAATGAATCGGAACGTTGGGCGATCGCACGTAAAAATGTAACTCTAGCCACGGGGGGAATGCTGAAAATGTTTTCCTCGACTTTTCGCAGTTACGGCGTTCACGTGCGAATGCCTTATTACGACAGAGATTTATTGAATTGGGCTTTTAGTCAGCCAACTTCAATCATTCCTGTGACTTTCGACAAGTCTTTTGTTCGGGATTTTGCTACTACAGTTTTACCGAATGGGGAATGGCTAAATAAAAAGCATTCGGTTGGATATTTAACAGGGGCAGGATTGAGTTTTAAACAGCCGTTGCTAAAGAAAAACCCGTGCCTTGCTGCTGAATTCATCCGGGAAATCTTATCAGATATTAAAAGGAAAAAATGATTGACATCAAGTTAGTACCTTTAGACCAATTAGAAGCCTGGGGGAAAAACCCAAGACAGCGAGATCCAGAGCGATTTGAATGGATCAAAATGTCATTAAAAAAGTTCGGGTTTGTAATGCCTGTATACGCAAGACAGTCAGACGATGGCAAGCCCTCAATGCTTTATTCAGGGCACCAAAGAACTGGGGCAGCGCGAGAACTTGGGTTTACTCATGTACCCGTGGTTTACCTACCTGGATATGATGAAGCCACAGAGCGCGGGATAAATATAGTTTTTAACCTTTGCACGAACGATCACGCTACCAAATCAGATTTCGGCAAGAAAGCGGCAATGGAATTATCGGATTTGGAGAAGTTTCAAGCCTTGCCAGATACCACAGATCCTTTTCCTTGCTTGAAACAATTTGATATTAAACCTATCGATTACCAGGAAGATTTAAAACCTTCAGAAATAAGTAATATGACTTTTCTATTCGCCCAAACTTTTTGTGATTTGGGCGTAGAAATTCCAATCATTTTAAATGCCGACAACGAAATCATCAACGGAGGCCCCAGGCTTTTAGCCGCCTTATCTTACGGGCGAATTGCTCACTCGGCAGTAAAGGTGACAGAGAATAGCGAAGCAATGCAGCTGTTCCTAAATAAAATCACAATGAGTTTTGACCTGCAACGAGCTTTTGGGGAAGAGCTGCGTTACAACTCATTCTTTCGCCGCCGCAACCAAGCCGCCCAACGAGTAACTTTTGGAGTTGGCTTTTACCAGTGGGTCTTTGGCAAGGAAGCCCGAAGTGGAGGCAAAGCCTGGTTGCTCAAGCACATGGTCAAACTAGAAGGAGAATATCGCGCCCGCTTTATTGCCGAACACGGAACCACCTGTATCGATTTCGGCGCAGGAAGGTTGGACAATACCAATAAACTTCAGGCGGCTGGCATCACTTGCATCCCCTTTGAACCCTATGCCATGAAACCGAACAGCGACCAAATCAACCCTGCTGGAGCAAGGTTGATAGCGAGGCGCTTTTTGGCGTGGATTGGCACCAATCCAGTAATTGATTCGCTATTTTGCTCAAGCGTATTTAACAGTGTTCCCTTCGCAGAAGACCGGGAACACTTGATGGTGATATTTAACGCCATCTGCTCTCAAGGAGCCAAGCTTTACTTGCATACGCTCTCCGATTCCAATCTTGCCAGCCGAGTATTTAGCAACGGGTTAAACGCCTCATCTCGTTCCGATGGCGCAATTTTACTTGATACAGAAGCAGGACTTTATATCAACGAAATCCTAAAAGTTCCCAAAGTGCAGAAGTTCCATTCTGAAGAAGAACTAACCGCTCAAGGTAAACGTTACTTCCACAAAGTTACCTATTATCCTGCCAACGGTTCTTCGCATGGAATCAAGTGCGAAGGGTCAAGAAATATCGACCCAATTCTATTAGTAAAAGCGTTGGAATTCGAGTTCAACCTGCCTTATCCCAACAACCAACGGATGGGGTTGGCACAAGAAGCACTAACGGCTTTTTCTAAATTTACAAAAATCGATTTACTGGCTGTCAAGGAAGAATATGATGCAAAGACTGATAGGCAAGTGCAATCCGAGAAGGGATAAAGACTTTCAAGTAGTTGATTACGCAATCAGTCCTCTAAAATTTCAAAGCATAGAAGGTTTCAATATCCCAGTAGACTGTGGAGCTAGCTTTGTTAGCTCCCAGAATGGAAAAGTTTGCTTATTCACCGGATGGAGCCATGAAATCCCAATCTACTATTCAATTTACCGCGACAATTTGTACTGGCACGAGCAATATTTAGCTCTACCCAGACAGATGCGGCCTGTTTTAGTGGAGCGAGGACAAGCTGTTATTTGGCATCCTGAGCGCGGTATTACAACTTACGAGGTTGAACCGATTCCCCGCCCGCCTATTAGAAGTGATGAAGTTTCCCTAGATGAGGCAGTCGAAGAATACTTAAACCTTATTTTGGATGCGGTAGGCAATCGCATTAAATCGAGTATTCACCCTGTTGCTGTTTCTCAAAGCGGCGGATTAGATAGTTGTTTAGTAGCGTGGGCACTCCACACACTTGGCATAGATTTCGTGCCAATGGTTGCTTGTTCTTCTTTAGAAGATTGGGATTATCAAATGGCACAACTAGTTTTATCTCAAATTGGCATCGAACCGATGCCAATAGTTATCACACCACAGAGGTTGCCAGAGCTATTTGATGAGGCTGTCTTTTGCTATGAATCGACCCAATTCGACAATCTGCAAATGGCAGCGGCTAACGTGGCGATCGCAAAGCAATGCCGAGAGCTTGGGATAAAAACCATTTTTAATGGACACGCCCACGATGACTTAATGGGGAGCGAGGGGTTAGTCCAAGGTAAATTCAAGCAACTAAAAGGCACTCAATCTGAGCGTTGGCGTGATGCTAGGCGAGATTCGATGTCTGGTTTTGGCATGGAAAAGATGTTTTCGGCTGTTTTTCGTCGGCATGGCATTAAGGTGCAAATGCCATTTTTTGATACCGACTTAGCAAATTGGGTTTTTAGCCAAACCACAAATATTATTCCAGTAAAAGCAAGAAAACCTTTTGCTCGTCTAGCGACCCGTAAAGTTTTACCGATTGGTGAATGGTCGCGGGAAGTTTACAACCGCCACGGTTACATTACTGGCGCTGGATTTTATGAAGACAATATTCGTCCAGCGATTGATGAGCATCTAGAAAAAGCCAAAATCGTTTTTGCTTACATTAAAACCCAAGATTGGCGCAAAATTGCTTCGCAGCATGATGCCGAGCCAATCGAGGGGGGACTTAACTAATTGATTTGGTTTGAATCGCGGATCTTATAAAAGGACTTTAATGTTGTGGCTAGAAAAGGGAGGGTAAAACTTAGCAACCAAGAAATTCAGGATCGAAAAAACTACATTTTAACTCGCTTGCGATCCGGCTTTACTCGGCTAGATGTGCAGCGCCAATTTGCAGAAAATTATAAATGCACAACTGAAACAGCTCGTGGTTGGATAAATAAAACCTGCGATGAACTAGTTGATACAGATATTAATCAGCGCAAGCGAAATCACGCCGTAATTCTTGAGATGTATCATGCTCAGATTACCGCCTATCAAAACGAGATTATGGCGATGCAGCGAGAGATTGATAAAATTACCGAGCTTGAAACTATTCGTAAATTGACTTTCGCTCAAATCGAAAATGCGTCAGGTGCCCAGTTACGAGAACTTGAGCAAAGAATCAAATCAATTCCAGAACCACGCCTGACAGATAAAGCTTTTTTAATAGAAACTAAATCCCGCATTCGTGAACGGATGTTTAGAGTTATTTCAGAACTCAATCGCCTTCAAGGACACAAAGATCCTGCGACCGAATGGCGCGAAGCTTTGGGACTTTTACTGGATAATAATTTACTTCCTGGAACAGTCGCCGATCGCATCTTACAAGTTATTGATAGTCATGAATCTGAATTAAATAACAAAATACACCAAATCTAATCATGAGAAGGATTAATAGATCGCTTAATGAAAGAAAATTACAAAAAGGTGGGGGTGGTAAGGGTGGAAGTGCTAGTACAGCAAAGTCTAGTACTGCTGCAAAATCTAGTGGTAAACGTCAAAAGTTAAATAGAACAAGTACAAATACAGCTGACAAATCAACCTGGCAAAAACCGCCTACAGAAGCGGTCACTTTCTTTAAAGGACAAAGAGTTCAGGGGGGAGTTAAACAGGATGGGACTGTTTATTGGACTGTAGATGGCTCTACTTCCTATCAAGGCGGCAAGCCGCCGATGCAAGAGATGAGGGATCTTAAAAGGGCGTGGAATGAATACAAGAAAAGCCCCAATGCAAAAAGAAAACTTACTGCATATGTAGCCGATGAAGATGGTAGAGGAGCCGCAAGGTTGAGAATGTATCAAGACTTTGGTTTTAAAATATCCAATCAAATGGGCAACTCAGCGAAAGTAACCCTTAACAACTTTGGCAGAAAACCTCGGCAAAAGTAATCAGAGGAGAAAGAATTCATGTAATTTTAGACAATAGGTGAGCGGCGATTAAAGCCTAGAAGGCTTAAAAACTCTAATTCCGCGATCGCAGATTAAAATACCCTACCAGATGGACGACACAACACTCAAAGATTTTATCGATCTGGCAGCCCGTCAGACCTACCGTAAATTACTTGAAATCGATAGCTCCAACATCCAGGAAAATTTTCCTGCTTCTCGATGAACATAGGAAATCTCAGGCAGAAACTACAAAACGCGGCACTGAGGTCAGCTGCTGTAAATACTTCCCGCACTCAAAGTAAGCACGATCAACGGGAAGCATTCATTGCTGATGTCTACTCGCGTGGGGGAGCGGGCTTTGTTGAGCGAGTAGGACTCTTCGCCACCACTGAGCGTCAATCATCAGTGCGGCTACCGCGTTGGTATCGTGAGTACCTGCTGACGATTGGGGATTTTCGGCTCAACAAGGTTTTGACTACAGGCCCAGCACAGTGCGGAAAAACGCTCGGACACGCCATGTTGTTCGTTGACTGCCTGACCACGGGTAAACTCAACGGCGTTTGGTTTTACGACACCCGCACATCACTCGATCAAAACGTACCGATGCAGTTTCAGCCGGTGGCAGAATCTTGGATTGCTAACATGATGGCAGCTGGGCATAAATTCAATCGGCGTAGCGATCGCTGTATCAACACTCGCTACCAAATCGACCAAGTAAACGGCATCTTCGCCTACGTTTCAACATCTCGCCCCGGACAACGAGACAACGGGACAGCCGCCGCGGGTGGAATGGCCGTATCCTACCAAGCTGACTATGCCTTTCTGGAGGAGCGATCGCAGTATCGAGCGGGTTCTGCTGATTCTATTCCTCGACGGCTGGATGCTTCATTGCTACCCACACGACCAATTAGGGAATTAGGGACGCCAGGAGGAGGGACGGGTATTGAGGAGCAGATGGGGAAAGTTGACCACTTATTTTATCCCCATTACACCTGTACTAAATGCAAACAAACCCTGCCCCTTGACCCTAAAGGCTGTCTGCTGCGGGAGACAGTACAGCGCGATCCTTTGGGGCGAACCAAGAAAACTTACCTGAGCGATTCGGGTCGTCCCATTTCTTGGTTTCACCGCGATGAGAACGATCCGGTGGACAGCGCTTACTTTGCCTGTTCGCACTGTAGCGAGCCAATTACTGATGAGCAGCGCTATGATGCCCGCTTTTGCTGTCGGCATAAGGGGACTGAGTTAGCTAGCTTTCTAGAATCCCTCCCCCCAGGCGTTCCTGAATACACTTGGACGATTGGCATCCACCTTTCACCCCTGACTCGCGAAACTCAATTTAATTTGGCAGCTAAGATGATTGAGGAAGGGATGACCGCCAGCACGACCGATGACTGGCAACAGCAGATGTTAGGACATGCTAGTGAGCATCAAGTTGGTAGCATCAACCCTGAAATGCTCCGAGCTTCGATGGCTTCCCCTGTGCCGCAGAGAAAACCTGAATTGGTTCTGGCTGGGATTGATGTTGGCAGAAGCGAGGACTGGTTGGCAATTGTGGAATTCTATCTTCCCGACAATTATCACCGCCTCACCCGCGCCGAAGTTATTGAAAAAACCATTCGCCATATCAGTTATGCCAGCGATGTTATGCGGAATGACATCCCAGATTTGTTGACTCGTTTCGATGTCAATTTTGGGTTGATCGACAACGAGCCATCGCGCGAATCGTCCATGTATCTGTGCCGTCGGACTTGTCTTGATATGGCAGACCAAATCGCCTACCTCAAAGACCCAGTGCGAAGATCCCAAGTTGCAGATGGTGGCATCACTTACGATTGCTACCAAATCCGCAACGAGAAGTTCATGGGTGCAGTGCTTGAAGGCTTTTTACTCAAGGCCGATGATAATTACCCCCTCTACCGTTTACTCCCAACTTGGGAAAAATGGTTATCAAATCCCAGCGAGCGATCGCCATTGCGGCACTTGATGGGCCCATCACGCGATCCGAAAACTCAGCAATGGAAACGAGGTCCGGGTAACGTTGACGACTTTTACTTTGCACTAGTATTCGCCGAGGCTGCCTTCTACATCAAGCTTGAGGAGATGATGCCAGACAAAGATGATTACGGTCAAGCATCTACTAGCTTCTCTTCTTGGTGGTGACTCTTCACCAAGTAGAGAAGTTTTCGGAATCAAAAACTTGCCAAAGTCTCGACTTCGACTGGCGACCAGTCGAAGTTTATATTTAGCACTTCTTACGGCGACCGTAAGAAGTAGTCAACTTCTTATAGTGACTATAGGAAGTTTTAGTACAAAGCAACTATAACTTTCCCTCTTCAAGAGGGAAAGTTGAACCATAAGTTTGCCGTTGCGCTGGCTAAGTTATGGGTAAAGCCACACGAGTGTAGGGTGAAAATTTAAAACTTTAAGCTAGATTTGTAGCAATTATTTGTTATACCAGCATGAGAATATCAGGAAGCTACAACTTAAAAACTAGTCCTAAAATTTCCTCCTCAGATTTTCAAATTCAGCCAACAAATTTTATAGATTTAGAGGAAATACGACTTCCTATTTCCGGCCCATTTGCGCTTGCAGAAGGGAAACATGGATCTTGTTATATTTATTCATCTTACCCTTCTGAGATTCCCTTATATTTTAGCGTTATAAAAAATGAGGTTCACTGGGGAGAACTGAAAGGAAAGCTGCCGGGGAACCCAGAAAGAGTCAAGCCAGGATATTTGGCTCATATTAAACCTGGTGGCTATAAACTTGTTCCTGTCCAAAATCAATTGCCAGCCCCGGCTATCCGTCAAGAGAAGGTCTTCATCAAGGACGCGATCGCAGAATACTGGGAACTCTTATTGGTAGCAGTACAACGACGATTGGCTACTTGCCCGCCTGGGAAAATAGCTGTTTCCTGTTCTGGGGGTGTGGACTCTTTACTGATATGTCAAGCATTAATGGTATTGGAGATAGATTTTATTCCTTTCACTGCTTGCACAGATTACAATTCTTGGGATATTCAAAACGCTATTTTGGTACTGGAGGCAATGTCGGGGCCTAAACCAGTAGCAGTTTTAATTGATAATGACTTTGTTATTTCTCATGCACAAGAGGCAATGTCGCTATACGAATATCTTGGCCCTACAGATAAATACAATCAAGCAGCAATATCTTATTTGGCTATTGCAAAGGCGGCAGAAATTGCAGGGTGTAGCGCTATTTTTAATGGGCACGGTCAGGATGATGTTCACGGAAATATCCGCAGCATTTATAAAGAATTAAAAAATGAAGACGATTCATACAAACAAGCCCAGATGTGGCGAGACGAAAGAATCAGAGCTTTAAAAGAAATGCTATATCTCTGGAACGATCACAAATTGTTCTCCAGCATATTCAGGCATTATGGTATTCACGTAAGAATGCCTTATTTTGATTGGGATTTAGCAACATGGGCTTTATCTCAACCAATCAGCATTATTCCAGTTGATAAAACTAAACCCTTTGTCAAAAAAGCAGCTAATCTACTACTACCGCCGGGCCCCTGGAACCACTCAACCTACGCTAGTACTGGATATACCAAAGGAGCCGGCTGGGAAAATCCTAAATCTAAGCACTTGTCCGATCTCGTGGAAGAACTTTCAAGAAAGTTTTTTAATCTCCAAAATAGCCAATAACCCATGTCCTGCGCCAATACCTAGCTGTGTATCGTATTCTAAGTTACGCAAAGCGTAGGCTAATTCCGGTTCAATAAAGCTAGCTCTAGGATCGGCAGACAAATGGCAGTTTTTCCAATTTTCACTTTCAGTCATCTCGATAATATTATCAAGAGCAGTTAAGTTTTTCAGTAAACTACTTGATAGATTGTTCTTCACCTCTATTTTTTCTTTAGCTATCTTAGCTTGACAAAACTCGATCAAAGTATTCCATTCTTCAATAATCGTGTTGAAGAATTCATGGATTAGCGGCTCATTTGAATCAGTAATTATACTTTTATCTATAATCAAGTCTTCGAGATTAGTTCGTAACAAAGGGTTAAACAAAGAATTCACAAAACTACGAGTTGGCTTAAGCCCTGTCCTGTATTCTCCGGTATCAATGTGTCGCCCTACTAAAATCGATCTATCCATGACATCTAGAATATTAATGCCGGAGGTAATTGAACTTAGGCTTTTTAAAGAATGTCCCGTCCAAAAGGTCATAGGGAATTTCTCAATATTTAACCTTGTGTTTTTGGGATATAGCCAACTCATTGTATAATCATAAACTGCTGGTTCTTGACCCCAAAAGCCTGGCCACTCTAAGGAATAGCGACCCAGTAGATCCAAAACCACTAAACTATAATCAGTAGTATGTTCTACAATATTTTGTAGCAATTTATGTAATTCTTCGCTGGTGAGATGGCTAAGACTTCCGTAAGAAGAGTAATATACATCAAAGCTTTTCTCTGTGTTAATATTGCCTAAGCCTTCTCGTAAGTCTTGCCGAACAAAAGTTACATTCTTGTTGCTCCCAAATGTCTCCTCAGCCTTTTGAATCATAGACTGATTGATGTCCAGTCCAACATACTCAACGGTATGACCTACTGGCGATAGATTTTGATGTTGCATGATTTCACTTAAAAGCTTAAATCCCTGTCCAGGCCCACAACCAAGATCCAGAATTCGCATTTTTCTTTTGCGCCCTATTTCTACCAGTAAACCGGATAAATGTTTGCCTAAAAACATTTTAGTTAACTCGTTTTCCCATCTAATACGAACATAATCGTACAAAGAAGGAGCTTCTTGAAGTTCGTAATGTCCTTGCTCGATAGCGCAAACGTAGTTTTTTTGTCCTTGCATATTTAATAAATAGAAAAAGTTTTATCTATTTTATCTAAATTATTTTATTTTAAGCACTAATTATTATTAATAAAATGCCTTAAATGCAACCTTTGCTTGCTGGAAATTGTTTGGTAGTATCTACCAATAAAAGCATTTTATCCGCAACGCTGAGTGCGCCCCCTACGAATCCGATTCTCTTGGCTATGGACAACCCAATTTCTATCAAATGCTTGAGCATTGAGCAACCAATTGCTTGGATGCTGTTTCACGGCAAAAGTATGTACAGCCAAAACTACCTAATTAGCCACAGGGGATTAACTTTAATCCACGCGGGCAATATCAACAAGCGATTAGCGACAAAGCTTATGCCACGAACACTACTATCTACGCAGGTAATCATTGGAAGTATTGAAATTGTTGGCTGCCGTTGGTCGGATCAACCTCAAGAGGGATGCGACGCATATAGCTATCACTGGTATTTTGAGAAGCCAAGCTTATGGGATAAAGAAGTGCCCTTTGTAGCGAAAAACCCCTTTTTTGATATTCCCTTTGAGCTAATAGAAAGTCATGGTTTGAAGATATAAATGTGTAGTTTTAGTTGCGATCGCCTAATTAAAACAGTCGAGGACAGAATCGAAAAGCACAAACAAGATTTTCGTCGATCGCCAGAATTCATAGTGCTCACCAGAGAATACTATGAGTGCTTTATCTGCTATCAAGCTAAGATTGATCCTGGCTCTGATATTTTTGTTAAGAAGTTCCAAGGAATTAGCTTAGTACTAATTTTTGGGCACGACATATTAGAGCTTGCTGGAAGACCCAGTGATATGTATTTCTATGAACTTAACAATAACAAATCAAATTAATCCAACTCTTGTAAAATTAGCTGCCAATCCTCTTCTTCTAATTTTTGGGCTAATTCCCAATCATCCTCGGAATAATTATCATAGTATTCTTCGGTTAATTCAAAATCTGTTAATTCAACGTCCCCAGCAATTAATTGCTCAACTTCTTCTTTATACAGAGGTTCTGAAGCAATAGCGATATAATCATTGTTTTCGCGATCGTGGAAATCGTCTTCAACAATAATGTAATCGTAGTTTAACTTTAGCTCACCACTAGGGAGGACACCGCGACTACGAACCTTCCAAATTCTTATACTCATTTTGCTAAAGCTGGAATTGAATTATTTTCTGGAATTAGCACTTGCCAGCCTTGGCGATCGCGGCGAAAGACAAATCCTAATCGATAATGTTCTTTGTTGCCGTATAAAGTACTGGGACTAAGCTCCAATACTTGACTTAACTCTTGATTTGATAATCTGGCATGAGGCGAGGACGCGTACTGTTCAAGCAAGCTTAATCGACTTGATAATTTTTGATAGTTTGCTTGTAAAGTAAGGTTATCAAAAAGAATTAAAGAGCGATCGAGTGAAGGTTTATCTGAATTATCTTCTGTTGGGGATAATTCTTTTAAAAATTCAGCCAACACTTCTTTCCCGGAACACCTGGCTAAGTGATATGCTCGCAGCAACTCAAATTCAACTCCTGAGATGAAAGACTGATTGCCGACTCTTACAGGAGTAATTTTACAGTCTTTTGTATATGTTCCATAAAACAGGCTTTTCCCTATATTCAAAGTAGCCATGACGCTTTTAGTATCAACCCTATCAGCTACTGCAATTTGTGAAACGTCCATAAGATTGACTTTTTTCTATGATGATAAAATCATATCAAAAAGTAGTACACGGAAATCCACGGACTAGCTTTTTATTTAATCAAGAACTTAGCTTATTGGGACTAGAGTGTGTGCCGTGTATATTGAAACATAATCATTTGAACTATTAGTCATTTTCTCCCTTAAACCAGCTTATGACACCATCTGGTTTTTTATGGTTAAACTTTATGGCAATATGTAAAAGTCTTTTCATGTGTAGCAAAATCATGTCTACCAAAACGGAAGAAGCTTTACAATCTCAGACCGAATTGCTTAACAAGTTTTCTGGAATAATTAGAAATTTACTGAAATATATTTCAGCTTTGAAAGAGGATCTACAAGAAACAAAAGCCGCAGCTACTGCCCAACTAGCTCAATTGCTTGGTGTTGATGACTCGACTTCTGCATCCATTTTGGCAAGTAATCCAGACATTCAAGCACTTATAGACGAGGCTACTGCTGCCTTACCCAGCGAGCAGGTTGAAAGCGATACTGCCACTAGTTCTTAATCTTGATTCTGACATCCAGGAAAATTTTCCTGGATGTCAGGTGTGACTTTACCGAGAAGTTTGCCATTGCGGCAAACTTATGGCTCAACTTCGGATAGTCACTATCCGAAGTTGTCCAGAGGATAGTCACTATCCCTTGGCAAGGTTATCGGTAAAGTCATAATCGCTGTTATCCTATCAGCATAAATAATAATCTTTCTGACTTATTAGCCCTCCTTTTTAACCAGCGTGAATGCTGGTTTTTTTACGAGAGAAATTTTGGGGCGGGCGTCATGCCCGTCCGACTAGCAAGATACTAACTTCGATATTTATTTTGAATGCTACACCAGTCTGCATGGCATGACACAAAGAAGCATATTGTTCCTGCAATTTTTTATATTGTTTCTGTGATTCTTCTAAAGTCATGTTTTCCCTAGCAGTAGCGCAGAGCGCAAGCTACTATGGCTCCAGTATCAATGTCAGTTTCCATTTATCAATTCTCCATCAATACAAGCGATTCCCCACTGAGGAAATTTAACCAGCAATTGCTTAATAACAAAATGTAGAGCTGGGTCATCTTCCCAAGATGAAAGCAAGAAGTCAAATCCAGGGCTTTCTCCAATTATTGCTGACATTTTTAGTTTCTCCCTTCGCATCGGACGGAGTTTAGAGTGAGCAGCGATCGCATCAGGCGACCACTTCTGGTCAGTCGCCATTGGGGAACATTCAGCATCCTCTTCCACGCCAACAAGTGAAGGCGATGCACCCTCCAAGGGTGCAATCGCCGTTTCGTTTGGATTAGTAGAATCACACCTCACGAACTCTTTTGAAGAGTTCGTGAGGTGTTCGTGAGGTGTTCGTGAGGGCTGCTCAAGTTTGGTTGAGGGATGGGTTTCAACCGAGATAGATGCTTGATTCGTAGCATCCATCTCTTCTGAATTACTATTTACCTCGTCATTTGTAGAATCTAGTTTTTCAGTTTTAGCATCTGCTTCCCAAAACTCTTTCATGCGACTGCCATGCAAATTCCGCACAATCCAACCAACAGTTTCGCGTCCATCACTTGTAGACTTGTCGGGCTTGAAAAGGAATAATCCAGTTTCTGCTAGGACTTTCTTGGCTTGGATAAAAGTGCTATATCCAAGATTAGTAGTCAACGGCATCCACCGCGAACCATAAGGATCTGATGTCCAACATTCTTGCCACAATTGCGTTACGGATGACTTTTGTCCTGATGCCCAAAGCATATCTTCGACTGGGACAATCACATGAAGCCTCCTATAAGGTGATGGTGTTTTTTTGGTAGTAGGTTTCGTGATAGTAGCAGGCATAAATATAATCCTTAGTTGTATTGGCGCATGGAAAATTCCCTCGTGGCAGCGAGGGTAGTTTCGGTATTTAAGGGCGGCATGAAGGCTACATGAAGGCTAACTATCTGATATTAGATAGTTTAATATTTCGTGGTAGTCGGCGATAGAGTCCGCTTGCCGGATTGTCGTAACTTGTCAATCACTGCCTGATATTTGTTGGCAGGAATATCTCTGGTTGATTCACATCCAAAACCCATGATTACATTTTTTGTTACTTCATCATTCAATCGAAGTTCCTTGCGTGCGATCGCCCATAATTCTCTCCTTTGATCCTCGCTAATAAGAGGTTGTTTTAAAGTTACGGGGGATGCAGATTTTAGTACCTTTACTGATTGCGAATGCAGTTTTTTTTGAAGTTTATATTGCTCAGAAAGTCGCCGCACTTCTCCACAAGCAGAATCATCGAGCTTGTGCATCTGCTCCCAAAGGTAAGTAATAGTGAAAACTTGGTCGTCGAGATAGCGACCAATCCCCCAAGCTTCTGCCGCATTTTTAAACGCTTCTGCTGCTAGTCGGTCGGGCGGACTCCCCCGCGTCATTTCTTTACCATTGCTGCTGATAACCGAGATGGGAACACTGGCGATCGCTTCTTTTCTGACCCCCAGAATCGTGATGGCACAGCGACAAATAGCTTCGTTTCCCAGGTACTGGATTTCCGAGTAATCGGACATCCACTCTGGGCAAACTTCTTCTAATCTTTCACGGACAGTTTGCCATCCCAAATATACCCACTTCTTGTTATTTCCAGGTATTTCCCTGAATTCGTGAAGATGTGCGGGAAGTGGCTTTTTAAGTTCCGATAAAATGCGGCGCAGTTCCTCCCTAGTTTCCATATCCATACTTAAAATCTCAACACCATGACTTCACTGCGAGGAACAATTATGATTTCGCCTTTTTCTGTGCGAAAACTCCATTGCTCTTGGCTTGTACCATAGTCAACAAACTTATTGAATTTGCACACCTGTTGGTTAATTTCAAAATCTAATCGAGACAATGCTTTTGCCAAGGATATATGGTGTAGCCAGGAAAGTTCTCTATCTTGAATAGCTGATTGAAAACTGGTTTCTAAGAAAGTTGCCAGTTTTATGATTAGTCGCTCCCTTTCTTCGGTCGTCCAAGTCTCCATAGCCGTGGTCAAAGTTTTGTTGCTGCATCTGACAAGTGACGAAATCTCATCCCAGTTATCGGCATCTTTTAACCGCTGCTCCAAACTTGGTACATCAGGAACGCCGGAATAAAAGGCTTCTAAGAAAGAGTTTTTGTTACTGACCTTGTGCTTAAATCTAGGCTCATTAGCGACACTTGCGATCAAATCGTCACCACCGGGAACAACAACCAATCGTTGGTTTTCTTCAAGCTCGATTAAATCAAACCAAATCTTATTTCTTTTAGCACCATCTACCGCACACGACATCCAGCGAGTGTACTGCTTCAAAGTAGAATCGTAGGTTTCATCCCCATCAGGTAACGCTTGCAGTGTCACCCATTCTTGCTTTGCATTCGCCGCGTTGATGTACAACTGCTGATAGGGGTATGACAGCTTTTTAGGATCGGCGATTTCTAGTGCTATCGCGTCTACATCAATCTTCTTCAACCTCTCCAATGGCATTGAGTACACCGCGCCATCAACTTCTAATAAGGCATTATCACCCTCTATTTCCCTTACCCACGAGGCGTAGATTTCCCCGCCGTCGTGCCACTGCACGGGATAGGGTTGTAAATCTGTTTGTTCGGGCGCTTCGACTTCATAATCTGCTTTCGCTGGTTCAACACTTGCAAACTGCTGTTTGAATCTAGCGATCGCAACTGTCGGATCGACACCTGAGAGGATCGTCTTCACCAGTTCGCAATTCACTTCTATGGTTCTCTGCTTCGAGAGTCCCAAGAGTTCAGCCGTTTCGCTGATGAGCTTGCCAGTCTGTGCCGGGACGTTTAGCTCAAACGTCTCGTCCTTCTTCTCGTCTACTGACTTATATTTCTCTCTCGGTTTTGTCGGCAGCTTCTTAATTAGTTCAGTAATCTGCGCTTGCGTTGGTTCGTTCGACCTTATTTCCTCAACAATTGGGGCATAGCGAGGTAGAGGGAGCTTCAGCAGGGTTCGGATATCAAGTTTTGCGATCGCATCAATATGCTCAGATAGATGCTCTTTAAGAAAGTCAGCTAGTTTTACATAAGGCCCGGCGCTGCGGCGATTCCACCCGAAGCTGTTTAAGAATTCCAGGTAATCTTTTGCGGGCATCGTCTCGCGCTTTTCGGCGACTGATAGCCAGAACTCTAGGGACTGCGCGGTTGATGAAAATAGTTTGGAGGGGCTTGGAGCTAGTTCAATAGATGTTGTAGTCATCTCAAACCTCCAAGCAAGCTATTGCCGTGCCCTGTGGTGGAAATTGATCGCAATTCTTGTTCAGCATTTTCGAGGTGTTTTACCACCGACTCAAGCTCAGGCTTTTCACTTACCAAACTGGTAACGGCGTCTAGTAAGTCTTCAAGGGTGTAACCTTCGGTAGCTAAAATCTGCATAAATTCACCCATGAACTGGGTTAAAGCTTGGCAGCGAAGGTCTTGCAGTGTAAATCTGATTTCTCTTTCGTAGTCCATCATTTTCGCATTCTCAAAAATTACACAACATTTACTGATGGGCGCAAGGTGCGCCCATTGGTAGTGGGAAGTTTTTGATTTATGCCGTGATGGATGCGATCGCTTCGGCATCGGTTAGCCAGCAGCCGCATTGTGAGGTGCGACAAGGCTGGGATATCCAATGACCATCAATGCTTTGATAAAAGGTTCCGAGCAGGTTAATCCCTTTTTCCCCACCCCAGACGCGATATAAATCACCAAGGATGCCGGGAATGCTGTCAATTTCGTAGTGCCCGAATTCTTCGGACTGCTGAATAAGATGGATGCTCAAGTTAATTTGGGCGATCGCTTGAGAGTCAAGGATTCCTTCTGACATATAATGGAATTCTCCATGAATAACGTGGATAGAGAGGCGCTTCGTTTTCCAGACACGGCGCTTTCTCTATTGCTATTAAACCAAGTCAACTTGTAAAAGTCAAGTTGACTTGGAATAGATTCTTGTAGTAGGATGTTGTATAGATGAGTTTGGGTGAAAACTTTATGACATTAAGAGAGTCGCTCGGACTCACTCAAAAACAAATAGCTGATGCAGTGGGCGTAACCGATCAGACAGTTTCTAACTGGGAGCGCGGAATTCATATTCCGCGCCTTACGTTGAAACAAACCATCAAACTCTGCAAAATCACTAACCGTACCGTAGAAGACTTAGCAAATTTATTTGAACCAAGCAAAGACTCTGAGTAAAAAGAAGATATATGCCCAGTAGTGGACTATGAAAACCCTCGAATTCAAAATTTATCCAACTGCTGCCCAATCCCAAACTATTGATTTGTGGCTTGAACAATTAAAGTGGGTATGGAATAAGGGTTTAGAACTGCGCTTAGAAGCCCAACAACGACGCTGGCGCGAGAAGTGCGATCGCCCTTTACCAGACAGCCTGAAACTCAAATGGAAAAAGGGTAAATTGGTAGGCTGCGGAGTACGAAAAACCAAGGCAGGACACAAGTTTTGCGAGATTCGCGCCTGCCGAAATATCGAAAATCCCAAGAAGTTTGCCCAATGCGAATTCTTCAGAAGTGATCGCCTTCCTGAATGGCTACGGGATGTCCCTACCCAAGTGAAGTCGGGGTTAAATGACGCCCTAAACAAGGCATGGAAAGCTTACAGCGACCCCAAACACCCTGGTAGGCGTCCAAGATTTAAAGGCAAGTACGGCAAACTGAAATCTCTTGTCAATCGCAACGCTGGGGGCAAATCTAAACAACTCAAGCCTGAGAGAATCCCCGGTAGTGATAATGGCTACGTGCTGTTTCCCAAGTTGGGCAAATTGTATGTGAAGGGATTGTTTAAGCGATTCTTGGCTGATTACGATTATGGCGCGGCTAGGATAATCAAAGAACCATCAGGTTACTATCTTCAAGTGTGCGTCCCATCTGTTGATATCCAACTACTACCCAATAACAAAGCTGTGGGTATTGACCCAGGCATAAAAGCGGTTATTGCCACTGACCAAGGGCGATTAGTCCCGAACCCTGGACTATTAAACAAGAAATCAAAACGACTTCGCAGGCTACAACGCAAGCTATCACGTCAACTCAAAAATAGTAATAATGCTAAAAAGACTAAAAAGCTTATTGCCCTAAGTTATGAGAAAATTCGCCGGACTCGTAATGCTTTCAACCACAAACTCAGCACCAAGCTGGTGCGAGAGTACGGGGCAATAGCAATAGAAGACACGAAGTTGCAAAATATGACACGCCGCCCTAAAGCTGTATTGAGAGAGGATGGCAAGGGCTACGAGCAAAATGGGGCTAGTCGCAAAGCTGGGCTGAATCGTAGTTTGCTAGATGTGTCCATCGGTGACTTAAGAGCCAAGATTGAGGTTAAGGCTGCATCTTGGGGCAGACCTGTAGAACGTACCCATGCACCCTATTCAAGTCAGAACTGTCACTGTTGCCGAGAGAAAGGTGATAGACGCAGCCAATCAGAATTTATTTGTAATAACCTCGATTGCATCGCTTACGGGGTGATACAACAAGCAGATACCAACGCTTCACGGAATCATCTGCTTAATTCAAGTTTCCTGAAATCAGGGAAGTACCGCTCTTGGGAGTGGAAGCTTATGCCACTGAAGGGGAGCGAAACGCTTTCGTTGCAGGTGGAAGCTATTGATATAGCACCAGAAGCTGAATATGCTTCTCGATCGCCCGAAAGGGTCATGCAAACCAAAAAGCCTGCGCTTGAGCCAGAGAAAAGCTGTATACAACTTACTCTGTGGGATTGGGCGCTGGAAAACGATGCTGGTGGGTAAGAGCGATCGCAAGACACAAGGAATCCTTGTTGCGATCGCTCTTGTGGAAAATGATGTTGGAGCATGAGAGTTGATCGCAAGAGCGTTTGGCGCTGTCCCTCCGACCCAAATCGCTATTCTTTCGCGTTGGGCTATGGCAGTGGAATCGCATCTTTTAAAGAGTTTGCCCAAGACGAGTTTTTGAGTGGGAGTTTTGAAACCCCGGAGGCAGCGCTGGCAGCGGGGATTGAGGAAGTTAAAACTATTGAAAAAATGTAAGGCGATAGTTTAAAAAAGCAAGTTCCGATAATCTCCTAAGCTGCGTGATAATAGTCGATTAATGAGATCCTTAGCTGAACTTTTAGCAACTTCATCTTGGCTTTGTAGAACTGCTCTTAGTATGCCATCGTAGCTACCACTAGGATACGATAAAAACCACTCTCTTGCTTGATTGCTATCAGCGATAATAGACAAGCATTCAACAACATCTTGTGGAAAGGTGGGTGCTAAATTTTCCAAGGTTTCAAAAAAATTACTGGCACGATGCACCGTTCCGAGTAGCTTAAAGACATTTATTAACTGTGCCATCGCCCATTGATTGTCGAACCTACCAGAAGCGAGCCACCAGCTGAAGTACTTGAGATCGGATGCTTGCTCATTTGGAAAAGTAGAGTTGTTAGCTTCGGCAATACGCCACTCCATAAGTTCTTTGAGACGCTGGCTTAATTCTTCATTAAGCTGAAGATTGCCGTAGAGCAATCGGTGACTAATTTGCCGCATGAACTCGTTACGAAGATCGGCGCTAGCATTAGCAAAGAATTTTTTGAGTAGGCTGTCAGATTCAGTTAGTTCGACTTCTTTCCACAAGAAGAGATAGAGTAAGTGATGGCACAAAACTCGACCTGCTTCTGACTGTTGACGAGAGATAGGATTTATGACAAACGATCGCTCTAAAGCACGATCGTATTTTTGTTTTAAAACGCTGAAAACAGCATGAAAAACATCGTTGTCAATGTATCCTTCCCAAGCAGCTTCAAACATCCATTGCAACTCTGGAGACTCAGGGAAAATTCGATCTACGTTGTTCAATGCCCATTCTGAAGCTAAGTTGAGTAAATGGGGAAACTCGTTGCCGTAAACTGCACGGATAGCAGACGACGGATCTTGCTGAGGATCGAGGTGTTGCTCCAAAATCTGTTGGACTTCAGGTAAGTCATTGAAATCTTGAGAAACCGCATTTTCGTTAGTATCTCGCCTAACCCACAAGGCATACGAAATAACTGCGCGTATCGCTTTGCCCCTCACTGTGTTACAAGAAGCTTCATAGGCACTGTAATTGCTGCCCTCATATTGAGGAGTAAAGCCTGGTGTAACGCGTGGGTCATCGATCGCGGATTGCAAGAGTTTCCAAACCTGATTGCGAAGTGTTAAGGGTATTTTGTTTGATTCGTTTGCTGAAAGTCCAGATGCAATCAACTCAACGATCGCATCGCGAATTCGACTCCAGTCTGAGTATCCGTTTGAGATAGCCTTATTACGTATTTCGTGCAAGTTCTCCTGCATCCATTCGCAGAAATTAACTACAGGTTGCCATGAAAAAAGTGGTTGTTCGCTGACCGAACCTTTCAAGGCTTGTTGTAGTCCTCGAAGCAGCCACTCCATAAACGCCGAATCGAGTTCTTGAAATCTTTCTATTTGGTTAACAAAGCTTTCAGGGTTGGGAGCAATCACCTGTTGAGCAAGCTCCAAAGCCAGACCATTCCTGGATTTTTCACCTAAATCCCCAGAAGGCTGCCATTCTCGCAAATAAGTGAATAGCTCGTCGATGTTATCTTGAGCCATCTGAGCCAATTCAGCCCCTGATTTAGGAGAGCCGGAACCAATCCGCACAGTATAGCTAAACCTATCATTTACGGAATCTAGAGATATGGGTGGGCCGATTTCCTGGACAAGACGATCGTAAAGCTGCTTTAACTCTAAGGGAAGATAATCGCTAATAATAGATAGCCAATCTCGCTGCCAATGTCTAATGTAGCTATCTCGTTTATCTTCTTCAATTTCTGATGCGTCTACTGGCCCTTCGGCTAGCCACTGAAATATTTGATTTTGAGCTTCACTCGGAAGGTTGTTGAATTGCTCTTTCAATAACCGTGCATGTTCGTGTGAGTAACTAAAATATTTTTCAAGTAATTGAAAACGATCTCGCTGTGTCAAGCGCTCAATAATTTTTTCTGAAGCTTGTTCCGGAAACTGCCTTATCAAATGGAGAGCAATGCGATCAAAAATTCGCCAGCGATAGCCTTGGAGTTTTTGCAGCAAATTGTTTACTTGATTTTTATCTGCCTCTGAAATACGCTTAACAACATCCAAAATAGAATCCGTCAAAATACTTTTAATCCCATGATAATGTCGTTCAATACTGTCGATGTTAGGACACCACAAATATGAATGATCTTCATAAATTTGATTTGTCTGAATAAGCCCTGAAAAGTTTAAATAGCTATTCAGTAATTCACAAAGCATTGTTAGAACTTCATGAGGTTGATTTTCTGCTAATACAGACACATACTCAGTGAGTATTCTGTCGTAATAGTATTCACTAAAACGAATGACGGGCTTCCTAAATGATAAACTCTCCAAACTTTCAGGTAAAAATGCAAGAAGTTCAGATGCCAATTCAATAGCTATGTGTGTTTGATTTTCAATGCTGATAAGGCGAACAATTAATTTGCCAAAGGTGTCTGGTAAATGTCCAAAAAGATCGGTTTTTTTCTTAAGCCATCCAATTGCCTGCTTAACCCAAAGGGCGGCTATATCAGGCGGCATCTTCAGAGCGGCTTGTGCTAAGTCCTCATAAATCCTGAAGTTATTACTGCCTAACTCGAAAAGCTGCTTGCTAATTTCCAAAACAGTTTCAGGCTCGTGGAAAGCAACTTTGATCAAGTACTGAGACTGTGGCCAAGCAGGAAACCAAACGCTCCCAGAATAGGCGTCAGTTTCCATTCCTAGTGGATTAGCAAAAAAGCCTGCTTTTTGGAGTGGTTTTAGCCATGTAGGAGATTCTAGACGCTCGAAAAAGTATCCAAGAGCGAAGGCGTTATTGGGTGTTTTAAGTCGCAAATAATCAATATCTTGCCCACTTGGCTTGCTTTTTTTGAGTAAATTATCTAGATTTTCTCGAATTACGGATGCACGAGTTTCAAACTTATCAAGAACTACATTCAGAAGTTCGTTGATTTCTCTCCAAAAACTTTCAAAATTCTCATCGATCTTCCTGGGTGGAGCTAGATGGTTGCGATGAGCACGCTTATGTAATCCATCTTCACTTTCTCTACCTGGCAACTTCAGCCAAAATTTGCCAACAGCAGATGTTTCAGGAATTTCTAGAGTTTTTAATACTCCTAGAATTTCGTTTTTGTGGTTGTCGTTACTGGATTGGTTTTTACTCTCGGTCGGAACCAAGATCGGTTTTAAAACACTGCGAAGAGAACTTTCAATCTCTCGCAACGAATGCCCTACAAAATGGGTTGTAGATTCAAACGGGTTATCCATTTCCATAAAACGGCAAGCATCTTTATAAAAGGCTGCTGCACCTGGACCTACCAGGGTGTTTAATCTACGATGAATACGCTCGTGTTCAGGGTACCTGAATTTATAGGGTTGCATAAGTTAAATAAATTTAATTAACTTGAGTCTGTTCAAATATATCTGAGGTGATTAAACCCTCAGAAAGTCCACGCATAACTATGTATGGCTGCATAAGTGGATTAATGAAGCGGAACCGATAGCTGCGAGGAGATCCCTTTCGTTGAAGAATAGGGCCTCTTTTTATCTCACAGAAATCATTCATGTGAGGCGAAAATGCCGAAATTTCATAGTTTTTGTTTTTTATAGCTGACATTGGTTGACGAACATCAGTTGCAGCAAAAAAGCCCATGTCATCTGTAGAGGCTAAAGCGCAAGCTAGTAGAACTTCTGAATACAAAGTTTCTCTAGCACTTAGGATTGCCTCATGATAGGCATTAATAATGCTGCGCTGGGCTTTTCTGACACCCATAGCTATAGCATTTTGTAAGTCTTGTCCTGTAATGCTATCTCTATCATGTGAAATAGCAGATTGTGCAGCATGTAATGATAACAAGTGTGTGTAGTGCGGCAGCCCTTGAGATAAATATGCTATTTCTATTTCTACTCTTTTATCTATAGACATATTGAGTAGGTTAAGTCCTTTGGTCATAATTTCACGCAACTCATCCAATGACATCCTGGGCATCTGAACTTGAACAAGTGACCTCTCTATCGATGCGTGTTTAGAAATAAGATTATCTACTGAATCTGCAACGCCTACGAGAATAATAGTTGTATCAACCGAATGATCAGACAGAGTTTTTATTGTGTCTGCTAGAAGAACTGTTGTTTGTTCATCTTTAATTCTATCAACTTCATCAATAATTATTATTGCTCTGCCTACGCTTCTTTGAATTAAATAACGAATTGTATCAGGCGTAATATCTGATGGAACCAAATTATCTAAAGTAATGTATTGAGTAACAATTTCTGGGTTAAATCCTATAGATGATTTTTGAACAGGAAAAGTCAATTCTCGAAGAACTTTATGCCACAACGAAGAAAAATCATCTGTTCCGTCGCAATTGATAATTCCCGAATTTATATCCTTAAGACCATGAGTTTTCATGATTTCTGAAATCACATTAGCTAAAGAGGTTTTACCTACCCCTCGTTCTCCAAAAAGAATGACATGTTGTCCTCTTTGAGCCACTGCGTTAATCACATCACTTACTTGCTGGACTCTTCCAGAAAACAAAGCTTGCTTGTCAATGGGCGCTCCTGGACTGAAAACCTCAGCAACCTTGATCAAACGTTTCATTCGTTCTTCTTGGGCAATTGTTTTATCCATACGACGCACAATATAAGTCAGACTTCTCGTAATTATGCCTTGCCTTCTCACAATTAAGCTCGGTATTTTTACTGTATATCTGACTTTGTTACTGGCTTGCCCCGATTACGCTAAACTTTTTGTATAGTTCTCCTAAATAAAAGCTCACTTCTCATAATTAAAAAGGCTGATCTCGTAGTTAAGTACGATTTACTCATATTTAGGTAGGTGCTAGCTACAGTAGTAACTTTTCTACTAGAGGCGTTGCCAGGGGAGTTTGCAATATACCTAGCGATATAGCTCGTGACGGCAGCCGTTGTGGCAATCGAGCAGCTAGCCCTAGCCAAAAATCAGGGGGAAGGTGATTCATGCTGTGACACAAAAGCGATCGCATACCCCCAAACAGCTTGCGTTATCTACTTTGCAATCTACTTTAAAGTGTCCACGGAAATCCACGGACACAAAGATTTATAGCTTCAGGAAAATTTTCCTGGATGTTGCTCTTGTAGATGTGAGGTTGTCATTCATGTACCTAATCCTGGTACATCCCCAGATTCATCTATCAACCCCCGCGATCGCAGATCCGACAATTCTTCAACAGTTGGTGGCTTGGCGTTTCCGTTCAGCACGTCCATCCACAATTGTGCTGGTGTTATACCCCGTTTCCAGGCCAGATACTTGTTCCGTTCGACAATTCGTTTTTCCCGCTCCATCAACTTGGCCCCTAACAGACTGTCTGCTTGCTGAGTTTCTGTGCTGCCGCGTTGAAAAGCATCATTCTTGAGTAAATCCCGGTAAATCTCTCCTAACCCAATCCTCAGCCTGTTATCTTCTGCCATAACCTATTTTTGCCCTAAATAATACCATAATACTTCCATTGATGATATTATCGGCATAAAGAGATGCGCCCGATGCTGACGACACCGGACGACTTCCCCAACACAGACATTACCTGTAGAAGGAGCGATCGCATTATGCCTCAACAGACACTTCCTTTGATGCACCCAAGGGAGTTTCTTTGTAAATTCCCGTTAACGTATGGACAGCTAGCCCAGCATCTGGGAGTAACAATACATGCAGTCGATAACTGGATGGGTAACAGAGCTAATCCATCTAGGCAAACCCAAAGACAGCTTGCTGATTTTGCACAAAGACTTAAAGAAAATGCTCAGTTGAGAAAATCTGTATTATCTACAGAATCTGAAGACTAAATCGAAAGCATCTGTAACTACTACAGATACAGCTATTGCCCCTCAAATCTGAGGGGTTTTTAATTGAGTTATAAGTTTTTTGCGCCAAAACTTAACTATCGAAATCCTTGGATATCTTGGGAAAATGCTAACCCTTTGCAGCATTCTTGGGGTACAGCAAACAAGCGGTTTACTCCGAAAAATCAGGTTAAACAATCGGTTTGGTGCAAAAGATTGAGCAGTTTGGCACCAAAAAGTAGTGATTTTACTGCAAGGTTTTGCAAATATTCGGCGCAATTCAGGAGGTGAAGAAAACATGGTATGCACGGTGCAGAAAACAAGAGAAGTCGATAGAGACTTGAGAGGTGTTTATGAGGCATTGTTTGGCAATAGGATCGCAGATAGTACCTGGCGAATTATTAAAACTTTTTTGAGTGAAGCCCAACTAGAACTTACGCCAAATAATCTTCAGGAGTACGCAGCACTAAGAAAGCGATACCCAAAATTATCGTTAACCTCGCTAGAATTTAGAGCTTTGTTAATTGCCGTTGAAAAAGCGAAAAAGTTACTACCTGAGTCCATAACTGGCGAACAATTCGTTAAATTGCTAATCGCGCAAGAAATTCGACCAGACCTTTCAACAATCTACAGATGGTTTAACCAAGCTGGCTCTAGATACAACAAGTCAACTATTTACTCAGGCAACGTAATATTTGCTGTGATTTATCGAGCAGTCGTTTGGAAATTTATTGATACAAGGAGAAGTACGAAAAATGGCTAAATTGCCAGCAGGAGTCAGACGAATTTACAACCATTTCTACAAACAGAAAGCTACTGGCGAAAAGGGGTACACTCCTACTCCTCTTGAAATTAAAGAGTATTTGGATTCTAAGGGCTTTGGACAAGAAACGCTTGACGAACACCAGTTTAATGAAACTATTGCCTATTTCTCCAAAGGTAAATTATCTTTACCAACCGACAAACCCGTTGTTGAGTCGATTACAGGGAGTATCAAGCCTGAAATCGACTCCTCTTCAGATGATATTCCTGCTGAAGCAAGCCTTGCCTTGAGCGACCAGCAAATACAAGGTATTGTGAACAACAAAGCCGCGTCCATGTCGATGCAGTTATCTGCGGACGATGTTGACTATGTAGCTAATCAAATTGATAGCGTCGATGCCACGCTCGAAGATGTTTTAGCTCAGACCGAAACCTTGTTATGTGCATACGCCGATCACAAACAGAGGGAAAGCCTGGAAAAAGTAGATCGGATGTTTGGGCGAGTTTACAATCACATTCAGAATGGCAATCAAGCAACATCAGACGAACTTTCTAGAGGATTAAAGCAGTTTGGTAAAGACGTAGCTCAATCTCAGGAAGCCTTTAAAAGTTCGCTCCTCGTCAACCTCAAGCGCCTTCAGACCTCAAGCAAGCCAGCGTAGAGTTGTACTGCTAATTACCGGGATTCTCTGGTTAGTGATTGGCTGTGGATGGAGCGTGAAAATGATTTGCGATCGCAATTCATACCAGCATGGACTGGAATTGAAAAAATATCACAAACAGACTGAGGTATGGAATGCAAATAAAAAACCACATGAGAGGTAAAGGGAAGCTTATCCAAGGTAGGATGCAGCGAACCTTTGGCATCGATTCAGCTTTTCTAATTAAATGTTGCGAAGGGGATGAAGTGTCACTGAAGAAACTAGGGCAGATGGGGCGTGAGGGGGCACTAATTACTAAACTTATGCCTAAAGTCCAAGCTGCTGCCCTTGCAACCATCCAGGGAACGCAGGATCTAAACGTTGGACTGGCGAAAGTTATTACTCAAGCTGCTAGCTCCTCAACTGCAATTAGAAAAGCATCGGCAGAAGTCGTACTTGCTGGCCAACGCTATGGAAACGAGCAGCAAGAGCTAGCCGCAACATTTGTCACGTCTAAGAAACTTGAATCTCTGCGGCACACACAAACAATCGATTATATAAAGCTCAATGCTTATATCGACGAACACATGATGCGGGTTGACGGAGATGCCCGTCAGTTGGAAGCAAGCTACAAACCAGAAATTCGGCAGATTGACGCTGATGCAGCAAGAAGGGAGAAGGTTGGCGACCATCTCTTGAAATATGGTGAGCTATCCCAACCTGAAGTCATACCTGAAAAGAATTATTTGAAAGGAGGAGCGAGGGAATTCTTGGGCGGAATTAAACGGGCAATTCTTGGGTTTTAGTATATGTTTTCAGAAGAGTTAGAACAACCAAATGAAGAAGCTGTAATTTACGCCCCAGATACAGCTATCCCTAAAGATTTAGCAGAAGTTTTGCAACTCGAAAAACAGCGTCGAATAGAAATCTTAATTGTCAGAAAGAAAGTTCTTACTTTTTTCGTGGGATGGACTTTTCACGCTACTGGGGTTGCGATCGCTAAATGGTGTTTGGTTATCGGTGGGAGCGGGGCGCTGTGGACAGCGGCGACGTTGTGCTTCACAGTTGCATTTGTGCCAACAAGCTTTTTAATTTCTGGCATGAATATCAACTATGTAGATGGTCAGTTTCAAGTTTCAGATATGCAAAAAGCAGGTAATTTACTTGTTGGGGCAATTACTGCTGTTGCCTCTACTTGGTTAGCAGTTCGGGAAAATCAAGCGTTGTTAGATTTATCAAATCAAACCGTAGTGCAAATCTCTGAGGATATCAGGACTATTCAAAAGCAGTATCCTCAATCAGATCCGTGGCTCTCAATTGTCATTGCCGGAGTTTTATTCTTTGGAGCAATGTTTGCCTTTGGCGTTGCTAATCGGAGATAGCCATGAGTAAAGGCGTGAATGCAGTAGTCGAGCTTGCTACAATTGCGGCTTTATTTGGAGCTACTGTGTTCTGCACTATCTCTTCTTTATCTAAGCAGCCCTACGATTTAGTCGAGATTCGATTCTGTCCACCGTCGGCTAATGGAATCAAAAGCAAGCAGCAAAAGAATCTCGATAGGCAATATTGTTCAGTTCCTCGGTTTGTTTTGCGTGAGGAGTGGGATATGAGGGGATTATTTGGTAGTCGTATTCCCGAACGCGAAGATGTCCAATTTAAGCGTTTGCTACCCACAGATAACCCTAATCAGCATTGGGCGCTAACTGGGACAGCCGTAAGTCTTGCTGCCATAAGTTTAGCAATTTATACTCGCAATTCTTCGTTGCAATCAAAATACTACAGTTGGCTTGAGGAAACAAAAACTACCAATTTTGAATTGTGGCAAGACAGCAAATCACAGCGAGATTTAAAAACAGTTGCAACTCAAATAAATACCCAGTTTAAAGCTGATATTTATTCGGCGGTAGACAGCCAAAACCGAGTTGAAGCCGGACTAATCTCGACAGAAAGATTAGCCCAGGAACAACAAATGCAAGACAATCTCGGCTTGACTCAGTATGAGTTGATGATTGCCGAATTTAGGAGGAAAATTGCTGAAGAAGAATTAGCTAAAGCCAGGGCAGAGAAAGAAAAAGAGAAAGTTTTAAATGCTAAAGACTCTAAAGTTGCAAAGGAATCTAACAAACTTGAATTAGAAGAACAGTATCGCTGGATTTACAAACTACTCAAGCTACCTTTTCGAGTCTTGTCAGGAGAACAGGGTTCTGGCAAATCCACACTCGAACGCTTGATGATTCGCCTCCTGAAGGAAGATGGCTGGTACGTTGTAATTATCAATCCTGAAACTAACCCCGATGTTTGGTCTGGTGTTAAGGTTCTGGCTGATGTTGAAGAAATTACCGAATTTTTCAAGGCGTTTCCTGAAACAATTAGAAGTCGCCAGCAACACGCTAGAAACTTAAAGATTGATGAGGATGACTATCTCGATACTCTTGAAGATAAGCAAGGGTTAGACGGGAAAGTTGCAGTCTTTTTGATGGAGGCGAATACTTATGAGGTTCATGGTGTCGAACCTGTTCTCTGGGCAGATTTTCTTAAGCAGTCGCTGACAAATATCAGAAAGTGGGGTTACACCGTTTGTCTAACCGCTCATAGCGACAATCAAACAAGCGTCGCTAGTAAGCTGAAAGGCTTTTCCGCGATGATTGACGATGCCCCTAGAGTCGATTGCGTAGCTAAAGCTGGGGAGAACGGGGAAGCAACTTCTAGTGGCAAAGCGCTGCTGAAAATGAAAGGAATCCGGGATAAAGAGCCTCTTGAGGTTGACCTTTACAACTATCCAAGAAGTAAAAAGTTTGATAGCGAGTCGGCAACATCAACTAGTAAAAAAAGCTCCAGGACAACTCCCGCAGCAACATCAGGAGATTGGTATGAAGAGATGCAGGAATGGGTAAACGAAATCGGAACTCCATCATCAGTAAACGTGAAAGCAAAGTGGGAGTCACTCACCGGACACACTCTCAACAGCGAGGGGCTAAGAGAACTAATGAAGCATCTGGGACTTTAGATTGGAATGCTCGTTACGGAAATACAAAAAACTATAAAAAACAGTGTGCGATCGCCCACAAATCTGTCAGAGGTCTATGTTGTGTTTGTCTGACTCATCCCTCGCAAGAATTGCATCATGCTAAATACGGATGCGATCGCATTGGTGAAACCGTGTTTCCGGTTTGTATTGATTGCCACGATAACGTGTGTCATTCTCCTAAAAATTGGTTGAAAGATAAAAACAATCCTGTCTGGAAAAATAAAAACACACCAGAATTTACCGAGCGATTAAAACTTGGCTATCAGCTTTTGTATGGAGGGATTGAATAATGATTTGCTTTATTTGCAATCTTGAGGCGGATGCGAGGTTTTTTGAAGAAACAAATAATATATGCTGCATCTGTGGATATCCTTTTATGAAAAAAGAAAAGATTCCATCACGGGATAATCACGAATTGGGCTATGCAAGCAATTATCATCTTCAACATTTAACTTCAGCAGAACATATCTCTATTCGTCCAGGACAGGAAATATATTGTGGCTCAATGTATGTAGAGGTAAGCGGCGAAATTTGTACCACATATAAATATCCATATCAATACAAAGAAGAAAGCTCATGCTTGTACGAAGGAACAAGATATATCGGCAAGAAGGGCAGACATGCAGAACGGATAGCTCTCGACATAAACATTGAAATTACTAGGCAAAAAGAAGGGTAAAAGTGAGTCGCATCAAGACCGAATTTGAATATGCCAGTAATTGGCGATCGTACTGCAACGCCGGATTGCGTTTAATGCCTTTTTGTACTTGCAATCCTATGCATGGCAAAGCAGTGACAGTTCATCACGTAAAGTACAAACGCAGCTTTCTGCGGCGAATTCTGGGAATGTTTCTGTTCCACAGCCCTAAAAAATCAGTATCTGGGCGTGAAATTGTCGGATACGATGTTTTTCCGCTTTGTGAAAATTGCCACCGTAACAGCTACGGCAAAAGCTCTTACCCAGGCAGCGTTCACTACACAAAAGTCTGGAGACAGTTAGGCGGATTAAATAGCCACAATGTTCCGTCATTAGCTTGGTCTTTAAGGTTTAAGTTTTGGTTTTTGGTGATAGTTTTGCAATTGGGCAGATTATTGATTTCGTTATTTAGAAACGCGAAAAAATGACTACCTTACTATGGAGAGTTTATGATCGAACTATCTGAAGCTTTAACAATTCTTGCAACTAGCACAGTCGCAAAAGACCGAGAGGCGATCGCACGCCTCGAAAAAGTTGCACAAGCAGATATAAAAAAAATCTTAGGGGAACTAGAAAACCAATCCACGCTGGCAGAAATTGGACTATTCAATTCACTACAGGAAAGAAGAAAACTAATGACAAAAATCATTGTCTCTGCTGGGCTGATGTGCAGCGGGCTTTCTTGCTTGGTGACGATTTGGTTCAGACCCAGTTTGGCGATCGCTGTTATTCCGGTTGGGTTCGTAATGGGTGGGGCAGCAAGTAGCTTGGTACTGGCGAATGAAGCGAACAGGAGAACTTTGGATAAGGAATGCCGACAACCGCGAGCTATGCTCTCTGCAAAGGATTCTTAAGGGTTGGATGTAATGACAGACGAAAACGAACTTCGGATCAAATTTAGAACCGATGAAGAATGGGATTTGCTGACGCTCCTCCGAGTCAAAGCCCATTCTGAAAAGTTGTCTGTGGAGCAATATATCATTAACGAACTTAAGAAGTCTGTTGAGCTTTCAGCCCCGCCTCCACCAGAAAACCCTACGCTTTCACCAGTTCAATTGGATGAGGTTCGACGACGAATTAGCAATGTGGATATGTCATTGCGGAGTGAAATTAGAAAACTCAAGGGTGATATTAACTTTTTGGCAGAAGCAATCGCCGGCATCCAAGCCGAATTAGACAGTGAAAAATAATTTATAAGTTAAACTACTTTCAAACTATGTAGTTTCAATGTTTGTGTTTATTTTTGAGCGCAAGCGTGGAAACTAATGGTGGGGAATCCCCACCATTTCCTGTCTCCAAACTAAATCAAATCACTTTAATTAGCTTGGCAAGTCCTTCTTGAATCATGGCGATCGCCGCCTTAACGACACAAGGCATGAGAACCAGGAAAATTTTCCTGGTTCTGCTCTTACCCTGCTAATCTGGCTAGCACATCTCGCGCTTCTCTTGCCCTTGCATTGAAAGAATGAACCTCCAAAAATCGACGTTCAGAGCGATTAGAATAATCTATTTCCGAAATATCAGCTAACCGGAATTGCCGACGATCGCAAGCTTTTTCACCAGCCAAAGTTTGAATACAATATCCATACCATCCATCTTGGAAGGCAACCAAAACCCCGTAGGTTTTGGAAGTCATGAAAAATACTAAATCTCCAATGTCGAGCATTGTTGTATATCTGCGATCCACGGAGCAGTGCCCAACTGGCCCTCGCATCCCGTAAGCAGCCAGCGTATGAAAATATTTGATTTTAGTCATTTCAAAAACCTCTTTTAATAATTAATAAAAAATGCGGGGAGGGAAACCTCCCCACACCTTTTACATCTCTGGATATAAGATTTCACTTATTTGATCGTTCACCCAATCCATCAAAGCTGCCACACTCTCAAGCCCTCTATTCATTCCATCTTTTGCCATGTCCGCTACTTTCAGGGCTTGGTCTAATTTCAAATCCTCTTCATGACTCAATCTATAGAATTTATTATCTGCATCCAATGCCGCTACCACCCACTCTTCTCCCAATTGAGCTACTATCACTTGCTGTACTTTTACTTCTTCACTTTGTACTTTGATCATCTTTCTGTCCTCGCTCGGTTGATTGTTTGCTACATCTTGATCTTAACACAATTTTTGATTCTTTGCAACATTCTGCTAGGCGTGAAACTCTTTCTAGTAAAAAGATTGGGCGTTTTCAATTTAAAATACTGCAACTTATCTGCAACGGGATGTATTGCCCAAAGTCATGACAAAAATCTGCAAAAAAGAGAATGCTCTATTACCCGCAGTGCAAATTATTTAAAAGTTGATTTGTTTTGATTCGTGGTTCTCGGTTTGGCAGCTGATTGATAACTAGATTTCCGGCACAGTTTTACCCCGAACTTTTACCTTGTTGCGAGTCTCGATCCACACTTTTGCACCGCAAGGCAAGGGTTGGTTAGGTCGATAAACGACAGTTGCTATTATGTTTCCATCGCGATCTAAAATATCAACACGATTTGCGTAAATATTTTCATCAGCCAACTTAACAGAAATTACTGGTAGTTTTGCACCTTGATTATTGGCTCGAATGTTGTGCTGATTAACATGAATTCTTAGAAGCATTTTCTTTCAGTGTTAGCATAGCTTGCTTTTTGTAACCCCCGTGATTGTCCGGTTGACATTAAAAAGGCAGACTTCACTATTCTTGAAGAGATATTTCAATAAAATGTTGTGGAACAGAGTCTAAATCCAAAATCAGAAAACACTACAGAGAATTGGTCGTACTATTGTGGGGACACTTTTCAGTTTTGGACAGGGCCAAAACCAGCGGAGGGCGACCCGTATTCAGAAGCGATTACCAAGCAAATTGAAGAAGGGTATATTTCAAATAATCTCATCAAAGAATGCGTCGATCGCAACGTAGCGGCGATGATTGGGTTGATGCCCCACTGGTTTTTATCCACTGGGAGCGAAGTTAGCGAGCAAGAATCAGAGAAGCGCTCGCCCCAAGTTATCGAAGCTGAGAAAATCTTGCAGACTTGGATAACCCAAATGCTCAAGCACATTGCCATGCAAGATGGTGATGAAGATGCTAACCCCTTAACAATGGCAGTTACTCAAATGCTGGTAACGGGGAAAGGCTACCTACGGCTGTATCGCCCCAAGCGATATAAAAATCTGCCTAATGCTAAACTCTACCAGAAGATTCGCCTACATTGCCCACCACTCGGAAGTGTGAGGGTGGATAGGGATGATGACGGCGAAATTGAGCAGATTGCTTATACCTATAAAGGTGGAACCGAGATTCAATCTTTAGATCCCGAAACTGGGAAGCTCACTTTTACTGTTACTTATTCTGGCAATGGAAATAATGAGCAGAGTCCACCAGAAAGTTGGGAATCAGACTTTGGTGGGCGCTGGACAATTTACGAATTGCGATCGCCTCCAATCATCAACAAAGATATCAAGAGGCTACAGAATGCAATCAACAAAGCTCTGACAATGCTAGGCAGAAATTTGGACTTGGCAGGCTTTTTGGAGCGGGTAATCACCAACGCTCAAACCCCAGGTGAGTGGGTTGAAGATCCAAATCGTCCCGGTAAGCAGCGTTTTATTCCTGATAAACGTGGGTTGCAAATGGGAGCAGGAAAAACTACTTTTCTGTCCGGGATAAAACTTGACGGCGGGGACTACACTACCCCTGGCGTCACCTACCGCGATCCAATTAATATTACAACTTTTGTGAGTTCCGTTGGCTTGTTCGCCGCCCGACTATATCTAGCTTTTAACCAAGGGCATATTTTGGCTTCTGGAGATGGCGCAATTTCCGGGATATCCAGAGTGCAGTTAAGACAAGATGCTAACTTGAGTCTCGATCGTCCCGCACCAGTAATTGAAAATGCTTTCGCCAACATCTTAGAAGTAGTGCTACGATTCCTTGAACCAGTTAAATATAAGGATACCTTTGCGACTGTAAAACTTCGCAAGGGAATTAATTATATTACTCCTGAAGAGACGGCAGAAGCCCGCACTAATTATCAAGCTCGACTAATTTCTCGAACCACTGCTATGAGTAATTTAGGGATAGAAGATCCCGATGCTGAGGCAGCCTTAATTGATGAAGAATTAGCCAAAGATGCGATGACCGCCGCGTTTGCTATTCCTGGAGCCTTGGGCCAGCCCAACCCCAAATCGGATAATCCATCGGATAAATAGGTTTTAGTTCTGAATTTAAGATTGTTTTTGCTCGTGCCAGGATTCGGAATTCTTCATTTGAGCGGCGATTAAGATAACTTTGCAAAAGCTCTTTATCTTCAAATATCAAGCAATCTTCTACTTGGTTTGCATCAAATAAAACTCGAATCCCATAGTAGCAAATATGCGGAATTTGGGGAGCGTCTGGAAGTATCGTCCTATTTTCTTCAATCCTAACTTCTGTAAAATGCTTTTTTAACAACTCCTTTAAATTCTCTCGAAAAACTATTCCAACAATTGTTTCCTTAGTATTAAAAAACTTATCGAAATAACTAGTGCTAAAGTCCATAAATTATGAATGATGCTTTTAATGTGGTTCGCCGCTTTGATAGTATTCTACGAACTTCGGAAGACTCGACCGTTAAGCAAATCTTCCAAGCTTTAGCCACAAGCTATTCCCAATTAGAGGATAGTCTGAGGCGATCGCATGATAAGTTTACTGCCGCCGGACAACCCAACTTAACTGGATTGCAGAGATCGGCATTGCTCTTACAAGAAGTTGAGCAATTGTTGAACTTGCTCCCCTCATCCACAGCGGCAACCTTGGAGACAGAAGTTACGCAATTGATAAATCAAGCTGCCCAGAATGGAAGTTCAATGGCGCGAGAGTTGGTACAGACGATCGCGCCCGATACAATTATCTTGCCCAGTACCGTCCCTGTCGAGGCTTTGAAAAGTGCGGTGTCAGACGCCATGAGTTGGTTGACGGGAACCAGGGTAGAATTTAAGACCGCCGCGAAGCAAGTCATTGCTCAAGGGCTAATTCAAAATAAGGGTATCGCTTGGACGACGGGGGTGCTACGGCGTAATTTGGGTATCTCGAAACGCAACGCCGAAAGTATCGCGCGCACTGCTACACTTCAAGCGACAGACCAAGCCACAAGAGAAGCTTATGAAGCTAATACTATCAATTACGTTCAAAGGGTTTCAGCAGAAGATGAGCGAGTTTGCGGCTTTTGTGCGTTGCGCTGTGGCAACATTTATCGGCTAGAGGAGGCGTTCGCGATCCTCCATGTGCGCTGCCGCTGCTATCTGATGCCGATTAAGCCAGAGTGGATTGCGTCGGGGTTGGTCGATTTGGAATGGATGCGATCGCACCATGCCACCACAATTGCAATTGCTAATTCCACACTTAACCCCGGCTTGGTTCAATTTGAGCGATCGCGGGGATTAAGCAGCCCTGCTACTCCCTTATGGACTCCGACTGGTGGATTTCAAAATGAGGATTTTGAGCGGATGGCGAGTGGGTAGAAGTAGGCTCTGAACACCTTTCTATTGCTGCATCAGTTGCATCTCTAGCACGATCGCATCTCGGACATTTGAGATTCAGGAAAATTTTCCTGCTTCTAGCTTCTTTCATACTCTTCCCAAGCAGCACGACAAAAAGGAATTACGACATGGACAAGAAGTCTGTATTTCTTTTAATCATGAACGACGGCCGTGAATTTTGTGAATTTGCAAATACTCTAGAAGAGGCTTTAAAGATATGCCAGATAAATGATATTTCGCACTGTGCAACGATATTGCAAACAATTGAGTATAAAATACTACCTTATTAAAAGTGACAAAAATGAAATTGGTTAAACCTTGGGCGATTTGGAGCAACTGGCTAACAGCGATCGCTTTTCTAAGCATTGTTTGCCTAGTAATAGGTTCCTCAACCTGGTCTCTCAGAAGTATCTGTGCAGCACGTTCTTTTCTGGCGAGGCATTCATACTCGTCTATCTCAATTGTTTGATACACTTAAGCAAGTAGCTGACTGATAATAGAATCTTTAATTATTGTTGTGTATCTTTTCTGTTGCTTTAATTAATTTTGAGTAGCTACAACTAAATAATATTTTATTTGGTTGTTATATGGTGCAAGCTGTCCCTACAACTGTTTTTAATCCATTAGGTAAAGAAAATAATAATTCTAATATTTCAATAGTTTCAGTAGCTCCTCAACTACCTTTCTATGTAGAAGTTAGGACTGGTTCTTTAATTAGCTTTCTTACAAATATTTATAATTTTAGTAATAGACCTGCAATTCAAAATTGGCTAACTGCTAGACAGAAAACAGGATTTTATTTTGAGATTAACGAACATTTACATCTTGCTTTTGCAGACCAGCGTGATGGTAAAAGCACGCCCTACTGGTGGTTTATTTATTATGATAGCTTTGAAAAGAAAAGAATATTTAACAATATTAAAATAGAAGAAAATTCTGTTGCTACAAAACTTCAAAAGGAGCAAGCAAAAGAACACCTTTTGTGGAATGGGTTAACTTTTCGTTCAAAAACCGAGATAAGGATAGCTAAAGCTTTATCTAGTCAAAATATTATTTTTTTTGCTAATGTAAATGGCTTTATGGGTTTAAAAGGATTACCTATTGCTAATCATGATAATAGACACAGAGAAAAAGCAGAAGTTGATTTTTTAGTATTTCACAATCAAAAATGCATGATTCTTGAAGTTGATGGAGTACACCATAACGAAGCTTTTCAAAAAAAATGGGACTGCACAAGAGATAGGATATTTTTACGACAAGGTATTTCTACAGTTAGATTTTCAGCAGAGCAATGCTATGAAAATGCCTCAGCAGTTGTTGAAGAGTTTTTAGAATTATTCAATTAGTGGATTGACCTGCCTAGCTACTCTGCTCTGGACTCCGAATGGTAGGTTCCAAGATGATGAGTTTGAGCGGATGGCAGGTGGATATCAAAGCTGAAAATATACTTTTTTAGTCAAAAGTACAATTTCAAGTTACAGAATTATACTTTTGAGTCTAATGAGAAGCAGGAAAATTTTCCTGGATCTAATTTCTTCCATATTCTTCCCAGGCAGACCCGTCCCCGTATCCAGCAGCTTGCCGTCGCATCGCATTTTTACAATCTTTGTCGTCCAAACGTTTTATCTAGTCGATCAAATCCTGTTTTAGAACGGCATCTTCATCACTTAACTCTTGAATATAAGCTCGAATAGCTACTCGTGCGGCTCTATCAGTATCTGGGCGAAGAACAAAATATTGAGCGTTGGGATCTATAGGTATCCCATCCGCTTTTTGAATAATGTATTTACCAAATAAACCTGTCATCTACTACTCCAGTGAGGGCAGGGAATACAATCTAAACCCATCGGATAAATAGCACAAAAAAAGCCTTGTCCCGTCATAACACCAGAAGCGCATTTTAAACAGTTTGCTGTTTGCTCTTTAGCTAAATTGCGAGAGCGAAATATCTTTTCTTTGTTAGCTTCAAAAATTGCTATGTGGCGATCGCGTTGATCCAGCCATTGAGCATAAGCCTCAGCCCTATCAGCTAAAAAGCTCTCAACCCTTTGCCGGGAATAAAGCTGGATAGGGGCGGCACTGCGACCATGCGGATTATCGAGAGTGCGATCGCACTTACCCAACTCTTTAATCCAGGTTGGCGACAACAGATATTTTTGTCTGAGCGCAGTTTTCGTTATCCAACCGTCTTTCGCTTGCCACTGACAACTAGCCGCGCAATAAAGTGGAATCCATTTGCCGCGTTCCTCATCATTGTCCCAAACCCAAGCAACCCCGTCCGGTTTCATATCGGGAGTTGGGGCTAGATTTTGCTTCCGTAATTCACCTACAGTTTGCAAGTCGCCTCGCTCGTCCCATTGGTAAATTGGAGGGAGATCGCGATCGGCTATTTCGCAATCTTTCTCGTCATAAAGCCAGAGGTAAATGCCTTTCTTTTGAAGATAAATTACTCCGGCGGCGTCTGCTTTTGCTTTCGGTTTTAAATTCTTTTTGTGAAGGTTGACACGGCTTTTTAAATGCTCTGGATTTGAGCCATATTCATAACGAATGACTCCCGGGCAAGGTGTTACCGTGGTTGAGGTTTTCCACTGCCAACGGCAAATCTCGCATTGAAAACCAAGGTTAGTTTTTACTAGCTGATGTCCCATACTAAATTTTTGCTATTAGTACAGATATCAGCATTATACTAAACAAGGTAAATACGATGCATAATAAACCCTGCACGAAGCAGGGTTTTACTTTTAAACAGCTTTTATTTAATGTCTGTCTCAGTTGAAATTAGTCAGGAATGAGATGCATCGCTCGCAATTCATCTATCGATTGTTCGTCCCATTCAGTTGGGCAATTCGCTTTAACGTTTTCAGCAAATTGGGTAGCGTCTTGCAAACCTCCGTTGTATTTAATTACAACTTCGTAAAAAAGGCACTTCTCCCCAGTAAATACCTTTACCTGGAAGCCAACTTTCCCTTTCAAGGAAGTGGGAATGGGAAATAAGCGGAGCAATTGCTTTTTGTAAATCTTGGTTTCGTTCTGCGCCCGGACATGATAATTAGCAGTTCCTGCCTGCTGATATCCTTCTTCTGTTGGCACAGACCCAAGCCTCAATTCGTCTTCCATAAAAACCTCGACTAAATTGACAGTCTGGGTAAAAATAAATTCCACCCAAATCACCGAACCCCATGCAGATATGAGGCTCGGTGATTCGGGAATATGGGAATTAAAGAAAGCCTAAAATTGAGGATTTGAAATATCTCAAATCCCCAAAACCTAAAAACAGGGAGGGGGAGAACCCCCCCCAATATCAATTAATTAAACAATGGATGCGCAGGATCGTATTCTGGGTGATTGGGAAGAAATACAAATTCTCCATCCAAAAGCGCGTAACAACATAACAAACAAGCGTGACAATTAGTTCCAGGAACGATGTGGAATTCACCCTGACAATCTGAACCTAAATTACAGGCACACCCCACCCCATTCTTAACCGTTTTGACTTCCAATTTTGTCTTTTCAACTTTTAATTCTTCCATCTCTCAAACCAACCTTTTTTGTTATTTGCAAAACCCATATATTCGGGGCCGGATCTCCGACCCCACATCTACTAAATCGATCTGCTCAATTTATATCCCTCGATCGCTTCCGCCTGCGATCCATAGAATCCCTTCAACTTCCAACCATCCGCAGCCCCTCCCACATAGGCCCACTTCCCCAAATGCTCCTCTGTCAAATAATCCGATGCATCAATATCATCCTTTCCAACTTTCACGATATTCAATTGGGATTCGATCGCTTCCTTCGATGTATTAAAGAAGCCCAGAGCTTCTCCTTCTACCGAGTAACACCACTTCCCCAAATCCTTCTCACTCAATCCCTCAGTTTCATCTATCTGTTTCTGTTCAATCTGAAATACTCTCATTTCTATCTCCCTCGCGGTTGATTGTTTGCTACATCTCGATCCTAACACAATTTTTGATTTCTTGCAACATTTTATTCTCCTGAAACTATTTACCTATAAGGGTTTCAGCTTCCAGATGTCTCCCTACGAATAACGACGCAGAACATCCATTTAAATATGGAAAAATAAAACTACGATTATTTGTAAATTCATAAAATAATACGATTCCTGGGAATTAGAAAAAATAACTATTCCCACAAAAAAAGTTCTGCGAGGTGCATCGCCGAACTTTTAAGAAAAATGCTTTGTGAATAAAAAAACTAATGTCTAAATCTTTGGAGATTTTACAAATTGGGCTAAATCAAGCATTAGCCCAGCTTCGTAAAATCGATTCAAACAAGACAATTGTATCTTGCTAGTCTGCGAAGTCTTCGGTATTTTCCGGTTAAAAAAATTAAAAATCAGTACACGCACCGATTTTAAGGATTTTGACCGCTCGTAAGATAAAGGGGCGAAAAGTATATAATCTTATTTATTATTTATGGACTATACGCAAGCTCTGGGATGGCTGGATGAGCAGGAAGGCGGCAAAGAAGCGGCTGAGGCAATCCGCAGTCATGTTAGCGGTGTGAACAAAGAAGCCCAAAGCTGGCGGCAGAAATTCAAAGGTGCGACCAGCGAACAAACCACCACCGCCGCTGAGATTGAGCAACTGCGAACTGAAATCGCAAATCTTCAAACCCGGATCAAAACTTTAGAAACCAATGAAGCAGAACTCAAAAGTCAAGCCAGCAACCTACACGGACAATTGCAGCAAGCAAAAAGCGACCTCGAAACCGAGAAAGGTAAATCCACCACCAACGAAGCGTCCCTAACTGAAGCGACTTCTAAAGTTGCGACTTTAGAAGCTACTATTGCCGAGAATGCTACAAAATTAACTGATTTAGAAACCCAAAAGCAGACCTTGGCGCGATCGCTTGGAGTAACGGAGGCGGCAACTTTAGCTGGGGCTGTGCCAAAGGTTTTGCAAACTCTGCTTAAAGACCAACAAATAGTAGTAGAAAACGAGAAAGTATTTGTGGTTGAAGGCGAGGCTCGCTCTGAATTGCGGGAATATGCTGATGCGAATTGGAAAGCTTTTGTGCCAGCTTTGTTCCAAGGTGCTTCCACTCCCAGGCTACCAGAAGGTGGACCCAAGGGAACTGAATCTGGCAAGGGCAACGTGGTACATAAAACCCTTGGCGGACTTTACAGCACACCGACTGTAAAAGCTTAAAAGCTTTAATCGTCCTTGGTGGACAAAAGCGACCTTGTTGTTGTTATTTATAATTTACGTCTAACGGGACTTAAACAAGGTTAACTTTCTGATTGAGGATAAACCTTTGCACGATCGCTCAATCTGAGCAGCGTTTGTTTAATCTCCGTCCTTCATTTCGACTAAAGTTTTGTCGAGCCTATCGTTGGCTTCCTTAGCAAACTGGATGCATCGCACATTAGCGGTCATTCCTCCAACAGTGGTAAAAGTTCCTTCTGTAACTTTGCCTGACAGCAGCAATCCGGCTCCGATAAGGCTAATGCAAGCAGATAAAGCAGTGGCAACCAGAGCAAGGTTGAAGCTGTAGCGTGCTTGGCGTAGGCGTTCTTGGGCAATGTAAATTCGACTGGCTTATGACTCATAAATTTTGTTTTTTATGTGTTCAAGTTCACACTTTTAATATCGAGCCAAACGCCTGTAACCTTGACTATACAAAGATTGTGTTGTAAATGACTTGTGATTTCTCTATGATTGTCTGATGCTTTAGTTTTGATTGCCTAAGCGATTTAAATACTCATTATCAGACTATGGAAGACCCAAGCCCTGGCAGAAAAAATAGAAAAATAACTTACGCTGCATCTCCAGAAGGCAAAAGCAAAGCAGAAAGAGCTTTGAGACGGCTAGGGTTTGAGTCAAAATTGAACTTTGCAAAGTCTCAACTGTTGGCTCGTAGTACAGTGACAAATTTTTTTCAGCGCAAACCAATTCAGCTTGATTCCTTTAAAAGGATATGTGATGCACTGGAATTGAATTGGAGAGAAATTGCACTAATGCCAGAAGAACAACTAGAGCAGCAACTACACAAAAGTGATTGCAGTAGCTCTATGGTCAATCAGGAGGTAGAGTCAAGGCAAATACCTTACACTCAAGTGACTGTAATCGATAAACAAACTAAAACAGTTAAAATTGAAATTAGATTAAAAGGTCATATAAATTCAATTGACAATTTAAAAATTCTTGAGTTGGTTTTGCGAGAATATTCAGGAAATTCTATAGAAATTACTGATATCAAAGAAGGCAGTATCAGATTATTTGTAGAAGGTTCTCCAGAGGATATTGATCGGCTTGTATCTTGCATCAAATCTGGAGAACTAAAAACAGTAAGAGGTTTTCCTGTTGAAGATGTTCAAATTTCGAGTGAAAACTCAAATGATGAAAGCATTAAGTCTGATGATAAATGGCGTTTAATACAAGAGATTGTTAGTCAGCCAGTTAAGATGCGACGTTTGAGTGGTGTTGATCTAAGCGATGCCGACCTGAGCGGTGCCGACCTAAGCAATGCCGACCTGAGAGGTGCTGACCTGAAAGGTACCGACCTGAGAGATGCCGACCTGAGCCATGCCAACCTGAGTGGTGCTGACCTGAGCCATGCCAACCTGAGTGGTGCCAACCTGAGTGGTGTCGACCTGAGTGATGCCGACCTGAGCCATGCCAATCTGAGTGGTGCCAACCAGACCCTTGCCAATCTGAGCGATGTCATCCTGATTGTTGCCAACTTGATTGTTGCCATCTTGAATGGAGCCATCTACGCTGTTCTCATCCTGAGTGATGCCAACCTGATTGTTACCATAGGCGTTGTTCTTATCGTGAGTGAAACCACCGACGTTATTACCAACGCGATTCTTGCCAACCTGATTGTTGCCAGCATGATTGGTACCAACCTGACTGATGCCAACCTGAGAGGTGCCAACCTTACGAATGCTATTGTTGTAAACACCTTTTTTGAAGGCAATATAGGACTTACAAAGAATATGAGGCGCGATCTAGAACGACGAGGAGCAATTTTTGGCGCTCGCCTTTTTTTTGTTTCTCAATTTAAAATAAGAACGCGTACATGAAAAATTCTTCATAACCCCCTACACAAGAGCGATCGCTACCCAAGCAAAAACCACCCTTTATCGGGTAGGTATTGGTTGATTTGGTTTCATTCAAGCAAAGCGATCGCAACCTGAGCAGTCCTTATTAATCTCCGTCTTTGATCTCAGTCAAAGTTTTGTCAAGCCTATCGTTGGCTTCCTTAGCAAACTGGATGCATCGCACACTAGCGGTCATTCCTCCAACAGCAGTAAAAGTTCCTTCTGTAACTTTGCCTGACAACAGTAATCCGGCTCCGATAAGACTAATGCAAGCAGATAAAGCAGTGGCAACTAGGGCAAGGTTGAAGCTGTAGCGTGCTTGGCGTAGGCGTTCTTGGGTAATGTAAAATTCGACTGGCTTATGACTCATAGATTTTGTTGTTTTTTGTGTTTCGGTTCACACTTCTAATGTCGAGCCAAAAACCTGCAACCTTGATTACACAAAGATTCTGTTGTAAATGACTTGTGAGTTCTCTATGATTGTTTGATGCTTTAGTTTTGATTGCCTAAGCGTTTTAAATACCCTGGTTAGCCCATGACAGACCCAAGCCCTGGCAAAAAAAAGAAAATAACTATTACAGCATCTCGAGAAGGTTTTGAGGTGGCGGAAAAAGCATTGATGAGAATGGGGTTTGAGTCAAGATTGAACTTTGCAAAGTCTCAACTGTTGGCTCGTAGTACAGTGACAAAATTTTTTCAGGGTAAGCCAATTCAGCTTGATTCGTTTAAAAGGATATGTGAGGCACTAAAGTTGAATTGGAGAGAAATTACGGGGTTAACAGAAGAAAGACAACCAAAGCAGTTATCAACAAGTAGTTACAGTAGCGCTGATAGTGATGGGGTGGTAAAGCAAGTGCAACCAGAACACCTTAAAGTAACTGTAATAGATAAACAAAGTAAAAAAATTAAAGTAGTTATCACCTTAGAAGGTGATATACATTCAGTTCAAAGCTGGAAAATTATTCAATCTGCTGTACGAGAATATTCAGGTGACACTATAGAAATTACTGATATCAAGGAAGGCAGCATCCGATTATTTGTCGAAGGTTCTCCAGAGGATATTGAACAGCTTGTATCTCGCATCAAATCAGGAGAACTAAAAACAGTAACAGGTTTTCCTGTTAAAGATGTTCAAATTTTGAGCGAAAGCTCAAATGATGATGAAAGTAGCGAGTCTGATGAGAAATGGCGTTTAGTACAGGAGATCGTTGATCGGCCAGTTATGATGCGACAGTTGAGCGGTGCCGACTTGAGTGATGCTGACTTGAGCAATGCCGACTTGAGTGATGCTGACTTGAGCAATGCCGACTTGAGTGATGCCAAACTGAGCGGTGCCAACCTGAGCAGTGCCAACCTGTTCAGTGCCAACCTGATCTATGCTGATTTGTTCAGTGCCAACCTGAGCGGTGCTAACCTGAGCGGTGCCAACCTGTTCAGTGCCAACCTGTTCAGTGCCAACCTGAGCGGTGCCAACCTGAGCGGTGCCGACTTGAAGCGTGCTATTGTTATACGTGCCTCTTTTTTAGGCAGCATAGGACTTACAGAGGACATGAAGCATCACCTAGAACAACGAGGGGCAATTTTTAGCCATCGCCCTCCGGTTCTAAATCCAAAATAAGAAAGCATACCAGCCAAAATTTTTCGTAACCAACAACGATCGCTTTTGACTGTGCCTAGTGGATTGGATACCTAGATATCCAAGCGCATAGGGATGCTTTTGTCCAAAGCGATCGCTACATCTTCAACGCAACTTGAAAGGCAAGTAGAATCAAGTTCCTCTAATTCGTTGATTGATAAACTAACAGAACGCTATTAAATTTGCGCTCTCTTTTTTCTATCTGTTTAATAACTTGATAAGCGCTACTCAACCACAAAACCCCCAGCCTCCTCAAGCTCCTCAGTCACTTTCACCGCCTGGACAGACTTCTGCTCAACAACCCGTGCAGATGCAGACAAAAGCAGGTAAGCGCACAGAGCGAATCCTGAAAAGCATTTGGGAGCCTATGAATTCAATAGGACAAAGCATTTCTGAAGAATTTTTCATCACCTCGAACGGGGCGATCGCTTTCAATAGCGTGAAGTTACTCAAAAAGTGATTTGGGGTTTGGGCAATCGCAAGAATGATTTTATAAAAATCGCTTCAATTCTTCTGTTAGCATCTGGTCGTCTTTCCACATAGATACTTTTCCATCCCGATAGATTTTGGCAATGAAGGGGGCGGGATGTTCGCGGACAAATTCTTGCATCGAAACAATTGCTTTTAGAAAGATTGCAGCCATATCTCTTCCTGATAAGCTTTGAGAAGCGAGTGCAAACATTTTTATTTGAGCGCGGGCAACGGCAATTCTTTCTAAAGTATGTTTACCAATGTTGGCATCTTTAGTCAGAACAACCCAGCCCCTTTTGCCGACTTCTGGTAGCCAGTCTACATCAGCCGCACCTTTATCAAAGTGTTCGTCATGAATTTCGATGTTGATGCCAGCTCCTTGAAGCGTTTCTACAATGCATCTGCTACCTAGACATCGATCTACGAAAAAGGTAATGGACTGGGGTTGAATCATGCAACAGCAGGTAGTTCACACCGGATGGCCTCTTCAATTTTGAGACGAGGGCACTCATAATCATAAGCGAGATCGTCAATTGAGTCACCTGCTTGATAACGTTCTGCTAACACGCGGGTAGCAATTCCTGTCCCAGCGATGATAAGACGACCAAAGGCAATTCGGGGATCAATGACGACAATGCGAGGATTGTTTTCTTCTGACGAGCGAGTAAAGGGATAAAGTTTAATCGCAAGCCCAGTGTCATCAGGCTCAATTCGCTCAAGATGGGCATTCAAGGCGTCTTTCATTTCTGTTTGCACGCTTTTCGAGGCTTTAATCAGAGAGCCGTATTTTTCAATAAACAGGTCAACACCATCGGTAAGAAAACGCTCACGTGCTAGGGGATGAGACGTTTGAAACTGTTCATCAATAAAATCAAGAGCATCTCGCACCGATCTCAAGTCAATTTTGTGGTGTTTGCGAATCGCTCTTAAAACATGAACTTCAACTAGGTTGGTGAATGAGAGAAGTTTTGGTTTGAGATCGCGAATTGGAATCAGGGGTCTAAAGAAATTGGAACCGTTTGCAGTCGGATAATATCGCCCAACTGTCCAAGAGCGAATTGTGCCTGCTGGAATGCGTAAATAACGAGCGGCATCGCTAATGGAGTAGGTCGGAATATCTCTAGGATCGGTTCCTCCGTAAAGCTCAGTCATTTGCGTGCCTGCCAAAGATGCTTAACTTTATTATCTCAAATATCATCTCAATCTCAATATATATTGACATGAGAGGTAGAGCCTTAGCTTTACGAAAAATTCTTATTCTTAGTGGAGCGATCGCTATCTATTGGATACTTAAGTGTCCAAGCGCATAGGTATGCTCTTGTCATAAGCGATCGCCGCAGTCGCAATATTCTTGCTTTGCATGACCTATAACAAGGCGCAGTGGTTGAAAAATTCTTCAGTTAGTGGAGCGATCGCCTTGCTTGAAAGGCTCGACTTGATTGGATAACTAGTTATCCAATTGTAAAGCAAGCTGATTGCGCTTTGATTGCTTCTGTAACAGAAATAATCAAACATCCGCTTCCAGTTGACTGCGGAAGACAGCAACAATCTGTTGTCGTAGAATAAGATGAGAACGCGTATCGCGTATATACGCGGTAAAAAAGCTGTAAATAATAGTTTGTCAAGGTCAAACAGTTATTAGCTGGTGTCTTCCAAAACACAGAAAGCAGGAGAGTTTAGCAGTGTCCACTGCGATCGTGATTTTTACTCATGAATTTGAGCAGATCCGGCAAAGAAAGATCAGCCCATCATCGGATTTTGAGCAATTAACTGCCAAGATTTGCCGGTTAACAAGTAGAGTTAACCGGGAGTGGGACAATCTTTCTGTTGAAGACCGCGAAGGGTTAAAAGAGTTTGCATATGATTGGCTTGAACCACCAGCAAAAGGTGTGTTCGGCTTAAAGAGCAAAATTTGGGCAAAAATTTATTTATTGTTTTTAGTCGTAACCAATCAAACAGAAGCTTTCATGTCTTGCGTTAAAGCTTTGGATACACTGATTGAGACTATTTTGGATGCTGTTGAGCGACAAGATCCCAATTATCAAGCGGTTTTATCTGATACCCTAGAACAATTGTACTCAGGTGCAATACAGGGTAAAGAGCTAAAGCCGGAGGAAACCCGTGACTGGTTGCGAAGTATATCGGATAGAGCCATTAGAGAGGTTTGAGATTAGCCTCGAAAAGTTAATTAAAAGTCACTATCGTAAAAACGAAAGAGCTAGAAATTCTTTTTTGGAGTTAGTTAATGACTATATAGGTCAACTCCGAGAGAATCCTAGCTCTAATTCATTTTCAGAGGATGAAGGTTTTCCCAAAGGAACCTATAAATCAGATTTTAAATTTAGAAAAATTCGGTTCAGAGCGCCTGAGCTAGATGGAGCAGCGAAGAAATGTCGCTTCATGTATGTGGTCAACGAGACGAAGCGCGTTGTTTATCTATTGTGGATATACACCCACGAGGAATTTCGTACAAGACCGTCTGACGACGATTTAAGAAGAGAATTTGTAGGCATTCAACAAGAAGCAGAACCAGAACAAGTCTAGCTTCGGTTCTGAAAAATTTTTCACATCCCCCCAGCCATTACCTGTCCTCGTGACATATCATTTATCAACTTCGCCGCATCATCAATTGGGTTAGGGGAGGAGACACAGAGCGATCGCGGCGTGTTGGCAGGGTAAGAGACGGCTATGTATCTAAAGCTTTTTTGATTTTGTCTTTAACCTGAGCATCATAGTTGTCATGGATTGTGAATAGTTCCGATAGCATCTGGTCGCGCTCATTAAGCTTTCTTTGTAGATTTTTTAATTCAGTCTGTAGAGATTCCGCTTTTCGATGGGCTGCTTCTAATTCTTGATGACTATCACCACTTCTAGGTGCTAAAGCACTTGCCACTTGTGCTAAGAGCGCCGGATCTTCCGGGTCAGCGTAATCCATGACTAACTCACGGTAACGACTAACTAAAACTTCCATCATCGGCTTAATGGGCATAGGTGTTCGCTGATGTATGCTTTCGTAGGGAGCTTTCTTGCCACGCCCACCAACTCCTGGATTGCTCATAAACTAGGTAACAAGTAACTAAATTACACAATAAAAAATGTTACCATGTTTGTCAACTAAGAGCGATCGCTTTTTAAAAATATCCATTATCAGACATTAAATATTAGTTACTATTTCTAGACATTGCTTTTGTAATTTTATTAACTCTAACAATTGTGATTTTAAAGTTTTAAATGCATCACTTGGCTGATTAATTTTAGCTATTGTTATAATTACGGATTCTTCTGAATTTATTTTCTTATATATATCGCCAACTAAATTATTTTTGAATTTATTATATTTTCTAATTTCTTGTTTTTGTGCTAAAAACAATGGAAGCTCAGGTATAGCTGTTATGATATTTAACCAACTCACAGGATGATATATATTTGTATAGAAACTAAGGCTATATTTATTAAAACCAAGCGAAGACTCTGTTTTTTTTAGATAAATATCTTCATATATACTAATTTTTGCTACCCCTATTAAAGCTATTTTTGCATTGTTAATATCATTAAGTAAATAATGACAAATTGCTAATCCTACGTGAGCATAAAAAAGTCGCTCATTTTTTTCAAGGCAAGTAGCTTTAGTAAAACCAGTCCTGGCATCATTAATAAGAGCAGACTTTTGTTCATCAAAAGAACTAGAATTACACGCTTGAAAAAGTGTTTTCCAAGCAGCATTAAATTCTACCTGTGTCAAAAGGTCAAGTTGACTTTCAATAGATTCTATTAGCTTTAAAGCTCTAGCTAGTTTTATGGAAATATCAATAAATCCTTTAGAACCCCCGAAAAGTGCCGTTAATGAAATAGGTTCACTCATATAAATAATTATCTAGTTTGCTGCAATGTTTATTTAATTGGCTGGGGTGTTATCGCCCCCCACTTTACTCCAGAACTGTAGTGCGTCAGCGAACAGCCCGCCGCAGGCATCGCCCATACAATGGCAGGATGAACCAGTTACAGATCGAGTACATTTGTGCAATCAACAGTTATATTCTTTTGGTGTTTTACACTCCTGGTAAATGCTGGCAGTTTCGCGTGATTGGACCAGATGCTTCGGTATATGGCTCCCAGCAGATTTTTTACACTTGTGAAGCTGCAAGAGAAGCAGGTATTAGTTGGGTTAATGGTGATAAATAGCGGGATAATGGAGTGCGATCGCCCATCGCCCATCACTAAACCTGATAAACCTTCAATACTTCATCGCCGTAGTGGTTAATTACTTTAATGGCAATCTTCCCAGGCTTGTCACTTTTACCTTTAGGTGGATCAAAGGGACAGCTAGTGGTGGAATAGAGTGCTGACCAAGCATCTTCATCAACCTCAGCTTTGAGCGCACGTTTCAATTTTTCATAGGGTTGGTCAGCCCCTGTAAAGTAGGCATGGCGTACAAAAAAGCTTTCGCCGTTGTAGTTAGTGTCAATGAACCAGCAGGCGATGTCATTGGTAGAACTGCTACGAATTTCACCAGTAGTGGGGTCGTAAATATCTAAACCGTTGAGTGTCACTAGCAATTGGTCATTTTGATGTTTGACTTCAATATCTGGTTCACCAAACACCATAAACAAATTGCCAGCACCCGTTTTTTTGAGAAGTTCATCACCCAGCAGTAAGTCAGCATTCATGCGAGTAGTTAAAACCGTCAGGTTGCCATACCGCTTGGATTCTTCCGCAACGCCAGGGTCAAATCCAAAGCCGCAAACAATCAGCAGATGATACCCTACTCCTTTGACAGCTTCCTTGGCAGCTTCTTTAATTTGCTCACTGCCAACAGTGCCGTATTCTGGGCCAATGGAAACAGCTACCCGTTTGACTATTTCATCTTTATCTGTATACTCTCCTGTTGCCTGTAGCCAAGTACCAGCATGAGGTTCTAGGAAGTCAAATTTCAAACGTTCATTTTTAATTGTGTTTTGCACACCTGCTTTTTTCAGGTTTTCAATAATCCTGATTTCAAACTGGTCAGATGCTTGCTGTTGCCCTTCTGCTTCTGATGCGGGGCGTTCATCGTCTGTGGATAGGACACGGTGAGGTGATAGGCTTTCAACAGTGAAGGGGCCAGTTACCCGTAGTCGCTTATTATCTTCATAGGGTTGGTCATAAAGGATTTCAGTGTCAGCGTAACGAGCAATCGCATCATCAATTTCTTTTTGGCGCTTTTGTCGCAACTCCCACCAATTAGCCAGTTGCTCCTTTGCTTCCTGTGACCATTTCGCTTCCGGTTCGCGTGGGATTTCCCATTCTTCCCAGGATTTTTTAAGCAGTTGGTTTAGTTGGGTGCGGATAGGGTCTAGCTGCTGCTGCCATTTTGCATGGATGGTGTCAATTTCTGGATTATTAGCGATCGCTTTTAGGGTAACGTGGGGAACTCGCTTGTAAACAAAGCCTTTTCTGATATCGTTTTCTGTCTTTGGCTGTGTTGGTGGAAGCTGCCCAGTGATTACAGATTCTTTGTTTATGCCTTCGGGGGAGTCAGCCAGTAGGTAGTAGGGATATTTAGCAGACATTAAGCGGGTTCTGGCAAGGGCTAAAGCAACTCGGCTGGTGTCGATGGTAATCCAACGTCTACCCCACTGTTCGGCAACGTAGGCAGTTGTAGCACTGCCCATTGTTGGGTCTAGAACTAAATCACCGGGGTCAGTAGTCATTAACAAACAACGCTGAATAACCTTAATGTTTGTTTGGACTACATAAATCTTTGGATCTGTAAAGCTACCTGTTCCAGTATCTCGCCAAGTATTGTCTATTGGATAAACAGCAAAGTCATCAAGAAACCGGATATAACCTAATGTTTTTCCTGTTATTGAAATGCGATCTGCCAGAGCTAATTTTGTAAGCCCATTAAGTGTAGTTTTCCAATGTAAACCTGTCCCTGGAAACCATTCTCTACCTTCAAAAAAGAATTTTTGAGTATCAGCAGAATTAGAAGGAGCGCCTTGTGAGGTTAGATCAGCTAACCTCACAAGGCGCTCCGCGCCAAAAATTTTATTTTTTAAATTTGAGATGCTTGATACATTTCTATATATAGAAAATGTGTTTTCCGCAGAGGAATCTTTTTCTTTATATATCTGTCGATATTTTAACTTTTCTATTGATTTTGAATACCAAAGTATTTGGTCACAAACTGATGAAAGATAGTTACCAGAAAACCCAGTAGTTTTACTAAATGTAATTTGACTAACAAAATTCTCACTTCCAAATACCTCATCTAGCAAACACCTTACTAAATGTACATTCTCATCTCCAATCTGCACAAAAATACTGCCTGTTTCTGTTAGTAGCTCTCTTGCCACCACCAAGCGTTCACGCAAATAAGCTAAATAAGAATTAATCCCTAACTCCCAAGTGTCACGGAATGCCTTAATCTGTTCTGGTTGTCTCGTTGCATCCCCAACACTGCCGTCCTTTACATCCCGCTTCCTAGTAGAAACCTGCCAGTTAGAGCCAAACTTAATCCCATAAGGAGGGTCAAGATAAATCATTTGCACTTTTCCCTTTAAACCCTCCTTCTCTGCCAATGAATTCATTACCAGTAGTGAATCACCCAGAATCATCCGGTTTGCCCATTTGACCCCTTCTTTGTGCTGATAAAAATCAATCAGTTGGTCAAACTTTAACCCATTGAAGTCACTAAATAAACTTAACTGAACTTCAGACTGTTGCTTTTGGCTATAGGTGCGAAATTCTTGAATAATTGACTGGGGGTGAACCTTCTCTTGGATATACATCGGTAAAGCCGGGACTTCCAAGGGGTGCTGGTCTTGCTCATCCTTGCCTTTCCAGACTAACTGAGGATCTAGTGAGGTATCACGGGGGTAAAGAATAACTTTGGGTTTCTTTTGTTCATCTGCCATGAAGTCTTTTAATTCTTCAGTGGGAATGTTAGCCCGTTTGTCTTGGTGTTTAACAGTTTCAATTGGGGTCGATGATAGACTCTTTTTCTTAGCCATAAATAATACTTTTAATTAATTAGTTAGTTAATTAGTTAATTAGCCATGATTGAGAGCATGACGAATAGTATTCTGGGTATCCCACGGGTCAGAAATTTCTAAAAATTCCCAACGTCCTAAACTGCCATGATTATTTACTGCTGGTATCCAAAGACTTCTAGCAGTAGAAACTTTAGCGGCTTTATCTTTCCGCGCTTCCCCTGAAACCTCAACAATCAAGTTCAACGGGTCTTTATGCCCGTTTCGGTCTTGGATTCGCACGATAAAATCAGGAATGTAATTCTTTTGATCCCCGTTAATGGTGTAGGGAATTGTAAATCCCAGGTTATGATTTTTGACATAGCAGACTACTTCATCCATTTCTTCAAACACCTGTGCTGTCTTCTGTTCCCAGCTATCGGTATCAGCTACTACGTGGGAAATATGGCACTTGTTGGGGTCAGTGGCATAAACCGGACGAGCTGTGTCAAAGTCTAGATAACGAGTAGAACCAAAGGTGTCATAGGGCCGCAGAGTTGGTTTTAAGGATTTTTGCGCTTCTCCAGATGCGATCGCTCGGTAAATGCAATCTGCCGCATCATGGGCAAACTCAGTTAATAGTAGTAACTGAGGGTAAGTATTGCCTTTGTAGGTAACACACTGTTGCATCCACTCTTTACTGATTCGCAGCACTTGGGGAAACAACCAAGCTTGCACGTCAGCATCAAAAATATGTTCTTTGGGTTTGTCAGTTTTTTGTATCCCATCCCCTCGGAAATATTTCTCTAAAGTTAACTTTGCCAGCAGAAACGCCACTTCTTGTTCCCGCCGCGATCGCAATTCATCCAATGTGTGAACACTGGACTGTCCAACAATGGGAGCATTGACTGTTAATGTGGGTATATCAGAGGGGGAAATAGCATAGCAAACATCGTTAAAATTAGCATTAAGTTGTTTTTGGGTAATATCGTAGCGATAACCTGTTAATCGCGGGAAAGTAATCTCTAAATCAATGCGTTCTTCTAAGGCACGGACACGAGTAGGTAAAAGTCCAGGTTTAGGTTTCTTGTTAGCACCAGCACAAGGAATAAAAGCAAAGGGAACGCCGTAAACCTCTGCATATTCTGGTTCATACATCCCTTGATCGTTAACTGCATAACTTATCCGTCGCAGTCCCCGCCCAACTACCTGCTCACATAATAACTGTGTACCAAATGCCCTCACTCCCAAGATGTGAGTAACAGTGTTAGCGTCCCATCCCTCAGTTAGCATTGAAACAGAAATCACACACCGGATTTGTTCACCCAACTTGCCTGGTTTACCAACTGTATTAAGCACCTCTCGCAGCAGGTCTTCTGAGCTAATTTTGTCTGGGTCTTGTCCTGGATAGCGTTTTCGGTACTCAGCTTTAAATTCCTCAATTTCCCGTGCTGCTATTTTCTTAAAATCAGCATTCATGGCTTCACCTGACTCTAACTGCTCACTGTCTACTAGAATGGTGTTAGGTCTAGCTGACCAGTTACCGTTTTCAACGTTGCTAAATAGTTTTAGTCTCCCCGGTGCTAAAACTGGTTTTTCGTCTGGAGTTTTTTTACCAGTATCCCAACCGCAGACGTAATCATAAACCAACTTAGAAACATTGGTATTATTACAGACCACAATAAATACAGGTGGTGTTATACCTCTGGCTTGAGCCTCTGTATTTTGCTCCCACTGCTGGTAAGCTTTTTCATAGTTACTGTAGAGACTTTGTAATGCTCCCTCTAATTCTTTGGGGAGTTTGGGGTCAGGTGTTGATTTACTTTCATCCTGAGTGCCACGTCCTTTTTTTGGAAGATGGTCACGAATCAAAGGCCAGATACTTCTGTAAGTTGGCAGTTCCCCCTTCATGTTGTCATCTGACACAGGCACACGGGGGATTTTGACAATACCCGATTCAATGGCATCAATTAAAGAAAAGTCTGACACCACCCAAGGAAATAAATTACCTTCTGGATATCCAGAACCTTTCAAGAAGAAAGGAGTAGCAGAAAGGTCATAAACAACCTTGACACCAATTTTTGCAGTAATCGCTTCAATGCCAGAAATCCATCGCCTTGCTTCAGTATTCCGTTTCTCAGATTCTTTGCGGTCATCTCCTTTGAGCTTTACATCATCGTCAGCACCCACACGCCGACGATAGCAGTGGTGAGCCTCATCATTAATAACGATGATGTTTTTCTTATTGCCTAAAGCCTTACAAACACGCCGCACCATCTGATCTGGTGTTTCAGTAAACGCGCAATATTTACCTTGAGAGAGAATATCTTTGGTCAGCTTGCCAGCACTGTTGAGTTCTCGCAATTGAAAAGCGTGATAGTTAGTAATTACAATCTTGGCTTTATCCAGTTCCGGCATTAAATCCGGTGGTACCAAGTCCATTTTTTTATAGTAGTTTTCTGAATCATTGGGCTGGAGAACCCGCAAGCGATCGCGCACTGTAATCCCTGGTGTAACAACCAAAAAGGCATCGCTAAACAGTCGGTTTTGAGGATTGGCAATCTTATTAAGGGTGTGCCAAGCAATCATCATCGACATCACAAGTGTTTTACCGCTACCCGTCGCCATTTTGCAAGCAATGCGAGACAGTAGCGGGTTAGCATCTGCGTTCACTTGGCGCAAATCATTCTCAATCCAGTTATCACCGTACTTCTTCGCCACCTCAGTAATGTAAATGACCGTCTCTAGAGCTTCAATTTGGCAGAAATACAGCTTTCTTTCTCGCTCTGGATTTTGCCAATATTCCAGTAGTCGCCGTGTAGTAGGAGTAATACCTACATAACCACCACGTCTCCACAGCCCCACCTTGACACGCACATCATTGATAAATTTATTTGGCTTGACACGGGCTTGTGTCCATTCGCCATCCAGGTCTAGTTCAAGTTGTTGACTCTGTTTACCTTTCTTTTTCGGTGGAGCAATGGGAATGAAGTAATGGCTTATGCGGCGGGATTCAACAATATTATCGGTGATGCCATCGTCATCAAATTGGAAATGTTGCTTAGGTTCACAAAAGGCTGAGTTAATAATGGGGTTTTCAATAATAACTTGCTTCAATTAGATTGCCTCTTGCTTAGCCTGTTGCCTGTTTTCTAGTTCGACAAATGCTTCGCTAACAAATTTTCCCCCTAAGCAGTGACCATTAGCCCAAAGGCAAGCCCCAAATCACGAAGTGATCTGCCTCACCTCTGACTGTTTGATGACCAAGGGTTTTTTAATAGTCATTCAACGAAAGAAACTTTAGCTTCTAGCTTAAGTAGCCGATGCTAGATTATTTGCTACATATTAACCATTCACAATCTGGCTGTTAGCAGTGAAAATACTTAATTTATATTTTTTGCAGGAAAATTAATTGCTTTAATCAAGGAAATTTTTTAAGTAATGTCAAACTTGAATTCTCAGAGGTAAAAGTTGCTATTTGAGGGTGATCGCTCCTCACTTTGTCCCAGAAGCGAGAGCGATCGCATAATTTGCATATTATACATTCGACTTGTAATCTTCATTCAGACTCAGAAAGCTTTTCAATTAGCATTAAAACATTGTCAAAAATGAGAAAAGCATTAATGTGAGTTTGAGTAATTTGAAAAACTTCCATGTTGGTTGCAAGCTATTTATTTTGAGTTAGAAAAGATACCAAACTAGCGTTGTAATTTAGCAGGGAAGAACAGTCTTGCAACATTGAGAGTTGCCAAAATAGTCGTCCTTGTTCAAACTGTGGAGGGTCTTTTTTCGGCTTAGGGGCAGGTGGGCTATCCCAGCCTGCGTCAACGTATTCGGCATTTCCCGCACCGTTGGGAAATATCCACTCCTTGGCGTGAAATCTTGGTTTTTCCTCGCACCAGGCAACGCAGATAATCGAACTGCCCGGATACATAATCAGGCGATCGTAGGTGCAGTTTTGACGAATCCAATTAAACACTGTCCTCGGTTCAACGTAAGCATGAACAAAAATATCAGCAGCGCCGCCGATGCCTCCTTGGGGAGGGCGAAATAAATGTAGCGCCAAAGGGCTGACAACGCTTGGATACCAATACTTCCAAAGTTCGAGTGAGCAAAATCCGAAAGTGATACTAGTCGGGCCAAACTTCTCAACAACAGGATCGAGGATGTGCTTGCACAATCCCTTGAGTCCCATGACTTCGACCCCAGTCCAGCTGCTAGGGCAATTAGGGATGCCTTGAGTTGTCGCAGTTTGAGAGTAAAGAAAATCGGAAAGCACAAAATACTTTCCCACCCGCACATCCTGGGGACGAGTGCGAGGATGCCATTTGCGTTCAACCATTTTATTCCTTGTTGTAAGATACTGGTATTGCCCTGCCCTTCTTGGTGGCTCGAACTGGCACTACTTCTGCTTCTTCCGCTCCAATGCAGTGAGCATAAATTCGCCGTAAATCTTTCATTAACGGCTCTTTAATCTCATTTGGAAAAACATGGTGACGTTCGGCGGTAATCATTTCGTACAACCACCAAGTTTGAGCTGCACAATTATCTAGAAAAGTGCGCTCTTTCAAAGCCTTGGCGGTGCGTGAGCCAAAAGACGCAAGGTCAAATAAACTTTCTTGAGTGTTGGATTGCTCGTTCTTTTGACGGCGAATATCCCGCAACAGTTGGCGAATTTGATTAGCTGTTAAATCGTACTGGGCAGTAATTTGAAAAAGTGACTGGATTTCCGTTTGATTAAGTGGATAGTTTTGAATAAAGCTTGCCACTTCAAAGGCACGCGAAAGTAAATCTAATTTGTCTGTTTGTACCTCCCAATCCGTTTTTAGAAGGTGTACAAGAGAATGGTATTTTCGAGCCATTCCCTCACTAATAGCTAAACTTTCGCTAGCTTGCAGGTAGTTTTTACCGCATTTATTAACTAAGAAATCTACACACCTTGCATACTCAAACGAGGTGTATTGCAACCGATTGGCATTTGACATCAACGCCATCATTTGCGCTGATTGCAAACTGATTTGGTGAACGCGACACGGTGTAGAAGTGTCACCCCGGCGGGTCATTGCCTCTAATCGGTGATGTCCAGCAATCAACACCTTTCTATTATCAGGTGAAAGCCAAATATCTATTGGGTCTAAGGCTTCAGGTTTCCAATTAGCAACTAGCCATTGCACTCTTTCTTCGTCAAAAGCTACGGAACGAAACTGAAATAAACCAATGTCTTTTTCTATTTCGCTTATGCGGATTCTGGTGATTTTCATAATTACTCAAGGCAGGGAAATATTCTAGGCGTTTCAAGTTAACGCCCAGAATGTAAATCAACTAAATAGCTCACAGAAATTCACGGATATTTATTGCATCCGGGATGATTACTGTGTCAGACTATTGGCAATGCGAGTAAAAGTGCAAGAAAACGCACAATCATTAACCCAAATTAGTGAGCGCAGAACTTAGCCTTAAAGAACGCAAATCTTTTAAGGCTATTTCATCCCAATCCGAGGGAAACTCCGCCAGTTCAATGTTGCAAGCGAAGTTAAAAGCATCTAAGTTGCGGTCATCGTACAAAATTGACACCTTGTATTTAGTGCCAAAATCAAATCTGTAGCCTCTAATGCGATAACAAAGTTGACCTTCTAATTCTTGCGGTATGGGAAATAACCGCTGTATGTATTGTTTGAAAACTCTGCATTCCATCAGAGCATAATCGGTATCATAGTCAGGAGTATCAATTAGCAGGCATTTTCTCTTATAAGGCATGCTACCAGGCTCATTTCCTAAATCTGATTCATCCCGAAACAGACTGGTCAATCGTTTCTTGTAAACCCTGGATTTATTCGGCCATAACTGGATTTTATCAAGCATAGAGGACTTTGATTAATGGGGCAATTTAGGTGCAAATTTATTCCACCTAAATCACCAAGCCCATTGCAGATATAGGCTTGGTGATTTAGTCAACCTGGAATTCATTTCTAGTTAATTACTGTGAGGCGAGATATTACTTATAATCAAATGTAAGAATTCAGGAGTCAGAAGTCAGAAGTCAGAATTCAGAATAGAATTAGCATAACTTGTCAGTAGTTTACCGAACAGAATAAAGGCGTCAGTCACACAGAATTCATACTGAATTCTGGCTCATGACTCCAGAATTCTATTTGATAAAACAAAACCATGTGCTTTTTGCCAAACTATCAAGTCTTGAAATGTCCTTGCTGGCTGTCTCATTTATTCTGACTCCTGACTCCTGACGGATGTATTCTGAAAATCAAATTACATTTTCTCTCTTAAAAAAATGAGGGTGGATTACTCCACCCTCGTTATAATTGTGCTTGTGATTGGGATGCCGTCGCCAATATCCTTTGTCTTTGTAAATCACTTCTATCCAAGGATAATATTCTCCACTATTCAACTCAATCAATAAGTCATAGTGAACAATTGCTAATACTACTCCGACAAATCCTTTACGGGAAGCTGCTGAATAATATGCTTGCCACAATTCATCTATCGGATTCGCAAGTGCTAACTTGACCGTTTGTTCAAACACTTCTTCCGAAGGAACTAATGATGCCCATATCAATGATGCTGCTATTAATTGGGTATCGACTTTGGACTCTGCAATTATCATTTCTAATTGAGAGACAGAGTATCCCATACGATTCATTCTGTTCCATGCTTTTCCCCAATTCCATTTATCTATCTGCCCAATATGAACTTCTTCAATCTGTGATGTAATCATATTTTTCTCCACTTTTTTTGAATTTTTGCTATCCTTTTATTTTAACATTTTTTCGATTTTTTGCTACATTGATTTTTTTGAAACCTTTGACAGAAAAGAGTGTTAATTATATTCGTTAATAAAAGTATTAGTACTTATATTTAATAAATACTAATATTTATAAGTAATCGCAAATAAAGTTTTTAATAGAGAAATATTTACTCTTATAGTTAATAAATTTTTCTAAACATTCAAGTGATAGTAACTAAGATAAGAAGGATTGCAAACGAGAAAACCGTACTTTTTGTTCAACAACCAAAAGTTTTACAAATTCTACTTAAAAATGAGCATCAAATAGTAGTAGAAAACAACAAAGTATTTGTGGTTGAAGGCGAAGCTCGCTCGGAATTGCGAGAATATGCGGATACTAACTGGAAAGATTTTGTGCCAGCTTTATTCCAAGGTGTGCCCGCCCCCAGGCTACCGGAAGGCGGCCCCAAAGGAACAGAAACTAAGGGCAACGTGGTACATAAAACCCTTGGCGGACTTTACGGCACACCTACGGTAAAAAGCACTTAGCTTTTAAGTCCTTGGTGGACATTACGACCTTGGTGTTGACATCCTCCTCAGCCTCAAGGCATGAGGATTCCAATCTACTCAAACAGACTCAACTGAATGAATTCTTGGTGGGTTGACGCTTCATAGGATGCTGCTGCCTTTACGGCAGTCTGACGCTTTCCTCCACGTCCGTTTTGAGTCTCCAAATGCCCTCCGGCGACTTTGATATTAACTGCGGCGTTGACATCTCTATCGTGAATAGTTTCACAACTCAAACAAATCCACTCACGAACCCGTAGGTCGAGTTTACCACCCCTAAACCCGCAGCACGAACAAATTTGACTAGTTGGTTCCCACCTACTGATGACAATGAAGATACGCCCGTATTTTTGGGCTTTTGCTTCTAGAAATGTTCTAAACTGTCTCCATCCTAAATCACTAATCGCCCTGGATAGCTTTCTGTTTTTGAGCATTCCTAAGACATTTAAATCTTCTAGGATAATTGTTTGGTTCTCACGAATTAACCTAGTAGATAATTTATGTAAGAAATCTGTCCTAGTATCTTTTAACTTTGCCTGTAGTTTAGCCTTGAGCTTGCGTGCTTTTTCGTAGCGTTTTGAACCTCTATTTTTACGGGATAAGTTTTTACTCAGTCGCCTAACCTTGGGGATACGTTTCTTCAATGGCTTCGGTGCGTCTACCTTTTCCCCGGTGCTGAGTGTAGCAAAGGTTGATATTCCCAAATCTACACCGACAGCGTTTTCTAGCGGTGGCAATACAGAAGGTTCAATTTCTACAACAAAACTAGCAAAATAACGTCCGGCAGCATCTTTGATTACTGTTACAGATGAAGGTTCGCTCTTGAGTTCCCTTGACCAAACAATTTGTAGTTGCCCAATTTTGGCAAGATAAACAGATTTTGGGCATACTTTAAAACCACCTTTACGGAAACGAGCAGACTGGGCAGCTCGTCGTTTTTTAAACTTGGGAGGTTTAACGGGCTTACCTTGACGATTACCCTTACATGACTTAAAAAAGTTTTGATATGCCTGTTCTAAATCATTCAAAGATTGCTGCAAAGGAATGTTAGAAACTTCCGCCAGCCATGCCCTATGCTCAGTTTTCTTCGCTTGAGTGATGAATAACTTTTGCAAGTCCACACATGAGGGCTTTTTGTTACCAGATATATATTCAGCTTGGCAATGAGCAAGCGCATCGTTCCAAACTACACGAACGCACCCAAACAGTTTGCTTAATAGCAACTGTTGAGCGCTTGTCGGATAGATACGGTAACGATAACGTGCTTTCATAGTTGTCCCTGTTTACAAGTAAAATCAAGTAATTCGCCTGACCATTGCACAATGCTCAAGTCTTTTTTGATTGGGAACCTTGAAGACGCATTTTTTGTTCGGCATCTTCAAGGTGTTTAACCACATCTTCAAGTTCCGGCGTCTTCGCAGCCCAATTAGTAATAGCGTCAAGCAAATCTTCAAACGTATAGCCTTCGGCAATTAAAACCTTCATGAATTCGTTGAGAAATTGTGTTAACCCGTCACGGCGACAATCTTGTAATCCGTGGCGAATTCCGGCAAGTGATTCTAAATTCATCATTCCCCCCTCAGTTGTTCAACAAGTGCAGCCAAGCTTTTTTCTTGAGTGGCGATATTCGCTTTAAGATATTCGATTTCAGAGAGCAAATCTTCTTGTGACATCGGCTTGAGACTTTGCTCTGTGAAGCTTTCTGTGTCAATGTCGTCATTGTTAATAAGTACCCAATAAGTCCAGTTTTCACCAAATCTTTTTGCTGCTTGTGTCCCTGCCGGATAGTATTCAATCCCAACGATTAGCCCCTGCTTCATTTGTTGACCCAAATGGTGCTTCGGTTTTTTCCAATGGCTGGGAAAACGGATACATGATTGTTCAGCAATGATTTGTGGTGTATCTTCTGGCATAGCGTCACCTCGGAGAGTTATTACAGCCTTGCAGGCGCGAGAAGTAGGTTTTTAATCTTGTTGCTGCCACATGTTGGAATGTAGTGGTCAACAGTATTGCTAAGAGTGTCAGGTTCGCCTCAAAGACAAACAGTTAACACAGACACCCCACCTTTCTGTACGGTGGGGAAGGATGTGCATTAAAGTTCTTCCATGTCCTCCAACTGCTTGGAAAGAAACATCAGACTACTTTGATGAAATGCAATCAGAGCCTTTAGCTCGTCGATTTTGCTATTGATTTTTTCGCTCGTGGGTGGTTTAATCTTTGACTCTTTGAAGCTTTCTACGTCATATCCTTGTTCGTTAAGAAGTACGGTGTAGTGCCAGCCTTCACCAAGCTCGCAAGCCCTTCTTGTTGCTGGCGGTTGGTACTCAATCCCAATAATTTGTCCGCGTTCAACCAACTGTCCGAAACTGTATTTGGGTTTTCCCCAGTGAGCAGGAAAACGAACGCGTGACCTTCTTGCAATTGTCTGATGTGTATCTTCTGGCATGGTGTTACCTCGTTTTTGGTTGCAACTCTCACAAGCTAGGCGCAGGTTTTCAATCCTGTTGCTTCCTCCCCTTGAAAGCGGGATGTAATGGTCAACAGTCAATGTTTCAGGCGTTAAGCTGTGCCCACACCAGAAACAATTCATGCCGTATTTAGCAATCAGGAGTGGGCGTTTTTTGCGCCTATCTTTTGTACTCAAAGGCTTGTAGAGGCACTCTTTAGTTGGGCTATCCGTCTGGGCGATGTGCGTTCCGCCCCGCAACGCTTTCGCATTTAAAGAAGTGCTGCAAGTTATGCATTTGTTATAGGCGTTCTTTGCGCTCTCTAAGAGCTTCTGTACGTTGCAGGTAGTGAAGAGAGTTTTCAGTTTCATAAAGGTTTTTTGAAGCGATTACAAAGCATATTGAGCGCCCTCTTGAGCGCTCTGGTAATGGGTCGTGCTTTACGCCGCAAGTATGGCGTTTATCGCTTCAGTATCGGTTGCCCAATTACTGCGCTCTTTTGTGGAGCAAGGCTGAGAAATCCAACACTCTTCTAGGTTTTGGTAAAAGGTTCCAAGCAGTAGAATTCCTTTTTCTCCACCCCAAACGCGGTAGAGCTTGCCAAATACATCATCAGTTGAATCGATTTCGTAAACGCCTGCTTCTTCTGATTGCTCGGCAATGTAAAGAGATAGTTGAGTTTGTGCGATCGCTTGATTGTCTAGAATCGCTTGTGGCATGATGGAATTCTCCATTAATAACGTGGATTAGAGAAGCGCTTAAAGTTGTCCAGACCCAGAGCGCTTTCTCTATAAAATACTATAACAAGTTTGTTTGTTACAAGTCAATATTGTTATTACAAAGCAGATTGTTATATACTGTGGTGTACCATTCTGGTTATGCCTATGAAAAACAAGATTGATGGCCTTATAAAACAATTAGGCGTTAGTGCTTACCGTTTCGCCGAAGACACTGGTATTACCAAAAATACTGTCTACTCACTCAAAAACAATCCCTTGCAGTTTCCGTCAGGGGAGGTACTTGATCGCATCATTTCTACTTATAAAGTCGCTCTAGATGACATTGTTGAGTGGGTTCCAGAGGAGTCTAGAAATAATGATTAATCCTTCTGCCATCAATCCCCTCACCCTACCTTCAGTGCTGTTAAGTGAGCGATCGCGTTTGCCTGCAATTCCTTGCATTTATTTTGTTATTGACTCTTTTGATGTGGTGCAGTACATAGGGAAGTCAATAAATCCGAAGCAAAGATGGACGGGACATCAGCGCTACCCTTTGTTGACAAAAATGGATGGCGTAAAAATTTCTTATATGCCAGTAGATATTAACTTGCTTTCATCAGTGGAAAAGGCTTTAATAGCGTGGTTCAGTCCTCCACTTAATCTACTTAGACCGTCCGTACACAAATCTAATTCAACAAGGCTAAAAATCGTTTTTGAAGTGGAAGTTGAAGGTTTGGGGCAAGTCCTCAGACAAGCCAGAGAGAAAGCAAAATTAAGCGTTGCATCTGCTGGCGAACGTGCTGGTATGAGCGGGGCTAATTTCAGCCGCATCGAAAATGAAGAAACCAAAGGTGTCCCTATAGAGACGCTTATTAAAGCGGCTAAAGCGGTTGGATTAGATTTATCTTCCTACCTCGGTGAATGGGTTAAATCAATGCCAGGAATCACCATAAAAGAAAGTGACAACAATGTTTAATCCTCAATCCATCAACCCTCTGAACCTCCCTTTATTACCCTTAGAACAGCGATCGCTTTTACCTCAAACACCCTGTATTTACTTTGTAATTGATTGTCAAGATTCGGAAACGTTCGTTGTCGAATTTGATAGAAGTTCTTTGTGAAGAAGAGTTGGAGCGCGCCAGAAAGGAGGACAAACTGAAAGATGCTTAACCCTTCTACCATCAATCCCCTCGCTTTACCTTCATTACCTTTAGAGGAGCGATCGCAGCTTCCCATAATACAACACAGGGTATTTATATAAGCAAACAAATGGATGTTATGGACGCATTAAAACTAATAACAGCAGGAAAATCAGCTTTAGATGGAATTAAATTACTAAATCAATATGCCGAAGAAATAAAAGACACGCAAAAGCGCGGTGAATTCATGAGAATTATTGGTCAACTTAGTATAGAGTTGGCAGAAACTCAAATGAAGCTAGCAGAGCAAATTCAAGACAGTATTGAAAATAAACAAAAAATAAAAGTTTTAGAAGATGAAATAGAACAATTAAAAAACCCGAATGTCAAAGTAATTTGGAAAAATGGACTTTATTACAAAGAAAATGGAGATGGAGGATATTGTACAGGTTGTTATGACAACAATAAAAAGTTAATAAGAGTAACAGAACCACTTCCGGGATTCAAATTGTACCAATGTCCTGTGTGCCAAAGTACATATAAATAAACAATATCTACTCCATGAAGATTGAAAACGATGATTAACCCTTCTACCATCAATCCCCTCGCTTTGCTTTCAGTGCCATTGGAGATGCGATCGCAGTTACCCATAACACCCTATATTTACTTTGCAATTGATTCTGAAGGTGTGGTTCAGTATATTGGGCGATCAAAGGTTGGCAAGTGCAACTTACTCTTGATTGCCTACCCTTCAAAGAGAAATTGCGTTAAAGTCCGTAAAAGCTGATAATCAAGATGTATATGACATAGGAATCCATGCTTTTGAAGAGATCCTGCCAAAATTCATGAATAGTAATTCAGTTCAGAAAATTCTACTGTTAGCTGCCAATCCCATAGGCAGTAAATATCTGCGTCTAGGTGAAGAGATGCGGGAAATCCAGGAGGGTCTAAAAAGGTCAAAGAATCGAAATCAATATTTAATAGCCACAGCGGAAGCAGTAAGATACCGGGATATCCACAGAGCAATTTTAGAATACGAACCGCAGATTATTCATTTTTCAGGACATGGGGCTGGAGAAGAAGGCTTGATATTTGAAGATGAATCAGGGCAAGTAAAGTTCGTTGATGCAGAAGCATTAGCAGGATTGTTCCAACTATTCTCTGATCAAGTGGAGTGCGTGGTTCTAAATGCTTGCTACTCAAAATACCAAGCTGTGGAAATAGCCCAACATATTAACTATGTAGTGGGAATGAATCAGGAGATTGGTGATAAAGCAGCGATTGAATTTGCAGTAGGTTTCTATGATGCGTTAGGTGCAAATAAAGGTTATGAGTTTGCTTATAAATTAGGTTGTAGTTTAATTCGTGTAGCAGGGATAGCGGAAAATTTAACACCTCAACTTGTCATTTCCGGAAATAGCAAATTCTTAAATGAACCAAACAAAATATTTGAAAGTGTAGCACTAAAATTAGATACAACCATATATGTTGAAAGACCACCAATTGAAGATAAATGTTATAAAGCAATTGTGCAACCAGGGGCATTGATTCGCCTCAAAGCCCCACAGAGAATGGGTAAAACATTATTACTAGAAAAAACATTAGATTATGCCAGACAGAAGGGTTATCAAACTGCAAAATTAGATTTACAACTGGCTGATATTGATGTTCTGGCTAATTTAAAAACATTTCTACAGTGGTTATGTGTTGATGTTGCTGACAGTCTGGAACTAGAACCCAAACTAGATAAGTACTGGCAAGAAGTCTTTGGACTGAATAAAAACTGTACTCGTTATTTTCAAAGATATTTATTATCCGTTACTGATACTCCCTTAGTTTTAGCTATAGATAACTTTGAAAGACTATTTGATTATCCAGAAATTTTTCCTCAATTCTGCTTATTACTACGTGGGTGGTATGAAGCAGCTAAACAGGGAGACAAGATTGGTAATATTTGGAAGAAACTGCGGTTAGTAGTAGTTCACTCAACTGAATCTTATCCTTCCTTGGACAGTAATCACTCCCCGTTTAATGTTGGATTGGCAATTGAGTTACCAGAATTTAATCTGCAACAAGTAAAAAACCTCGCAAAACAGCAAGATTTAGAACTACTGAAAGAACAAGATTTGGCTCAGTTGATGGGGTTAGTTGGAGGGCATCCTTACTTGGTACAGTCAGTGATAACGCATCTCAAAAGCCAGCAAGTGACCTTACAAGAATTGTTAAGACTTGCGCCAACAGAGCAAGGAATCTTCAGTGACCATCTGCGACAACAACTGTGGCATTTACAACATAATCCTCAGTTGGAGTTAGGGTATAGAAAGATAGTGATGACAAATACACCCATGAGGTTAGATACTGAAGTTGCGTTTAAGTTGCATAGCTTAGGGTTAGTAAAACTTTCGTTTAATGATTGCGTTCCTGGTTGTGATTTGTATCGTCAGTATTTCTCAACTCGTTTGGAGTAGGTAAATCGTGGTTGACCAATACATATTTTCTGGAAGTCTACCTGAAAATGCTAGTACCTACGTTACACGGGAAGCTGATGCACAATTGTACGAAGGACTAAAGGAAGGAAAGTTTTGTTATGTACTAAATTCGCGCCAAAGTGGTAAATCCAGCTTGCGTGTGCGAACCATGCAGCGATTGAGAGATGATGGCTTACAGTGTGTAGCCGTTGACCTTTCTGCTGGAGGTATTCAGAATGTCCCTGCCGAACAATGGTATGCAGATTTAATCGATACACTCATTGATAGTTTTGGATTAAATTTAGATTTTGCTGATTGGTGGTCAGAGAATCAGTTAAATTCATTGGTTACAAGATTTCGCAAGTTTTTGGAAGAAGTATTACTTGTAGAAGTTCAAGAAAATATCGTTATATTTATTGATGAAATCGATAGCGTACTCAGTCTGAATTTTTCCACTGATGACTTTTTTGCATTGATTCGTGCTTGTTATAACAAACGAGTTGATAATCCTGAATACAATCGCCTAACTTTTTGTTTGTTAGGGGTTGCCTCGCCTAGCAATTTAATTGAAGATAAACAGCGTACTCCATTTAATATTGGTCAAGCTATATCCCTTAAAGGTTTCCAACTACATGAGGTTGAGCCTTTAGAAAAAGGACTACGAGACAAATTTGCTAACCCTAAAGCAGTGATAGAGGAAATACTAATTTGGACGGGAGGTCAACCTTTTTTAACACAAAAACTATGCCACTTGCTCCTTGAAGAGTATGAAAAAAATGATTTTGTTTCTGTTAGTAAAGTAGTAAAGTCTTATATTATTGATAATTGGGAATCTCAGGACGAACCTGAGCATTTGAAGACTATTAGAGATAGAATCTTTAAAGATAATCAGCGTGTTTTTAAACTGCTTGAACTGTACAAAAAGGTTTTAACTGGAGGAGAAGTTTTAGCTGATGAAGCTTATGAAAATATAGAATTACGGTTATCTGGACTAGTAATTAGAGAACATGAAAAACTAACTCTGTATAACAGAATTTATAAATATGTTTTTAGCCAAAATTGGATAAATAGAGCTTTAGCAGATTTACGACCTTATGCAGAAGCATTATCCGCATGGTCGGCTTCCAATTATAAAGATGAAGCCTGGCTTTTACGTGGGCAGATATTACAAGATGCGATTATATGGGCATCTGATAAATATTTAAGTGATCTGGATTATCGTTTTTTAAATGCTAGCCAAAAACTAGAGACAAGAGAATTACAATCTATCTTAGAAATACAAGTAAAGACTAGAGATATACAAGATCAAATAAATTTAATTTTGGCTGACATTAAACATAAAGCCCAAAAAAAAGTTTTACTGAAAAAGATTTGGCAAAATAGCAATCTAATTATTGCTACCAACGTTGCAGTCTGCGTCATGCTTTTGCACTCCATTGGATTATTACAATCTTTGGAGTTGGCAGCTTTGGATCAATTTTTTCGCCTACATCCAAATGAACCGCCAGAAGACCGGATTACGATCGTAGTGATTGATGAAGCTTATTTAAACGAAGTACGCTCATGGCCAATTCCAGATGCTAAAATTGCCCAGCTGTTGCAAAAATTAAATGTCCATAAACCCCGTGCGATTGGCTTAAATATTTACAGAAATTTACCAGTAGAGCCTGGTAATCAAGAACTACGTAATGTTTATCAGTCAACACCCAACTTGATTGGTATTGAACTACTAGGCAATGACAAAAACTTTAGTGTTTCGCCTCCACTAGGACTAAATCCGGATCGAGTGGGCTTCAATAACGTGCTGTATGATCTTGATGGTAAAGTACGTCGCAGTTTGTTGTATTGGCACGTTAAAAATGAAGTGCACGAAAGTTTTGCCCTAAAGTTGGCTTTATTGTATTTAAAGTCAAAGGGAATTACTCCCACTAAAGCAAAAAGCAACCCTGAGTATTTGCAATTGGGTAAGGCAGTATTTACTCGTTTTGAGGCTAATGATGGTGCTTATGTAGGAGCTGATGATAGAGGCTACCAAATTTTGAGCAATTTTCCCAAACGTAAATGTCAAAGTTCGTCTGGAGAATTTTGTAGTTTTCGCCAGGTATCGATAAGAGATGTACTGGCAGATAAAGTCAAAGCAAACTTAATCAAAGATCGGATTATACTTATTGGTTCCACTGCACCCAGTCTGCAAGATTTTGTATTTATTCCCTACTCTAGCAGTGTTATGGGTACGGCAGAGGCTGTACCTCATATTCAATTGCAGGCTTATCTTATTAATGAGTTAATTTCTGCTGCGGTTGATGGACGGCCATTACTCAAAGTCTGGCCTGACTTGGTGGAATACTTGTGGATTTTTGCTTTTTCTTTAATGGGTTGTATTGGCAGTTTGTTATTGCGTTCTCTATTAAAGTTTTTTCTGATTATCCTTTTTTTCGCAGCTAGCCTTACAAGTGTTTGTTACTTAAGTTTTTTGTATGGCTGGTGGCTACCATTTTTTCCACCATTATTTTCTTTAATAGTATCTATATTTGCTAACCTAATAGAACATATTTATCAATTATTGAAAGTAGAAAAACTTGAGCTAAGTGAAACCCTAAAGTTAATTCTTGAAGCATATCAGGATGATCCAACAGCGTACAATATAGCCATTGAATATCTTAAAACTTCATTAAAATCTTCTTCTGTAGAGTAATAAATTATTAAGTTCACTATTACAATACCTTTGCCAATTTATGAGGGTTCAACAACTGTAGAAACCAGGGCAAACGCATCTAAATGTTGACGAAGTGGTGAGAAGAGGTAGTGGCAGAGTAGTACAGGCAAACTAGATAAAGGCATTAGGGGCGAAGTTGAAAGTAGCGCTGCCACTAACTCTTAGTCCTTTTACTTTTGCTCCTGACCTCCAGAAAAATTTTCCTGGAGGTCAGGAGCAGATTCTCCCAGCATTTATAATCTTTGATCATTGACTTAATACTTTGCACTGGGAAAGTATTTCTGAAATCACCACAACTTATCGACTCTGGCATGGCAATCATAATTGTTAATACTTGAGCCAATAAACAAGCAGCTATACCTCTATCTCGACCAGCAAAATAAATAATTTCAAAGCCTTCAGAGCCAACTTTTCCAGCGACTATTCTGATTTGACCATTTAATGTTAATTGTCCTCTAAAAATCAGTTTCCAAGAGCGATCGCAACAGGTAACTTTCAGCAATCGTCACCATACAAAACCTTCTGCCTGCCTTCGCGATCAAAGCGGACACATCACCCTTGTGTTTTAGCTTGCCACTCGCAATAAGACGTAAAACAGCGTAATGCTGGAGTAGTTTATGTTTTTGGTAAACCTGTCCGAGTTTGGAAAATCGTAGCCAGCATTTAATCGGGTAATACCCATCGGTCGGATAGACCAGGCGTGAAACTGGTACGGGGAGTTCAAAAGACGGTGAACCGTATCTGCCGCTGTCAAGCTCAATGTACGCGGAACTTCTGAAACCAAGGCTTTAAGAAGCCTGCGCTGTCGCGTAAGGGCAACGTCGGGAGTATGTCAATTGCGAGAATATGCGGATGCTAACTGGAAAGATTTTGTGCCACCTTTATTTCAAAGTGTTCCCGCCCCCAGGCTACCGGATGGCGAACCAAAAGGAAATGAAGCCAAGCGGAATGTCGTTGAGAAAACCCTTGGCGCTCTTTACGGTACACCCACTCCAAAAAGCTAGAGCTTTTGAACATTTCAATTGAGTCCTTGGTGGACGAATTCGACCTTGGTGGTCAGCGATCCGAGTGTTTCGCAAGGTCAATATTGTGGCTAGATTAGAATTTTCCGGGACGCGCAATACCGCGCCCCGATGGATGGGCGATTTTGGAGATCGCCAAAGCTTGCTGCCTGGAGGCGTGCGAGTCAACAAGTTTAAGTTTGCTGAGTCCAACGGTATTCGCCAGATTTCCAGTGGCGTACTTCTGGGAAGACGAGCCAATGCTACTCACTGGGAACCAGTTAACAACAATTTAAATACAACCCTCTCCACTACCCTAACTGCGGCAGTAGCAAGTGGTGGTACGATTTTGCCCGTCGCCAGCACATCAGGCTATCGGGCGGGGGACGTTCTCACTATTGCTACGGTGGACTATACCATCGCCGCAGGGGGCGTTAATGACCTCAATCGCACTCTAACCCTTACGGCTGGGTTAAGTGCATCGGCAGCGAGTGGTGTCGCCGTGGCTTTGAAAACCGCAGTTGCTCATGATGACTTTTACCTACTGGCTTACGACATCGACGACGCGAATCGCAACGCCGATGCCACGCTTTACAGACACCAAGCTTTAGTTTATTTCAACTACCTCCCTGACTACCCATTTACAAGCCTTGCCAACGTTTTGGCAAAAATCAAAGAACTTTATCAAACGGTGATGGGAGGTTAGAATGCCAGAAAGTGTAGGCGCTCTGTTGGAGCGATTAAAAGCTGAGAATGTCTTAATAGATACGGTCAACTACCCCAGATTGCAGTTCGGTCCCAGAACTCGCAGATATTACTTTAGTGAACTTCTTCCTGAGCGCAATGTAACTCGCAACGAGTACCGCGAAGAAGAAATCAGCTACAAGACCATCATGCCTAACTCCGGCACCAGATATTCGCCGGTAGTAATCAAAGGTGGCGCACGGGTCGGTTCTTTCCTAGTAGAACTGGGAGAGTCCGATATCGGTTCAGAATTCACTGGACAAGCTTTCGACAACCTAATTGAGAAGTTAGGACAGAATACTGTCGAGAGTATGCAGCAAGCAGAAGAACAAATTGTCAACTTCACCGATCGCACCATCGGCAGAGCGCTGGCTGAGTACCGAGAAAAGCAACGGGCTGATGCGATCGTCAAAGCTCAAATAGTTCGTAAAGGTGCCAACAATTATCAAGAGATTGTTGACATCCCCAACCCAGCGGGACATCGAGTGACGATTCCTAGCGGCTCAGTCGGTAGCCCAACGGGTTGGTACAACGACTCTTACGACCCAATCGAAGACATCATTGGGAAAATCAATTGGCTCAAAACCGAGAAAGGGCTAATTGCTACTCGGTGCGTTACCTCCACAAAATTGAAGATGCGGATGGCAATGCTTCCCAAAGTGCAAGCCTACGGCGGCGGAATCACAATCATCCAAGGAAGTTTAACCGGTACTGGCCCCAACGGGACATCTAGCGTTGTCGATTTGGCATTCGCCAAGAACGAAATTCCTCGCTGTGATACCTACGACCTCCGCTTTTTCAATGGCGATGGGTCAAGCGAACGGTTCATGGATGAAAACGCTTTTGTGATTTTGTGTGAAACCGGACGCGACCAGACAATCGATTTGGGTGATGAAGAACCAATTCCCCTCTACAACACCTTGGGCTATACCGCGATCGGCAGACCTGTCGGCGAAGCCAAACCTGGAGTGACAAACCGCGCTACCTATAAAGACGACAAGCCCCCACGCATCGAAATGCAGGGGTGGCAGACAATTCTGCCAGTCATCCAAGATCCAGAGGCGATCGCAGTTTTAAACGTCCCCGATCCAAGCTAATGGCACTGATTGATTTCTATGTTCCCTATGCAGTTGGCTGGGTTGGTAAAACTTATCAGCCAGGGTTGCAAGCAATTCCCGAAGAATTAGCTGTAGCTCTGGGGTGGTCGCCCCCACCGACTGAGGATGATGCGGAAGCTCAAAAAGCTTCAGAAGCCCAACGCTCGGCGAAGCAAAAACGCACCCCAGCCAAGTAAGTCGCTCCTCGCTATTACCCAGCTTAAAGTCGGGGGCTGCCCATCTTTTCGCAATGGGTAGTACCTTTTTATACTTGGAGAAAAATTATGGAGAAACTGTATCATCCCGTTTATATTAATTTTTCTCTCTGGGCAAGCGACCCCGACAACGAAGGGCAACTCCAGGTATTTCACTGCGTCTGTTCAGTAATTAACCCATCGATTGGATTAATTTGCGACGCATTTGGATACGAAGGTTACTTGCATATAGTCGCCAGTCTTGTCTTATTTTTTGCTGATTTGTTCGACGAGGATCGTGACGAGGCACTTGATTTAATCAGGATATTTCCCCTTTTGCATGATGCCGGAGCCGCAGCAATTACACCAGTCAATTCAAGCTCAGAGCAATTCCTAGAGTGTTTGTACGAAGTTAATAACTTTCGGGAAATCACTGAGGAGTTTGTTGCCAACTGCTTTCCCCAAAACCCATGACTGATTTTTCTGACTACCAAACCAACTTCGATTTAGTCAAAACTTTGACGGGTTTTGATGATGCGACAGCTGCCAACGTAGACATTTATCTTCAGGAATCGGCGGCGGTGGATGCGAACCAAGTTACTCAGTTTCGTCCTTACTGGGTGGTTGCCAAAATTCTAGAGCAAGCTCCGCAGCACCAACAGTTATCTAATGCTGATGGGGTAGGGTTTACGGGGATGGTACGCCCGATTGAATCGTATCTTGATATTCAGCGCGGACTGGATCGCAAGTATGGATGGACTGTTCCGCCTGGATTTGTCGCCTTGATGGTTGGCGTTGATTTGCCACTGCTAAATGCTTCTACTACTTCAATTCCAAATATCCCGATTTACTGACATGCCGCAATCGCCCTTTGCTAGTTTCGCCAATGCCGCTCTGACTTGGATACTTCCAGGAACAGCCGCAGGCGTTGACCCAATAACCGGCAATCGGATGTTTGCGGCAGGCGAGTCCCTAGTCGTCGCAGCAATGCTTAAAGCTGTAAGCGCCTATAAAAAAGAGCGCTTACCTGGAGTCAGCTTACAAGCGGTTTACTTGGAGGGACGTGTGGTTTCTGTTTCCTTAAATGGTCAACCAGGAACTCTGCTCATACCAAATACCATCCAGCACGAAGCTAGAGCATCTGCAACCTGGGACGGATTAAACGGGGAGTTTGTGATTTTGAGAAGAGGGCGTTCCCCTTTCAAAACCGAGGAAATTATTGGCGATCGCCTGATGGGATGGTTTGAAATCAAATGACGAACGCAAACCTTAACTTTTCAGAAGCAGAGCGGGTATTGGACGAGGCTTTCAAAGAAACTATGTTTCTCTTGGGTCGCGAATTTACTAAATCCATTACAGCCAATGTTTGGCAATGGCCCACTGCACCCTCTCCTCGAAACATCATTGATACTGGAAGGTTGCGCTCCTCGCAACAAATGAGTTTCCAAGGGCTAGGTCAAGTCACTTTTGCGTGGCCTGTTGACTACTCATTTTATGTTCACCAGGGGTACACCATGCCCGATGGGACAGTCATCCCCGGAAGACCGTGGACAACCCGCACCTTGGCAACATTTAACGTTGCTGGCACTGTCAGCACTCTCGCTCGGAGGAAACTCGGCAATGGCTAACGCGGCGAATATACTACCAGAACTTCAATCAGCACTTGCAACAACGCGCTCCAAAATTGTGGACGCATTAGCTGGGGAAATCGGGATTTACACTTTTCCCGATGGCACTACCGACCCCGCGATCGCTCTTTTAGGACTGGGGTCAAACGTTGAGGTTTACCCGCCTCAAGGGACAACTGTCACCGGGGGGTTGGAGGTGGTTTTAGTAACGCTTAACTCCGTCCGTATCGAACAGCGATTGGATGGCATTGTTCAAAACGTTGTTACTCAGATCGTCTTAAGACAATACGATGTGTCCAAAAGCACCATCAATCCATTATTCAAACTTTTAAGCGCTCTTGATGTCGCCGGCGATCCGATTCGCACTATCAGCGATCCGTTCATTGGCAATATCGAAACTTGCGAAATCCAAATCCTTCACTCTTTTTATACAGGTGATTTATGACCCAGGCTATTCAAAAGTCTAAAGGTACAAAATTATACTTGGCGCTTTTGCCAACAGGTGTACGCGCCAAACCCGTCGATCAAACTTTAGTTGCAGCTGGGGTGTCGTCTGCTGCGATCGCGAAAGCCGCAACTAGCATCCCAATAGAAGAAGCGCTTACCGGACTTATCCCCAAAGGCCAATGGCTGCTGTTCAAGGATGAAAGTGGCGTGGAACGGTTGGCACAGCTTTCGGCAGACGCTGTTGTTGGGGCAACGACTCTTAGCGTTTTCGCTTTGCCAGAAGCGATCGCTGATGGCTCGACTGCGGAATTCCCTGTAAGAATTCAAGCTCGGTCTGGTGCTTCGGTCGCCAGAAGCGCAAACTTACAATCAAGCATCACTTTTGATTCTGGTTCAGAGCGGGACGGGACTACCACCAGTAGAGAGCGCGGTTTATCCGCCGCTGGGAACTACCTTTACTACGATGCAGGACTAAGAACGGCTGAATACGCCTACGAAAACGACCAAGAAGTTTGGGTAAAACGCATCCTTCCCCCGCCATCAGATGCCTACAGCGCAGGCAAGCTAACGGAAGGGCCCGCAGCTATCACTTCCATCCCCGATGAAGTTCCCGCCGATGGCTTCGTCAGCCAAAACCTAGAAGTTGCATTCCTCGGCTATTGCAACGAAATCCAACCCAAGCCTAAAACCTAGAATCATGTCCTTCCACCGTAGCTTACAAACTAGAGGCATATTTGCTTGTCACTGTCAGGTTACAAAGCAGCAAATTACGGTGGGGGTTCTGCTAGCCGATCCTGATGAGGAATTGAGCGATTTTCCGATTCTAATAGACCAGGAAAATAGTCAAGTCAAGTATCAAGTTTCCCTAGCCGACGTTGTTTTTGAAACTGTTAATTACAATTTTGTACTGAGGATTATATGAGCAAGCAACTACCTTGGATAACCGAACCCCAGAAAGCCCAAGAGTATGTAGAGATTGGACATCCTGATTATGGGGTATTGAAAATTCCTCGCTTGGGGTCTTTGACACCGAATGAAGAATTGGCGATCGCCGATTATTATGTGACTTTAAAGCAGCAATCACTATCAGAAGCCAAAATCGATGTCGTCACAATTTTATTTAAGTACAGAGTCGATCCTGGTTGGACTCGCAAGGATACTTTAGAGAAGATTGCAAGCTTCTCATTAATTGAAGATTTGTATGATTTTGTCATCAGCGAACGGACTCGCTGGGTTGGTGAGAGCTACTTAGCCAGACTTCAGGGAAATGATGCGTATATTGCTGCTGCTGATTATGCAACAACTTGTGGCGGCGTAGTCGCAAGTCGCCCAGATATTGCAGGTAGTTACTTTGTGTTTGCAGATAAATCAAGTGTGCCTCTAGGTTTTGTCGTTGCCGATGATTTTTCTGGATCTGCGGTACAGAGCATCGACGAAGAACCAAAAAAGTAGAAGAGGTTGATTGGAGCGCTATCTACTGGCAACTGCGTCTAAGTTACCCGAGTGAAGAAAGGTTCAACGCTACAAACTTTGGCAACCAACCGATTTGGCTGATTGAACAGGCTGTAGCACAAATGCGCCAGAAAGAAATGGTTGACGCTTACCAATCAGCTGCTCCAATTGCCAGTGTGGGCATGGCGCTTTGTTTCCTCAAAGGAGTTAAAGCCCCTGATTCCAACTGGTTCAACCCCTATCAGCAAAGGCTGTTACAGCAAAATGCCCGTCTTACGGTGTCTCGATCGACAGCTAAAACCTTTTTGGATTTGGCGCATGAGGGACTATTGCCTACCTGGATAGGGCCTTTGGTCGATCTGGAATTAATTAGGGCGGCGGCTGAGTAGGGGAGCAAGGGGGGCAAGGGGCAGGGGGCAGGGGAAGTAAATTCTCCATTCCCTGTTCCCTATTCCCTAATGACCAATAACCAATAACTAATAACTAATAACTAATGACTAGCGCAGGTTCTGTAGATATCCAAATTCGCTTGGCAAGGGAGCAACTTACCAGGGATATTGCTGAACTACGGCGCTTGCTCAGTGGGCTACCAGATGTAGACCTCAACACCGATCCAGCTAACAGGGCAGCCTCTGCATTACAAGCTACCCTTGGGGGGTTGAGCGCCACCGCCGGACTTGCTTTATCAATCGTCGCGGACAAAGCCAAAGAAGCCGCGATCGCTTTTGATTCTGCAAAAGCCAAAGCAGCCACTCTGACCGAAGACAGTAGTGGACTGGCTAAGTCGATGCGCGATCTTTCGGCTGAGTTGGGTTATCAGTCTACGTCCACCGATCTCCTCAATAGCTCCTACGACGTTTTATCTTCGGGATATTCAAAAACTGCCGACGTTACCAACATCCTCAAAAACTCCACCTATGCTGCGATCGGTGGATTTAGTAACGTAAATACGGTTGCCGATGCAACGACTACAATTCTCAATTCCTACGGTAAATCGGTCGATCAGGCGGCTCATGTTACTGACGTTTTAATCGCTACACAAAACGCCGGGAAAATCACAGTTGCCCAGTACGCAGGGATAATTGGTCAGGCTGCAACTACTGCCGCACAAGCTGGGGTAAGTCTTGAGGAATTCTCCGCCTATGTGGCTGGTGCAACCGCTAAAGGGGTACAGGCTTCCAGTGCGGTGGCAGGCATCCGAGCGGCTATCACTGCGATGCTATCCCCAACTTTGGTCGCGTCCCGATTAGCTAAAGATTTGGGCGTAGATTTCAGTGCTGCGGCCTTGAAGTCCAAAGGATTGTCCGGCGTACTTGCAGACTTGAATGCTAAGGGAGCAGCTACTCCCCAAGTATTGACTGAGTTATTTGGATCGGTGGAAGCTGTGGCAGCAATCATGCCCAGCGCCGGACAAAACATAGAATTTTTCAACAAGAACTTAGCTTACATTCAAAACAGTGCTGGGTTGGCGAAAGACGCGGCTGACAAAGTTTCCAATTCTTTTGAGGGTCAGCTCAAGCGCTCTGCAAACCAAGCCAACGAAGCATTTGTTAGTTTAGGGCAGGGGATACTTCAGGTTGCCAACCCAGTTGTCGGAGCTTCAGCTAGTATTCTGCAAGCTTTCAATTCCCTGCCAGAACCAGTTAAGCAAACCTTGGGCGTGACCATCGGTTTAACTGGGGGAATGCTCACGCTGGGAGGAGCGATCGCAACTGTTGGGGCGCTGACTCCAATAGTTACGGCTGGGTTTGCAGCAAGCGCTGCGGCACTCGGATTAAATTCCGCCGCGACGACTGCCAATACCTCTGTTACTGCGGCTTCTGCTGCTGTCACCGGAGTTCTCACCACTGAACTTTCCTTGAGTAACTTGGCGCTGGCTGCCAGTACTATTCAGTCGGGGGTAGCTACTACAGCTCGCAATGTGTACGCCGCCGCGACGGGCACTGCTGCTACGGCTACTTTGGGGTTTGCTAGCAAATTGGCAATCCTGGCAGTGCAAGCGGCTTTGGTGGGTGGTGCTGTCTACGCGGTTTCTGAAGCTTTCAAGCGATCGGAAGGGGCCAAATTCAGTTTTACCGTTGAAGACAACACCCGGAAAATGCTGGAATTTGAAGCCAGTCTAAAAAAGGGAAGTTCTGCCCTCGGCGAAACTGCTACCAAAACTGCTACGGCAGCTAGTGGCTTCGATCTGCTGGGGCAAACGCTGGCGAAGTCTGGTCCAATTGAAGCAGCGCGAACCGGATTGGCTCAACTAGACCAAGCGCTTGGGGGAACTAGCGATGTCACTTCAACCTACGGAAATTCCTTAGCGATTCTCACTGCCGAGCAACGGGGCAATCAGTTGGCAATGTTTGCTTTGGATAAGCAACTCGATCAAACTGGGAAGACGATGGATGCCACCAATGGCATCTTAGCGAAATACGGTTTACTAACTGTTGACGCTGCTGATAAGCAACGGTTAGGTGCTGAAGGTATCAAGAAATTCAAAGATGAAGTTTCCGGGCAAATCAATGTACTTGATAAATACATTGATACCCTCAAATCACAAAAAGCTCCAACCATTGAACAGCAACAATTAATTGACGCAAGCATTAAGAATTTAGAGAGTCAAAAACAAGCTTTAAGGAAGCGCGTATTACAGGTTGAATCTGACACCGCAGCAAATAAGAATAATGCCCAATCTTTAAAAGATTTAATCCTTGATGTTGAAGCTTTGGGCAAAGCTTACGATAAATCTACCAAAGATATTGCTCTTGCTACTGATAAAAATAAAGCCAGTATCAATGAACAGATAGCAGCCGGAACTATTAACCAAGAACAGGCTAATACAAAGTTACTTCAAGCTGAGAAAAAAGGCTTAGATGATAGAAAGCAACTCATTGCGACTGAGATTCCTAAATTAGAAGCGGCTAAAGTAGGAGCCAAGCCGGAAGAAATTGAAAAAGTCAATACTAAGATTAAAGAACTTGAGGGCGAAAGTGCTAACCTGCGATCGCAGATTGCCCAAAACTTAGTATCTCAAAAAAAAGCAGCCAATGAAGAAGCTCTAAAAAATGAAGATACTATTGCTAAGGCTTCGGCTCAAAAAATCTTAAATACTGAAACTCAGAAGGCTACCAGTATTCGAGAATTACAACTCAAAGGTGTTATTTCGAGTCAGCAAGCGAGCGATCAAATTGATGCAATTAAAATTGCCAGCACCAAGAGCGAAATTGATTCAGAAGGAAATAAACTATCGCGTATTAAAGTCCTGAGAGCGCAAAATGCAATTACTGCTAAACAATTTGCTGAACAGGAAACAGAAATTAACAGTAATATTACAAAATTAAAGCTGAAAAGTATTGAGCAAGAAGTCCAAGCTCAAGAGAATGCACGGGAGCGCGAACTTAAGGGGATCGAAAGAGTTAATGCCCAAAAGTTGGCGTCAGTGGACAACAAGGTAGGTAGAGCAACTATAGGTATTAAACAGCAAGAAGCTAATGGTACTATTGATGCTGAATCTGCTGCGAAAAAAGTCCTGGCAGTTGAACAAGAAGCTGTCAAGGAAAGGCTTGCCTTAGCTAATAAAGAATATGTTCAAGTTGATTATTTAGAAGCAAAAAAACTCAAAACTAAGGAACAAGCTGCTGACCTGAGAACTGACATTGAAAAGCGTGTAGTCGCTTTATCTCTTGAGCAGGTGAATATTGAAGTTCAAGCACGAAAGGATGCGAACGATAAAATCTTAGCGGATTTGGATCGCAGTAATAAAGCCGCTGAGGCTAGTATTACTTTGAGTGCCAACCAACGTATTTTAGTAGCCAAGCAAACGCTCTTAGCTGCTGGAGATACGGATAAAGCGGCTCGTGAAGCTGCCGGACAATTAGCAGCTATTACAAGAGATTCAACCGCGCAACAACTTCAGTTATTAGAAAAGCAAGCTGCTGATGTTGACCGAAACGAAAAAAACAAAGTTATATCAGCTCAAAAAGCCGCTGAACTTCGCACTGGTCTGGAAGTCCAGATTTCTCAAAAAAACATAGAACTGATAGACCAGCAAATTGCCGAGGTTAATCGTCTCAAAGACGAGGCAATTAAAGCAATTCAAGAGCGGGCTGATGCTGATAAATCAGCTTTTGACCAGACGCTTAATCTGTTGGAACAAGAGAAGAATGCACGGAATAGTCTGATACAAGCCCAACAACAAGAGAAGGATTTATTAGAGAGTCAGCTAAATCTTCAAAAAGCGATCGCCGGACTAAATGAAGTAAAAGGACAGGGTAAACTTGCCTCGGTGGATCGGGCGGTAGAAGCACGTCGCAAACTTGATAGCGACCCTAATTTAGACCCAGGTGTAGCGTCAGTACTTAATGCTCAATTAAAAGCTTCGGGATTTGCTAACACTTCAGAAGCCGATATTTTAACTGAGCGGCGTAAATTACAAAACGAATTAGCTGAGGAACAAAATTCCGCTGCCCTGCGTGAAGAAAAAGCGGCTCGGACTTTGTTAGATATCGAACTAACCAGATCCAAACTAACAGCTGAAATAGCCTTACTCGAAGCTCAAATTTCTGACTCCAAGGCTAGTCAAGCCCAAATTCAAGCCAAGGCGAACCTGGAAAAAGCTCAACAATTGGGTGATAAAAATGCGATCGCCTCAGCTCAAAATGATATAAAAGTTGCAGATTTATCCAAAGAAGTAGCTGCCAAGTCCATCGATGCAGCCAAGCGCGGTGTAGAAATGCAAGGTGAATTGGCCGAGAATGCAAGGGAAGCGCTCGCAGCGCAACAAGAAGGGGCGCAAGTACAACGCGAGGCTGCCCATGCTGCTCAAGATCAAGCAGCGGCTTTGGAAATCGCAGAAGCCAGGGCTAAGGAAATTGCTCGGATTGAAGCCAAGGCTAAAGCTGAACGCGATGCAGCAGACAAGGCGGACGAGGAAAGAGAGTCCCGGATTAGGGCAAATCAAGAAAAAGCTACAGCCTCAGACAAAGGCGGGATATCCCCCGCATACGTTGCTCCAAGGGAGTCCAAAGCGAATGTTGTTACCCCTCCTAAAAACAGTAATTATTCCAGTCCCCTCAGTCGAAGCGCTGCCCCCGATCCTTTTACCAAGCCTCTATCTGCACTAGACAATAATCCATCGCCACAATTTCCTAATACCCCAATCAACGTCAGTAACGGTTTAGAAGATTTGGCAAAATGGAGCAACCAAGTGTCGGGTGCGATGGGGGAAGCTGGTAAGAGCAGCACATTGATGGAGTCCAAACTGTCAAACAAAGATGTAGTGACTGAACTGCAAAAGATGAACGGTAATTTGGTGGCGATCGCTTCTCGCCCATCTGCACTTAATGTAACTACTGCAAACCCCGTCAGCGATGCCGCAGATATTTACAGCAATATTTCTAAAAATGCGGTGAGGAGTGCAAACTTATGAGCGGTATTACCTTAATTTTGGACGGTCTTTCTGTCAGCTTCAACAATTTCCTAGACCCGAAATTCCCCAGAGCAAGGGCTATCGACGGGGGGAAATTGGAATATTCAGCCAACGGAAACGGCATCGGCGACGGGCCCGTTTTCGAGCAACCACATTTGTGGACTTTTAGCGTTTATTGCACCGAACAAGATATGCGTATTTTGGGAGCAATGTATCACGAATCCGACACCAGGCGCAGGCAGTTGCCCCAAATCAATACCGAGATTACCCTAATTGATAAGGTGCGAGAGTATCAGGAGCGATCGCCCAGAACTCGGGTAATTGCTCCCGGTGCTAACGAGGTAATGGTGGGTGCAAGCCACGTTTCCTATTTTGCTCAATTTCATGTTTGGTTCGTCTCCGAGCCAGAATTTGACAAGGCAGGAGACAAGCGAATCGCTCACCTTTCTTTTCAGGAAACAGAGAAGTTTGCAGTCTAGTTCCAGGAAAATTTTCCTGGTCTGAAGCTTTATATGGAAATATATTTTGAAAAAGCTGACTTAAAAACTATCAAAGCGTCTTTCGAGGAATCCGAGCATTCAGATGATGAAAAATTAATCATCCATTTCAATACGAATATTTTGATTGTAAAACATAGAGAGAGCATGAGCTTAGAAATGTACTGTTGTCTGGAAAATGGTGACAAGCAGTTGGTTTATTATTTAACGGGATGCTCTTATTATCTAGGCGGTTCGAGAAGAAAATCTCCAGCAGAAATGGCCGAAGAAATCAATGCAGCACTTGCGTATCACTTACAGCATTGGGGTAACTAATTTGTTAATTGATATAATAATAATGGATGCCTGCTGTGCCACTGGCTAGCTGCCAACAGTTGTACCCATGCGGATAATGCCGCAGATAAGGAGAGGTCATAAAGGAGTTGTGCGCTCCCGAAAGCAGGAGGGAGAAGCGATGGTATGCACATACCCAGTGGGCATCTTTTTAAATTTTTAATAATAGTAATCTTCCTCTTCCTCGTCGCCTCGCTTTTCTAGTTGGCAAGTCTCTAGTACTTCAGCGTCACACAAATTGCAGCAAGCCCCGGCATGATTCCATGAGGATGTAAGTTTGAACTCAAATTCAGGTTCTAATTCACCATCTTCAATCGCTTGATCGCACCAGGGGCATTCAATAGTCATGATTCTCCATTTTGCCATTTGGCAATTTATATTTACGGGCGATCGCCACCAACAATACCCTTCAAATGCTCATAAATTCGTAAAACTTTTTTTGCCATTTGGCAAGACTTAATAGTTAATGCTTTGCTAAAGCTTCTTCTTCGCACCGATCGAACTTCAGAGACGATCGCTTGCACTTTAGAAAAATTTCTTCTGCATATCTGTGGGCTAGCGTTACCAAATACCTCTGCGAGTAGCTTTTTCCAATTCCTCTGTAGTACTCAGTTCCATCCCAGATAAATCTAAAATAAGTATAATTCCTATTATCTTGTTTCTCAGAATAAACAAGCACAAATCCATACTTGGTCGCAACCTGACCCTTGGCATATTCGCGTCCGTCTTTCCATTCAACATCCCAGGCTGCGTAAGGCTTAACAGTTGATTCTTTAATGACATCCATGCCTTGAATTTTGGTTTTGGCTATCATCGAAATATTAGTTTTCATACTTTTAAAACGACCTTTTCTACCTCCCCAAATCTTACAACAACTTTCTCCACCAAAGTTCTATAAATTATTTGTTTTTCTCCATCCATGAGAGTCCGCCAATAATCCTTTTCGAGAAAAGTTGATAAGAGCTTTTCATTACTTGTATTTTGCTGCTGATTTTGAAGCGACAAACTATACTGCTTGTCTTTAATTCTGAAACGAAGTTTTTCTTTTGCGGCTTCAATATCCGCGTCATATCCAGCAATTTCATTGAGGGCTTGTAAGCGCGATCGCAATTCTCTAATTTCCGTTGGTTCAAGTTCTGCGCCGCCCCCAAATGCGTACTGTGTGGCAATTTTCTCCGCTGCGGTAATCAAAGCATTCACCACCGATTCCTCTGCTACTTCCATTCTTACCATTTGCTTTTGGGGACAGGCCCGCAAGCGCCAATTTTTGCATTGAAAGTAATAGTTAAGCCCAGGCAAATTACGACCGCGACTACCTGTAACGGAGTAGCAAGCACTGCGGCATTCACCACAAAATATCAACCCAGAAAGCGGATACTTGAGGGCAGTAGCTCCATAACCTCGGACTTGTTTATTGTGCTTGAGGATAGCTTGAATTTGCCCAAATTCCTCATCAGTTATCAGCCGTTCTTCTGGATGGGTATTGTATCGAATGTCCCAATCTTCGGGTTGCAGCCTCTGCCCATCGCGCTTACGAAGGTAACAGATATGCCCCCTAATTACAGGATTCAAAAGCCAGTCGCGCAAGCCTCCAGGACTGAATCGAAATAAGCCTTGAGCGTATCTTCCCTTGCCGTGGGAATAAGTAGTGATTCCGTAGCGCTCGTTGATGAATCTTAAGGCAAGTCGTAAAGTTTTCTCCTTCAAAAAAGCTTCGACTATTTCTCTGCCAATAGCCGCCTTTGATACCTCTTGCTTGGTTTCTCGCAAGCAGAGAAACGGGGAAGTGTCTAGCTGATGTTTCTCACTGGCTATTTTGTATCCGAATGGTGGATTTACAGCTGCAACTCGCTCTCTGACAAACTCCCAACCATTTAACACTCGCTCTTGAAGTCTCTCAACTTCCCCACGCGCGATCGTTACCAGAATCCGCGCGTGCATCCTCCCGCCGACTGTGGAAAAATCAATGTTGTCATCGAGTCCGCGACAAGGTATTTGGGCATCGAGGAATATATTGATCGCTTTTTCCATTAGGGCGTGGGAATCGGTCATGCGGTCGATCCGAATCATGATTACTTCGGATGTCTCACCATTTGACACCATTTTCAATATCTTGTTCAAACCCACTCGGTCATCTCTGGAGCGAGAGGCGATATCCCAGAAAACCTCGGTTGCCCCTGCCGATCGCAATCGCGCGATGTGTTGCTCTAAGGTGTGTGTCCCCAAAGTTTGTTCGCGCCTGGATAGTCGGGCGTATCCAGTGCGCCTAATGGCTGTTTTTTCAAAACAAATGTATCCAGATTTCAGCATTTTGTCAGCTTACCATTGTGATATCGTCCAGAAATTTCCGACATTAATAAGTACTCGTCATTGTCAGCTCATCCAAAAAAAGTACACCTCTGTGAGATAATGAGATTTCTCCAGGACGAGGGAAGCTACCGCCACCCACAAGAGAAGGCCCGGATGCCGAGTGGTGGGGACTGCGAAAAGGGCGATCGCGTACCAATGAACCACGATTTTTCAATAAACCAGCTACCGAATGAATGCGAGTCACTTCCAAAGATTCGGCAAAGCTCAACGGCGGTAAAATTCCTGGTAAGCGCCTTGCTAGCATGGTTTTCCCACTACCAGGCGGCCCGACAAAAATGAGATTATGCCCGCCAGCCGCAGCAATTTCTAAAGCACGACGCGCATGAGACTGTCCTTTGACATCATGTAAATCTGCGCCAGGGTAGGATACTGTTGTTGTCTGTGTTGTACTATCTATCTGTACAGGTTTGTAACGCCCCGGATTATTTAAAAAATCCACCACCTCAGACAAATGCTTGCAGCCGTAAACAGCCAAATCTTCAACCACTGCTGCTTCTTGGGCATTATCAGCAGGGAGAACTAAACCTGCAATTCCCATCTTTTGGGCTGCTGCTGCGATCGGTAATACACCAGCCACAGGACGTAAACTGCCATCCAAAGAGACTTCGCCCAAAAATAGATAATCCCCCAACAAATCAGCGCTAACTTGCTCAGAAGCCGCCAAATGTGACGAGATAAAAAAGTTGGATAATATTAAGGCTTGAAACCCTTACTATTCCGTATGTAGAAAAATTAAAAGTTGGATAATTTAATGAGCTTAAAGAAGCTGATACTGGTACATGAGGTAAAATCCGAATAAAAAAGTTGGATAATTTCTTGAAAGCATTGTAAATAAAGGCTTTAGGGGTATGAAAAATTAACAGTCGATGGCAGGGGAAAATATTAAGTTATGTTAAGATGCTATTGATATGAGAATCTTACTTAAATTTTGCTCAGTATACTGAGCAAGAAACCTTTGTATAGCAAGCTTCCAGTCACTATTGTTTTTCAAAAACCAAATACGAGTCCTGTATAGCGTGAACTATCAAATTATTCGCTCACATCACGCTTAGGACGTTGGAACGTGAAGGTAAAAGTGCTGTCACTTTGTATAACCTGACGAATCTCTTGGTACATAGGATAGTTACCAATCCCACTTAAATAAAGCCAACCACGAGTTCTGGTCATCGCAGTAAAAAGTTGGTTGCGTGCAGTAATATTGCTTTCATTCCGAGCAATATAATCTAAGCCAACAACATAAACTACGCTTGCTTCATTACCCTTAGCACGATGAATTCCTGCTATTGTCACGCTATCTGGATTCCAAAAACGGTTTGGAAAAACATTGTGCTTATTATCCGGAAAACAATTAATTGTTGGTGCAGTCGGAATATAATAATTCATTCCCGCAGCTAAAATATGATTAGCAGTTTGTTCTTGGAGCCTTTTGGTTTCAAAACTATTCCCCAAAACAATTACTAAAATATCCTGACTGGGATTTAGCTTTTCATCTTCAATATTATGCTTAATGGAATTAGCCAAAGCTTTAAGTTCGGCTTGCCGAGAACTGTAAGATTGAAACGATATCAGTTCTTTATCCCAAAGCGTCTGTATAGGATTGGGCGAATTTTCCTGGGGTCTTGTTAAAGTAACAGTTGCTCCAGGAATGCGAAAATCTCCTTGGGTTACTTGATAGCCAATTCGTTCCCAATCCTTTTTGTTGGTAATTCCTGCCAGCATTCCTTCGGGTCGCAGTAATCCCATACCCAAGGCTTGGGCAGCAGCGAGAATACACCTGGGAGTGCGATACGAACGTTTTAGAACGTGAGCTTTTCTAATCTTGCCAAGATAGAATCCCCCACTACTACCACCGATGATTTGACTGAGTTCGCTTCCCAAAACTTGCTTTGAAGTAGGAATTACTAAGCTGTTTAGGCTTTGTGCTTCATCATAAGCCCAAATTAATCGTCGCAGTTCTGGTGTGTTTGACTCTGGCGATCGTAAGGCTTGATACGCCATCCAATAAAATGGTTGTTTGCCTTGAAATTTCAGTGCATCGTCATCAATGATTAAATCTTGTCCTTCATCAATTAAGATGGCATCAAATTGTGGTGGTATTGTTGTAACTTCAAGCAAATCTCGACACGCAGCAGCTAAAGCCGTTTCTGGAGTGAAATTGGGGAAATGGCTCACATTTTTAGGTTGCACACGAGAAGCTTTACAAATCGTGCTGTACAGTCCTGGTTGCTTTGTTCCACCCCAAGCGTGCAGTACTTTAAGTTTTGAACTTTTAGCGTTGTAGCAAACCTCTCCGCCACTAAAGTAGCGTAACCACTGATCTATGAGTTCGATAATTAAGTTATAAAGACTTCGGGTAAAAAATACTAAAGCAATATCCCAATCTGGATGACGTAAATGCATCCGTGCTGCTTTCTGACAAAGCAAAAGTGTTTTACCCGAACCTGCCGTACCTCGAATGCGCTGTGGCCCTGGAGGTATTTGCATTCCAATTTCAGTTTGCTGCCAGTCAACCTCACTAATCCACTCACGCAGGTGAACGATAGCTTGACTACGCGGTGACGGTGTAGTGTTTTGGATGACTGGAGGCGTTTTCGTTGGTATCGGAGAGACAACTTCTTTAAGTAACTGCTGCCACTGCTGGTCGTTCAAAGTTGAAGCAGCATGACGAATAACCGTAGCATTATTAACAATGTAATCGAGTAAATCTGGTTGCCGTTCTAAATCATCTTTGAAGATAATCGGTGGGCAGGCTAGATGGTTATCGTCAAATCCTTTACCTCTCCAAGCACGGCGTGTAATTTTTGGTAGAGCTACAATAACTCTTGCTGCAACCTTCTCGTAAAGGAACGGATTTCTGTCGCAGCGATTTATGATACTAAACGCTTGTTTTTCAGCTTGCTCGATCGGAGCGAGGTATTTCTTGTGAAAACTAGTTATCATTTTCCATCGGTTAGCCTCAACATTTTCGATATCATTGATAGCGATAGATTTCACTTCGATGATGACTAGCCCCAAATCCATGCTAACAAGTAAAATATCCATCTCGCGGCGAGTTCGTTCCTCCTGGGAGAAAGCGCGGTAGCCCCATATCGCAACTCCTTCTCCTTGCATCAAGTTCTGACGAAGTGTGTCCCAAACGATTCGTTCGCCTTGATAACCTGCTCCACCAGTTGACTCGGTTTCAATAAACTTCCAAGCAACAACTTGGTTATTGGTAGCTGCAACCATAAATATAATTATTTAATGATTTATATAAAATACTGCTGAGATTTTAATTTAATCATCAGCTATAAATTTTGCATCGAAACGTTCTTACAATAATTAATTATTTTTAACTGTTAAATTCTAAAACGTCCAGATTAAAACAGTTAATTAAATATTTATAGATATTCGATACACCATCTCAATTATTGGGAAGACTAAAATTACCCTTCTCCCACCATAAATATATTTAATGGGTGTCTCTGGATAATGAACAGTCTTTTGAAAATACCGTCTTTACTGCTAGGACTGATAAAGCCAAAATCTAATAAGCTTGAAATCGAATGCTACGGTCAAGGTGATAGTGGACTGGATATGCAAAAAATTCAGCAGATTATAGAGTGGCTGTTTGCTAGTCTAATGAATGCAGGATACCTCGGTAAGTCGCATCTGATTTGGGATCTAGGCGAACAGGACTGGAAACAAGTGGCACTGACAGGACTTCTGAGAGATGAGCCAGTATTTTTATATCGTTGTAATGACAGACCTTCTTTACCACCTGAACACTGCTGCTGGCGCTTAATGGCAGAATATCCATCTTTAAGAATTTATCAGTTGGAAGTATTGGAGCGGTAAATTCTCATTTGATTATTTAGTTGTTATTTTAGTGACGGCGCAAACTTGAGAGAAGCAGCGGAGAAATAAAAGGGGAAGCTTTCGCACCTGTTGTTTCTATTGAGTTGTCTCCACTAATTATGTGGAAACGATTTGTGGATTTCAGTTTATCGAGTAGGTTAATAAGTTTCCATTAATTCGCCTCCACACAGTTAGTGGAGACTTTCTCAAGTTGCCCATCCTGCCGACTTGGCAATTAGTTTCCATTAATTCGCCTCCACACAGTTAGTGGAGACTCAAAAATCAAGCAGTAAGTCGGCGCCAACATCAAGTTTCCATTAATTCGCCTCCACACAGTTAGTGGAGACCTTATGGGTGCTTACCCTATTGAGATAGAAATTGAGGTTTCCATTAATTCGCCTCCACACAGTTAGTGGAGACCTGAACTAATGGGGCTTGCTATCACCACAAAGCGTGTTTCCATTAATTCGCCTCCACACAGTTAGTGGAGACACGATACCTCTTTCAATACCTTCTTTGAATTCTTGAAAGTTTCCATTAATTCGCCTCCACATAGTTAGTGGAGACTTACCACAGCGATCGCCAGTGTAGGACAAGTACCAGTAGGGTTTCCATTAATTCGCCTCCACATAGTTAGTGGAGACGTTTTATAGATAATGGCAGATAAAGTTAAAGGCGTTTCCATTAATTCGCCTCCACATAGTTAGTGGAGACCTGGCAAACACTCGATTCTTCCTTCGTATTCAGAATGTTTCCATTAATTCGCCTCCACATAGTTAGTGGAGACAGATTCAACTACTGGTAAATTTCCAAGGACTTATGTTTCCATTAATTCGCCTCCACATAGTTAGTGGAGACTTCTTATTCGACATTAGTACTCATCCCATACATGGTTTCCATTAATTCGCCTCCACATAGTTAGTGGAGACGTTAATCATCTTCACGATATTCTTCCAGAGTGGGGTTTCCATTAATTCGCCTCCACATAGTTAGTGGAGACGCTATCAACATACGTTTTATTTAGACAAAGATTTACGTTTCCATTAATTCGCCTCCACATAGTTAGTGGAGACAGCTGGGGGCTAGAAGCCATAAAGTAAAGGACTTACAGCGTCTATTTTCGCAAACCTGATCCAAAAGTACTGTTTCAGGCATTGCCTGTCAAGTTTCCCTTTCAATAAAGATGCTTCAAACATCTTCAGTGTAAGCTTTTCAGGGTTTCCGCGAACCTCCCTTGGGTTTATAATCGCTCAAGAATAGTTGCAGTAGGGGTTTGAGCCTTGAAAATTGGCATCTTTGAAAAAACAGCTATGGGTTCGCGGACTTTCCTATGGTCAAATAGGGGATGGAACTACATTGTTTCTATTAATTCCACTTTTCATTGGAGAAGCGACCACCTGAGAAGACAAACATCATTCAAGAAGTTAAGTAGTTTCCATTAATTCCACTTCTTATTGGAGAAGCGACGGTGAAATCAAAATGGATTGGGATTGCTTTTGGACGTTTCCATTAATTCCACTTCTCATTGGAGAAGCGACCCAAAAGACTCAGAACAAATAGCCGACTTAGAGCAAGTTTCCATTAATTCCACTTCTCATTGGAGAAGCGACAAGAAACTGAAGTCAGCAGCACATCAAAAAGGTATGTTTCCATTAATTCCACTTCTCATTGGAGAAGCGACACCTGAAGCACCATACTATTGGTATAAAAATGAGAAGTTTCCATTAATTCCACTTCTCCGAAGAGAAGCGACTTGTAACAGTAATAGCTTCTTACCGTGGACACGAGGGGTTTCCATTAATTCCACTTCTCCGAAGAGAAGCGACTTCGTTATCATCTAACCCTCAACGGTTATACGCCACAATGATTTTCGTTTCCATTAATTCCACTTCTCCGAAGAGAAGCGACCGCTTCCGTACTCAGGGCACCTTGCTACGCATTCCGATTTCCATTAATTCCACTTCTCCGAAGAGAAGCGACGCTCTATATGGAGCATACACTGCTAAGACCGCTATGAATATTTCCATTAATTCCACTTCTCCGAAGAGAAGCGACCCTCTTATTTAACCCCTTACGCAGCCTGATGTCCAGATGCCATTTGCGATGGGGTATAGGTCTACAGCTAAATTCAATCATATTACATACACATAAAAACCCTGAAACCCTTAAACAGCAGGACATCGGCGGGGTCTACGAGATAATAAGCATTACCCGCTTTTGCTGACCCCGCCGCAAGAGCTTCCACTCTAGAAAGCAAAAAGTAGATCCTTGACCATAGCAAAGATTATTCAATCACCAAAATACCTACAGAAATTCCAAATAATAGCGATATCGCATTCCAAGTTTCCGGCTATTTCTACACTCTTAATTTTATTTATAGCTTTAGCTATTAAATAAGAGAGTCTGCTACTTCTTGAAGTTTCTTATTCAACTTCTCTCTTTTATAAGGAAGTTTAAAATAGTTGATCGCCTCTAAGAATGGGCGTTTAACATAATTTACATAAGCAGTCATTACATCAGGTGCTTGATGGTTTTCGTATCCTAGAAGATAGCTTATCACTTCCCGATCTTCTACACCACGCAAATTGTGCATTAGTTGATTACGAAGATCATCATTAGCATTCCTGTTTTTATAACAATACCATCTGAGTAAAGGCCAATCATGAAAATTATTATCTATATTTTTTAACCAATCAATGAGCAAATCATTTTTATTAGTTACTCCAAAGTTATTATTGATTTTCTCAACTGGAAATTTAAGAATTCGTAGAATATCGATTTTAAAAGTATTGGTCTCATTTTTGATAGATTTAGATAAATGTAACCCTAGTGGAACCCATTCAATTAATTCGGAGACATTTCGAGTATCTCCATTTGATAAATTAATACTTTGATTAATCATTGCTACTTGTGATATAATTGCTACTTTCAAAAAAGTTTCTTGAGCAGCAGCAAGTAGAGTAATACCTTGGAGATAATTTTTCTGATTAAAGAAAAAACTTATCAGATCAAGACTGTCAACAATTCGTTGAGTAGCTTGGGGAATCTCAAAATCTTGTCCACTAGTTATTAAAGTACTATGGAGATTAAAAAAATCAACAATCTTCTCTAAGTTAGCTATAGCAGTTTTGTCTATTCTATCTATATCTTCTAAAATTTTGAGCGCAGCGCCAGGGAAGCCTCCTATAATTAACTGCTTTGCTTTTTGAATCTGCATTCCCCGCCAATAATTAGAGCTTTCAATAGCTTCTGATTTAGATTTATGTTCATAATTTTCATCAAAATATTCATTACTAACTAAAAACTTAACTTTCTGAAATCTGCCTAAGCTAACGAATTGTACAGCAGAAGATATCGCTGGTGTTCCAGCTTGATGACTAACATAAACAGATTTTAGTGGATTAAAGTCTAACTTGCGGAATGCTTCTTCTACCAAAAAAAGGGTTTCATTCCAATTATCTATACCTTTATCATCAGTTTTTGGTGCAAGATATAAAAATTCTAATTGACAGTCAAATTTTCCTTGCAAATACCACTCTAATAGAGGCTTAAGTGTACAAGTGTCTTGCCAGTAGGGGCATTTCTCAAAAATTATTTTGTCTTGATTGAATATTTGAGATTGGTCTGTGAGCAGAATTATAATTTTTTCCGGCTTGATACTTTGCTCTACGAAATATTGATAATAAGTATCAAGCAGTGGAAACTTTAAATCTAACTCGTAATAATCAGGCTGATTTTCATATACTAGACCTAAAACCCTAGCAGGTATTGTATATCCAGCCTCTTTATTATAGGGGTCTTTTTGGGTAGGTGAAGCAAACTCTGTACACTCCAAATCATATCTGACTTCATCATATAAATTTCCCCAACTTTTATTATGCTTGAGGAGGACATCGCTATTACCCGTTGTGATAATCCAAATACTCATATTTACACCCCCCAAAGTTTGGTAAATCCGCTGGTTGCTAAGAAAGCTAAAAATTCTTCTGTTCTCTCATCTTTTTTATCAGGGAAAATGGTGAGTAGCTCTATAAAATCTTTTCCCTTACGCTTCATTTCTCCTTCTTTGTTTTTGATATAGCGCGGGTACATACGATGCCAAATTCTACCAATTTGACTCATCTTACCTGTAAGATTTGAGCCTTTAATTGATTTGCTTCCTTGGTAATTACCGTGAAACCATCTCACGGCTAAACTATCATCTTCATCTTCTGCAATCCTTCCCCAAACTTGAACTTTCTGTGGATGGAATGATTCGCGCCAAGAAGTTAATTTATTAATTGGGGTTTTATCTTTTAATTTCAGCCAGTTATTTACAGTCTTATGAATATCATTCAGGATATTAGTAATGTGACTGAGGCTGTTTACTGGAAAATAATATTGATTTGATTGCTTGGGGAATTCCCAATGACAACCTATCATGGGTTTACCATTTAAATACTCTGGAAAGAATAGGCGATGGTCAATTCGTCGCCAAGATTTACCAAAGCCACCAAGCAGCATAGCAAATCTTAAAATTTGTGTTGCTAATGTTTTTAATTCTTTTTTATATTCTTTTGAGGTATTACCCATGCTAAGAATATTTAAAGTTCCTGCATTTAATTCATAAATAGGCATGGTTACATTCCCATACCGATATACATCCATTTCTAAATCAACAGCATTAAAAGCAATTCCTAACTGCCCGACAACAGCACCATTTCTCCCTGCAAATCCGCCCCAAAGTTCTCTAGTTAATTCTTCGGCTGTATTTTCATCAGTAATGCCACTAAATAACCGCAGGGTGTGACCACGTAAAGCAGCTTTAAAAATATTGGGACGAAACTCGCCTGTTTTATCAATTAATTGTGAGGCTAATCCTTGTCCACGCAGATTAACAGAGACTAATTTAGTTTCTGGGTGATTTATCGGTTGACCATAACCAGCACTAACTCTAGAACCAATACCTCGTTCAATAGCTTTATCCCAAATACTCCAGATAATCTCCCATTCACTAGCTTCTAGTGCTTCGGTGCTAGAAATGCCAAATATTAAGGTAGGTTGATAGAGAGATATCTGAATAAATGCTGAGTGGCTACCGTTATTTTTAATTTGCCAATCTTGTTGAGGATGAACTACATCAATTAATGGTTCTTCAGCCCACGTTGCATCTTTAGGATAACCCCCATGAAAGCGAAGAATTCCTGGTATGGCATCGTTGCTAGTTAGTTTACCACCGCAATACCTTACACCCTGTTCTGAGGTACAAGCACGTAAAAAAGCACCTTTCATGCTTGCGCCTGGGTAAAATGGAAATCCTTTAGCGGCGATGACTGGCCGAATTATATCTTCGTCTTGCCCACTGTTAGAAACAAAGCGCCAAGTTATTTTATATTCTTTTGTTTTAACATTGGTGTTAAATGTGGGAGGGTCAATTGCAGAACCTTCTACCCACTCATCAACCCATCTCTCAGACTGTTCGGGATTTCTGATATATTGAATCTGCCCGCGCCCTGAGATTTGCGCTTGAAACATTAATGGAACTTCATTACTATTATTCATCTGCAAATCCTGATTTTTTGTAGCGCTGAGTCCACCAAACCAAACTGTCACAGAATTGAGTAAGCACAGCTAAACAAATTCTTTGATCTTCAATGGGAAGTTCCCATAATTTGGCGGCGAACTGCTGAATTTTTGGAGTGTCATTATTGCTGACATCTTCTTGAGGAAGCTTAATTCCAGCCAGTTGCATGATTTTGACAAAGCTTTTCCATGTATCGCGCCAATATTCGCCTTTGGCTTTTTCTTTGTCTAAAAGTCGCAATTGCTCTCCCCAAAACCTCTCTAAGCCGTAAGCTACAGTTATTCGCATTTTGTGAGATTGACCAATAACGCCTTTTTGGTCGCGGTGTTTGAGGACTAGGCGTTGTGCTTCTTGGTCTAAGTCGTAAGATTTCCAAGTCATATATTCATACCCCATTTAAAGTTAAACTACAGTGACCAAAACCAATGGATTCTAAACCGCCAAGATAAATATCTGTGCTTTGAGTACCATTTAATGGTTCCCATTGCTTCCCTGATTTATCATCTTTGATAGCGATAGGAAAGACTAAAATAGTTCCTTCTGGTAAGGCTTCAGTGTTAAAGAAGCCACCACCATCGACAACCTTTTGATCAGGTTTTAAGCGCACGCGACTTTGACGATATAGAGCCATGTCATGAATCATGGAAATATCACTATCGTCTACTATTACTGCTGGCTTTTCTTTTCCTGATGGGAACCAAGGGGATAAGTCTACGATTTTGTTGATAGTCAAAAATCCTAAATTGAAAAACAGGGTCTTTTTACCTTGGGATTCTCGTGCTTTTAAGTTCTTGGAGCCTGTATAGGGGTCTGGTATATCTATTTCTTTGAGAGATTTACCATTAAATTTGACAGTATCGCCAGCAATTCTTTGGTAGCGTTGGAGTAAACGTGGACTAGTTACCCACACAATTGGTTGACCGGGACAAAAGACTGGTAGCCAAAGAATAGAAGCGTATTCAAATTTGATAATAGACTCGTTATTAATTTCTGATTGTTCTGAACCTGCTTCATTGCCATACCAATAATTTGCTGCTTGTTCTCCATCTAGCAGACGCATTTCTGAACGCAGGCGACCGCGAATCGAACTACCGGGAAGAATACCTGTTTGAGTAAATTGGTCGCGGAAGATGAGGTTTAAATTACCGCTTTCTTCTCCAGCAGTTGCACCGACGTGCAGAGGTGCTAAAGTTTCAATAACTCCATAAGCTTTTTTGTACATTTTTTTAGGCGACTCCTTTAATTTCTGTTGGCAAACATAAACCGCATCCTACACGTTTAAGGCTGTAACCTTCTTTGGGAAACCATGCTTCATCCCATGACCACCAAGGTTTATTTAAAGGTTCTGCAAGCACATAAACACTACCAGCTGGAACCGCGTAACGTCCCCTTCCTAAATTCCCTTTGGCGCGGTAACGGTAGGGTACTGGTTTATCTGTTAGCATTTCTACGGTTTCAGGGAAGCTTTCATGTTGAGGATGGCGGTGAGAGAAACGGTTAGAACCCCATGTAGCTGGTGTAATTAAGGCAAAGGTGCGTTCTATTGGCTGATTTAATAGATTTAAAAATTTCTTATTTTTGATTGACTCACATTCTATTTCGACAACATGATTTTCACCACCAAAACGATACCAGCCGTTTTCTATAGGATACGTTGATAGATAAACTAAACAGGTATCGTCTGCCATTTGGACAGAATTTTCTAGAAAAAGTCCATCGGAGTTTTCTACACACCGTTCAGTTGATTTAATTTTGGGATGCAAAAAAGAAACGTATTTCCAAGGATTATCAGCAACAGATTTATAGTCATTAGTCCTGATTGCTTTAGCTGGAGTTCCCCAAGAATCGATTGTTTGCCAACGATAATCTGGTTCTAGTTTCTCACTCTTATTTTCTAGCTCCCATTTACCATCCTTTAATTGCCACTCATCAACGGCTTTTTTGGCAATTATTTTATGCCAAGGGATAGGAATATAAAAATTTTGTCTTTCGTTGTATTTCGCCCAAAATGGGCCTGCAACGCATAGATTAGTACTCAACTCACTTTGAGGAAACTTTTCTGTTGTCTTATTAACGCTAAACATTAAGCCTGAGAGTGTCGCAGCTTCTGGCGGGAATTTAGCACCAGAACGACCCACTAGATTTTCTGGTGAAAGAAATGCACCTGCACTTCCATACATTAATCCCAAGGGACGAATAGTGATTAGGTATTTGAACATAAATGCCAGCCTACTTTAATTAAATTGCTAATCCAATCAATTGTGGCTTTTGCTCTGTCATAAGGAGCATCTTCATCATCAAAACCCACAAGATGTTTAGCACGTTCATAATTTAGTAATTCTTTGCCTTCACCTGGAAAGTAAATGTCAAAGAATTCAATAGCGAATTTTTCGACAAAGCTCTTTTTATCAAGATTAAAAGCACGTCGGGATTCTAATTGAGCTAAATCTTGATAAATGTGACTCCAGTTGGCTTTTTCCTCTCTGTCTTGATACTTGGTCAAAATATTTAAATAATCCCAAGGACAAGTCCACTGCACATATTGACCACTGTTAAAGACAAGTCGGATGGTGACTCGCCCACGCCCTGAAGATTTAGCTAGCTTTTCTGCCTCACGACAATGTTGTAAAATATCTCTTTGAGGGACGCTAGAACCTGCCCAAACAAATCCGACGCTTAAGCCTATCTTTTGATCATGTCTTTCCCAAATTTGGGGTAATGTGATTAACCATGCAAAAGCTTGCTGGGCTGTAATCGGTTCTTGATCTTTGTCTCGATAAATTACGCCTAAAAAATCGTCTCCACCTGCATAAACTACCCGACCGATTTCTTGGGGGAAGTCTTCGGTAAAGTGTTCCCCCCAGTGACGCATCGCTTGACTAAAATTTTTCAGTTCGTCATCACCATTTTCTAAGTCTGCTAATTCCTTTAGGTGTTTCCCAACTTCATCGCCATCACCCATAAACCAACCTGTCCAGCGTCCTTTACCTTGCTCATTTTTGGCTTCGGGGCCTCGATAAATTTCGCTGAAGCTTTCTAGTTTAGACATCCCTAAATTGTTGGCAATCTCTGGCAGGGTGACTAAACGTTTCACTAATTCAGGAACACTTAATTTTTCATTGAGTGCAAAAAACTTACCCTCTGGTTCTGCATCTTGAGAACGATTTTCTAATACACAAGCAAGGCGTTTATAGAAGGTTTTAATATCGTCTTTTTCTATAGTCCACTGGCGATTTTTAGGATTTCGCTCTTCTCCACCTAATCCGGGAAATGCAATTCCATCCGTACCTGTTAAACTAGAACTCTCCCCAATCCAGTTGACGGCAGTCCACCCACGGGAAAGTTTACGGGTTTCTAAATCATCCATCGCTGCTTGAATACTATCGCCTTCTCCCCAAAAAATTTCCCAGGCGTGGTTTCCCCAGTTTGCCCACTCCCTCTCCCAGTGGTATTTATAGTCAGGTAATTTCTCCTCTATCCAGCATCGACATTCCTTCAACATTCCCTTCCACACGGACAATAAGGTTTTTTCTACCTCTGATTTTGAAAATTCTCCTTTAATAAGAATGCGATTTGGCATTCCTTTTTGGAGGTTAGGGATTGCTGGGGAAATGACTGTTGTAGTTTTTTCAGCTTCTTTTACTAGCTGCTGGCTGAGATAGGAGAGAATCAGAGATGCACCATACAAGTCTCGGAGTTTACGGGATTTCTCGATAAACCCTTGCACCGGAGCAAAGGTTATTGCTGTATATTTGGCCACGTTTACCATAGTTACTGGATGCGGTCTTGTCTAAATTACAGTAAGAAATTGAACTTGTACTCAGTAGTTATACTTTGTAATAATTCTTGTTTTGTCAATTAATCGCTTAATTTTCAGAGGTAAGCTAGGAATAAAATAAGCCAATTAAGCACATATAGTATTTAAGGTTTTGTGCAAGTTTGGAGTTATGTAGCACTAGGGGAATTACTGTGACATTTACATCTTCTCGGAAAAATTGAGAATGTAAATACCTTTTCATGCGAATGACGAAATATTTTTTGGATGTCTGAGTAAGATTTAATTGTGTACCCTGTTAAGGTATTGCATTTTTGTGAGATGATTTATGTCACGCAGAGGCGCAGACGTAAAGAGAGGATAAGGAGTTTTAGATTTCAATACATTAATTGCATCGCTTGTTTATGCAACGCCACTATTAACTCTTAACGGGAAGTTTGAGATGTTCATCTACACACCTCGCCGAATCGCCGAAACCCTATATTTTTCGTTGAGGTGTGTCGATGCCTTACATAACAAGGGTTTGAGGTGTGTATTTTACTTAATTTCACATAAGATATATACTCTTTTTCAGAGGTGTGTCGATTTGTTGGCTGAAAGCCTTACGGGGCAAAGCCTCCTAGACGAACTCCCTACCGATTGGGTTAAATCGGAATTAATGGAAACTTTGCCTTTGCTTCAATTATTACTTTTTGGAAAACCCCTACCGATTGGGTTAAATCGGAATTAATGGAAACGGTTTATACTTTGGATTTGGAATTGTTATCCAGATTTTTCCCTACCGATTGGGTTAAATCGGAATTAATGGAAACATCTTGATCGGGATCGAGAATTAGTTTATACAAAATGCCCTACCGATTGGGTTAAATCGGAATTAATGGAAACAGTTTTAGGCTGAATAGGCCTAACAGACTTTTTGCCCTACCGATTGGGTTAAATCGGAATTAATGGAAACTTTCTTCAGGGGTTTTTGTGCCCCCTGTTAAACCCTACCGATTGGGTTAAATCGGAATTAATGGAAACCTACTGTTGTTTCGGCAAAAGCAATACCAGACATCCCCTACCGATTGGGTTAAATCGGAATTAATGGAAACGCTAATAGAATTCTCTTGTCCATGATTCTCCATTTTTTCCCTACCGATTGGGTTAAATCGGAATTAATGGAAACTTATAGTAGATAGGCATCTATCAACTTCACTATTAACCCTACCGATTGGGTTAAATCGGAATTAATGGAAACGGTATGTTCCGCTTGTAGTCCTTGACCTTTAAGAGACCCTACCGATTGGGTTAAATCGGAATTAATGGAAACGACATACCTGAATTTGGTGTAAAAACGCAAGAGACCCCTACCGATTGGGTTAAATCGGAATTAATGGAAACTTAAAGAAGGCTTTGAGAGGTTCTGCGATAATATGGCCCCTACGGTTGGGTTAAATCGGAATTAATAGAAAAACAATCCGATTACTTCGCTTTTCTATTTGAGAAGCAGATATTAATTAAACCCTTAATTAATACCGTCGTCATTCGCTTGAAAAGCCTAGACAACAAACAAATAACAGTTAAAAGTTAAAGTAGACAAACTTTTATCCTTGAACTCTTGATGATCTGTCACTTCCTCATCGGCATCCCCGGTAGTGGGAAAACCACATTCGCGGTCGAGTTAGCAAAACTAGGGAATTATCGTATTATCTCCACTGATACAATTCGCCAAAACCTCTATGGCGATGCAAGTATCCAGGGTGAGTGGAGTCAGATAGAAGAAAAAGTAATTTTTGAGATTGCTGATGCAATAGCTCAAGGTGATTCTATAATCTATGACGCTACCAATGCCAAGCGTGTATGGCGGATGGATTTGTTAAAAAAGCTAAATTCATCTGTTGCTTGCCTTGCAGAGCATGGGGAAGAGGTTTTGTGGATGGGGTGGTATTTGCAAACTCCTTTGGCAACTTGCAAAGCTTGGAATCAACAGCGCACCCGACAAGTTCCAGACACGATCATTGAGAATATGCACAAATCTCTCCAAGACTTTCCTCCAGTAGCAGTAGAGGGATTTGCATCTGTCAAAGAAATCGATGTCACCTCTTCCAAGTTCGACATTCAACAAATTCCAACCCAAATCCAACAGCTTCCTCGTACCCTTACTAACCGCGCTAATCGTAATCGCCACATTACTTTACACGGTTATAGTAAGCTGCTGGATTTTGAGCGCTTAATGCATTTAATTTCTCTAATTATTCGCTATCCAGGAATTGGAAATCTGCAAACCACTAACCACAGTTTGCTGGAAAGCATTTTGGGTAATGTTCCTCTGTTTGCAAGTTCTTTAGAGGAAGTTACCGCTTTCATGGATAAATTATGCGGTACTATTTATGCTAATAAAAATGCCATCGAATCTGATTTACACTGGCTACAACAAAATTCCCTCATTGGAGCCAATAGTATTGCCCCTTCTTCTGGCATTACCGTATCACCCGATCGCTCAATTACTCTATCGACTTTTGTAACTCATGCTTATTCTGACTGCGACAGCTTTCGGAGGTTGATACAAATCATTCGCTTGATTCTCCACCACCCATTTTTGCAAGATACAGGAAAGGGAAGTCTACAAACGCTCGTGTCTGCACTCAGAGAAAATGGGATTATCGATGGCGATGGTTTAGATATTGTCCGCAAGGACATAGAAAAGGTTCTCAAGCCTTATAAAATATTGCCAGAATTTCCCTTGAGAGATGGGTATTTTGCAGGGACAGCGATTTTATCAACACATGAATTAACTAAAGTGTTTGATGTTCTCCAGTCTCAGGCTAAAAGCCTTGATGATCCTGTAGCACTGGAGATTTATGAAATATTTGCCACGCGGATGCTAAAAAGTAAGTTAGGGCTAAATCATGTGTATCCTGTCAGGGCGATTGCTAATCGTAGTATGATTGACCCAAAGTTTTTACCAACCGATGCTCTGTCTAGGAATTTAGAGCAATTGGAAGAGGCAATAGCTAAAGGGCAATTACTGGAATTAAATCGCTTTTCTGGCGGCGGTAAGTTTGTTCTTGATGAAGAAAGTTTTTTTTTAGCATTTCCTTTGCAAATCGTTTTTTGTAACCAAGCGTGGTATTTAGGTTTTGAGTGTGAAAGTGGAAAGTATGCAGGACTGTTCCGGTTTGAGCGTTTGGATAGATTGTTCATAGGTCAATTTCAAGGAAGATTCCGTTCTAAAGAGAAACAGGAAAAATCATTACAGAAATTACAGAAGCTTTCTGCTGCTAGTGCAGGTATTTTTTTGGGGTATAGTGTGAGTGACCAACGTCAGTTTCTCAGCCACGATAAACAAGAACGTTCTCAGGCTTGTGTGACAGTGGAACTGTGGTTTAACGACGCTATGTTCCGATTTATCGCTGAAGGCACTAAGAGATTCCCTGCAAGACAAATGAATATGTCTCCACCTGTTGAGGGCGGAAGATTAATGTTACCTAAGTCAATTTTCTGTCTGAAAAAAACCACAAGTAAACAGTTTCCCAATCGCTTCCGGGTGGTACTGCCTACATGGTACTTGGATGATGTGGAGTTTCTGCGGTGGATTGTCGGTTTTGGCGGTAATGTTAAGGTAGTGCAGCCAGAGGAATTGGTAGCTAAGGTTAAGGGAATTGGTGAGGCGATTCTTAAAGTTTATGAGTAGTAATAAATAAAAATATATATTCCAAAATACTTTTAAAGGTCAGGATATTACATCTCGACCTTTTTGTTTAGAAAAATTCCATTTCTCGTTGGAGAAGCGACGAGCGTGGGGCGGATGGTCATGGCAGTCCTTTCCATGTTGTTTCCATTAATTGCACTTCTCGTTGGAGAAGCGACTCAAAACCCAGATTATCTCGTAGAACTAGAGGCGCGTTTCCATTAATTCCACTTCTCGTTGGAGAAGCGACTCTAGAGTCACCCGCTAGGAGCAAGTATCTAGAGTTTGAGTTTCCATTAATTCCACTTCTCGTTGGAGAAGCGACTAGTAAATAAACCTCAGAAGGCCGCAGAAACTTTAGTAGTTTCCATTAATTCCACTTCTCGTTGGAGAAGCGACTTACTTTAAATGCTGCCCTATATGGAGCGTACACTGCTGTTTCCATTAATTGCACTTCTCGTTGGAGAAGCGACTACCTCCAGGGAGAATAAAGGATTATTTGGCTGGTTAGTTTCCATTAATTCCACTTCTCGTTGGAGAAGCGACCTTACCTAAATACCGGAGATATCCACATGGGTCTTTTAAAGTTTCCATTAATTCCACTTCTCGTTGGAGAAGCGACTTACCTCTCTTATATCAATGATCACCATTGAAGGAGTACCACTACGTTTCCATTAATTCCACTTCTCGTTGGAGAAGCGACCGTAAGAGTTGCACCTGAAAAAGTCCGTACTTTTGGTTTCCATTAATTCCACTTCTCGTTGGAGAAGCGACCCCCCTCCCCACCACCCGCTTCCGAGGGGGAGGTGGGTGGTGTTTCCATTAATTCCACTTCTCGTTGGAGAAGCGACTGGCGTAATCAAATGCTAGGGGATTATCATTTGGTGTTTCCATTAATTCCACTTCTCGTTGGAGAAGCGACACGATAACCGAGGCTACGAGAAACTGACCTCAATACCGTTTCCATTAATTCCACTTCTCGTTGGAGAAGCGACCTTTGTATTCTTCTTTTGTAGCTCCTTTGGTTTCTAGAAGTTTCCATTAATTCCACTTCTCGTTGGAGAAGCGACTCTACAGAAGACCTATACCTGGAACCTACAAATAGAGAAGTTTCCATTAATTCCACTTCTCGTTGGAGAAGCGACCTGTAAAAGGATTACGTGATGATTGGCAGTTAATTCGTTTCCATTAATTCCACTTCTCGTTGGAGAAGCGACTTTTATTAAATCTACCTATTCCAAGTTAGTAACGTACCTGTTTCCATTAATTCCACTTCTCGTTGGAGAAGCGACGACTATTGTTATATTGGAGGGCGAGACGGATACGTTGTTTCCATTAATTCCACTTCTCGTTGGAGAAGCGACTTGTAAAGGTTATGAAGCCTGCTTAATAAAACAAATAAGTGATGAGTTTCCATTAATTCCACTTCTCGTTGGAGAAGCGACCCCTCTTATTTAAACCCTTATGGTGTCTGATGTCCAGATGCCCTTTGCGACGGGGTCGGTGAATAAAGAAATTTTTACCTTTACAAGGGAATATAAAAACTCTGAAATCCTTGTACAGAGGGACATCGGCAGGGTCAATGAGAACATAAGCATTTCCCAGTTTTGCCGACCCCGCCGCAGAGAAAGTAAAAAACTTAGTAAATTTGTCATTCGCATGAAACCACTAGCACGATCTCAAACCAGCACTTACTTTTGAGGTGTAGAGAAAACAGAAACAACTATCAAACATCATATTTATGTATATCTCTTCCCGCGCTGCATTAATCCGTAATCTTGGGATAGCCTTACTCAACGGTGCTATCACTCTAATTATCCTGTTAATAGCACCTTTGGGGCTAACAGCAGTAATCATCAATACAATCTTGATCGCCGTCGCCAGCTTTGTCAACGCTACAGTAGGTGATGCTGTAGTGAATTTTTTGCAACCATCCCAAATTAAAACCTTGCAAGCTGAAATCATTACCCAACAGTCACAAATGACCAAAGAAAGTAAAAAATAACTAGCAATATTTTAACCGTTTTCCTTTGATATTATCTTAAAATTTTATGCGGACACTGTACGTCTCCCGACAAGGTTGTTATATCAGTCTCAAAGCAGAAACCCTAATCATTAAACAAGGAGAAACTATTCATGGCGAAGTACAATTACCATTACTGGAACAAATACTAATATTTGGTAAATCTCAAATCACTACTCAGGCGATTCGTACTTGTCTATGGCGAGATATCCCCATCGCTTATTTATCCCGCATGGGATACTGCTATGGTCGGCTCATGCCAATTGAACGAGGATATCGTCAATTATCTCGTTATCAGCAACAATTAACAGCAATCGAACGCTTGTTAGCAGCTAGAAAAATTGTCCAAGCCAAACTGAAAAATAGCCGCACATTTTTACAGAGACAACAACGGCGTAACCCTTCCGGAACGGCTGAAATTGCCATCAAAAGTTTAGAAGTTTTGGGACAAAAATCAGGAGAAGCTGAAACGATAGAGCGATTGATGGGATTAGAAGGGGCTGGTGCAGCACAGTATTTTTCAGCCTTCGGTGAATGTTTGAATCATCCTGATTTTGTATTTTTAGCGCGTAGCCGCCGTCCTCCAGGAAATCCGGTGAACGCGATGCTGAGTTTTGGCTACCAAATCCTATGGAATCACCTGTTGACAATAATTGAACTCCAAGGACTAGACCCTTACTACGCTTGTCTACATCAAGGCACAGAACGCCATGCTGCTCTTGCTTCCGATTTAATTGAAGAATTTCGCGCCCCAATTATTGATTCTCTGGTACTTTGGTTAATCAATAGCAAAGTCATGGATACTCAAAACGATTTTGAATATCATGATGGAGGTTGCTATCTGAATAACTCTGGTCGCCCAAAATATATTAAATATTTTTTACAACGCTTGTCAGAAGAAGTACAAAATTCTCAGGGAGAAAAACAACCTCGTTGGGATTTAATGACACAGCAAATTAAATCTTTTAAAGAATTCGTTTATCAGCCTAGCAAACTCTATAAGCCTTATGAAATTCGTTGAATGCTATTTTATGTAATAGTATATGACATACCTTGCGATAAAAGACGCAAAAAAGTGTCTGATTTATTAGAAGGATATGGTCAACGAGTGCAATATTCAGTATTTGAATGTGTTCTTGACCAAAATAAATATAATGAACTGCGAAAAAGACTCCATAAACAAGTGAAAGTTTCAGAAGACAGCGTGCGGTTTTATCCCCTCAGCCGACACACGTTTAACCAAATTGAAACTTGGGGAGAACCACCAGTTACAGAACTCCCAGGTTCAACTATTATCTGATTTACTCCTCTTCGCTCACTCTGAAGAGAAGGAAAGTTCGTCTCCATGATTACCATATTCAGTGGGTATTATTTACGGTACTACAGGCGACAAAATCATTAATTGACGTAATCAAAATAAACTGTCAATGGAACCACTGGAATACTGCCGTTTGTACATTAAAAGCCCAAAGCCACCAGAAAAAAGAGGATATACAGGTGCATACGAACGCCGATCGGGACTAAAGGTCTTGAAATTTCAACATCATCGTAGCTGAATGCAAGCCTTAGCGCACCAAGAAGCAATGACCGTTTGTTCCTGATGAATTGGCACTTTATTGGATAGCCTACTCAAATGTATAAGGGTCTGAGTTTTATGATGAATCATGAAATGCAGTATGCAACTGCTCAACAATCCTTCCCTGGTTCATTCTCAACCTGAATGCCGTAATTAATGAACATTGCCGGAATGGATATGTCTAGGGCGTTTGCTAGCTTTTCCATAGTTTCTAACGAAGGATTCAACTCACCTCTTTCCAGGTTGGATATGTAAGTACGATGAAGTTCAGCCCGTTCTGCTAGTTGCTCTTGAGAAAGATCCAGTTCACGCCTACGTCGTCTGACCGCTTTGCCAAAGCGCTGTTTAATACTTAGTTCATTTTTTTCGCTCACTGCACAATGTTCAAAAAGTGCAGAGTATAAGTCTACATATTATAAATAACTCTTTGTAGTGTATAAATAACATTAGAGATTGGTACAAAAAATTTTATGCCTGAAATACCCCTTCAAATACCGCCAGTTGCTTTACCAGAGCTTATTCCCAGCGAATTACCCCAGCAGAAATTTCATCTCGGTGAATGGGTACGATGGTTTCAAGTACCCAACGGCGATTTTGGTCGCATCATTGGAGTCTTATACACCCAACAAGCTAGTTGTATTGCCACTGGCTTACATTACTTGGTTCTTTTAGATGAGCGCAGTCCCTCTCGTGAAATTTGCATCTGCGACTTCGCTTTCGAGGATGATATCGAACCTTTAGATAATTCATCCTTGGAAGGGCTTCAGGGCAATCATGTCTGAAGCTCAACAACATCAGCAGTTACTAGAACTGCATAACCAAATGTTCATGTCCCCTCAAGATTTTAGCTATCGTTGGGGATTGGGTTACGAAGAATTAGCAAAAATCTGTGCCATCTCTAAATCTACGGCTTATCACTGGTTGGGTGGACAAGCCAGCCGTCGAGAAGCTGGATTACCTTACCAGAGAATTATGGCTGTGGCTGATTTTCTTTTCACCAACGCCGAAGTAATTAATCCTCTCTTGGAACAGTGGCATAATCCTCAACACCCGAATTAATCTTTCAGTTTTTGCAAATTGACAAAACTTTTCTTCATCTCCTTGACTGACATAAAAAATAGGTAGTAGGGTGCAATTTATCGTCACCAGCCTAGCCCTGCTCCATGAACCGTTCCACCAATGATTCCTATTACTTGCCCTCCAGTATTGAGTTGACCCAAAGCCATGTCTTGATTCATCGCATGGCAATCCCTCTCAAAAATGCAATCAGCTACTTACAACAATTTCCCCAGTCAGAATACGAGGATATTTGCCGGGATGCTTTTGAGTTAGGATTTCTTTGCTTGCAAACTGCTCAAACTCGTCATGGCAACGAATTAATTAAGCAGCAGATGGAATCCTTGTTGGTGGAGTTTCAGCAGGCAGTCAAGGTAATTGCAGAGTCTTTCCAGCAGGAATTAATTAATCAAGTAGGGACAGAGAATGGTCAATTATTAGCTCCCCTCCAAAATCAAATTAATCTGACATCAGCCATTCTCACTGAAAAACTCAATAGCGTCAGCACTTTGCTCACACTCGAAATTGATCCCGCCAGAGAAACTTCTGTTGTCGGCCGCTTTTTGAATTCATTACGTCAACTCTTAGATGCCAAACGCTCTGATTCTATTCAAGGCGCATTTAAAGCAGCATTAATAAATGCCACAAAGGAAAATGGTACTCTAGCTGCGGCAGTTAAAAATGTGGTTTCTGAGTCTGTCAAACCATTAACCGAACAAGTGGAAAAGCTGACCAGAGAAATTCGAGATCAACAGGTGACACAACAAGTACTTGAGCAGACAACTGCAAAAGGCATCAACTTTGAAGAATTAGTTGTTGTCGAACTACGAAATTGGGCAAAGTTGAGTGGTGTAGAGGTGGAGCATATTGGTCGTGATGGGGATACTGGCGATATTCTCCTAAAGTTCACCAGTAAATCGTTAGCTGTAATTGAACTGTCAATAGTGATTGAAGCTAGGAAACGACCCTCAAAGCCTTTTGGTCGCCAAGCAATCACTCAACATTTACAGTCAGCAATGGTGCGGCGTTCTGCAAACTCGGCAATTTTCTTAAGTTATTCCCGCGAGGGATTAGCCCAGGAAATCGGTGATTGGGCAGAAGGAGTTTCTGAGTCAGGTTATTGGATCGCCACAACCCATCCATTTTTAATCATTGCTATCCGCTTTTTGGTGATCCAGCAAAGGTTAAATAAATTACGTAGCTTTGAATCAGAACTGGATGTAACTGCTGTTGAACAACAAATTCAGCAGATCCGCACAGCTTTGAGACGTATCAGGACTATCAAAAAATCCCTAGCAGAAGTCAGTAAGAGTGTAAGTACTATTCAAACTGAGGCAGATGCTTTGAACGCAGATATACAATCAGCATTAAAATCAGTTGAACAAACACTGAGTATAAAGTTAACTTAGGCTAATTTAATAGACTGTAACAATCTTAATACTTAAGACAGGAAAATAATGCAACTTTTCTGATAGTACTATCAAATTGAGATTGCTTAAATGCTTATTGAATAAGTATCTGATGTCAGTAGTGTAAATTTAAATCATTTATTACTTTGCAAAATGCATAATTATTGCTTTTTGTCAAACTTTTGTTTTTAATACTTGATAAAAACTTGATAAAAAAATTATTTGATTGCAGTAAGTCGTTTCAATATTGAAAAATGTGCATTTTATAAAATTTCGTTCAGATGGTTGATAACTTTATATTGTTATGAGTAAAAATAAAAAAATATAAGAAAATATAACAGCTTAAGCCTTAAAAGGCTTATACGAAAATACTTATAGATGTATAAGCTAATAGCTTACGTAAGCTACTGTGTAAAGCAAACTATTTGAAAAAATATTAATAATGGGCTATATTGTTTTATCACTAAAACGCTATACTTAAGGTGTATTTATTATTGCTAACTTATTTAATAAAGTTCAGTAAAAATTCTCATTTAAATAAAGTATAGCTGTTCTAATTTGTTATTAATCTAAAGAACACAGGAATATCTTGATGCCTGAATATTTTCAACCAACCTCTTACATAGTAGACATATCTTGTATGGATATTTGTCTAGTTGATAATAATAATGGTCAGATTGTACGTCCTTGGGTCACAGTAGCAATAAATCCTGTTTGTCGTACTGTATATATGAGCTGGATAAGCCTAGAGCCGCCAGGGATAGAAGAAAGAAATTGAACATTGGCTAAGAAATTAAAAATGTAATATGCATTTAATATATCTGTTATCAGATAAATTGAAATATGCCAGCTTAGTCTGGAGGAAAAAATGCTTTTAAAAATTTAAAAAAGGAAAATATATGACAATAGGTTACGGTCTAACTGTTGATAAACCTTGTACAGAAACTTTAGCCTGCACCAATATAAAAGAACTTTTAACCTGCCAGCTTCAGCTTATATATGCAGATTTAAGTTTTAGAACAATTGGTCAGATTATAGCAATAGATCATTGCTATCACTTGTATTCTGGAATTTCTAAGTTTCAACCTAAACTCCATGATTCAAAAATAGTAAGAATTTGTCGTATTACAGGTAATCCCGATCAGTTTGGTAAACTTTATCTCAATCAAAATTCGAGATTACGGATTCGCCTACCTGTGGATAAAATACCATTATTTTATTCGCTAGCAGGAAAATCACTCAGAATTGGTGAAAATACTATTAGATTAGGCATTCCTCAAATTGAGCTACTTCAGCCTACAGAAAAATTACGCTCACGCATTGTATTTATCAAAGGTTGCCAAGAACCCAAGAGCTTTTTAAAAGTAGCACAGCGCCAAATAGAACAACTAGGGATTAAAGGAACCGTTAATATTCAAACTAATCTTGATGGAACTCCAAAACGTAGAACTATTAAAGTTAAAGAATCTACTTTAGTGGGATTTGGATTAGAAGTAAAGCATCTTAGTGAGGAAGATTCATTAATATTACAAGCATATAGTATTGGTGGAAAGCATACAATGGGATGTGGGTTTTTCGTCCCACTCAAATAAGTATTAAAAATTAGAAAAAATTTAATTTTATCTCAAAAAAATGTTTTACGAAAGCATCATAGTATGGCTATAACGAAAAGTTCACTTAAATCAAGAATACAATTAAATCTGAGCGATCCAAGCATGACTATATTACACAATGCTGGATTAGCAGGATTATGGATGACACTAGGACAACTAGAAAAACTATATCCTGAATCTACAAAGCGTCCTAGTAATTTAACTTGGTCGCGGACTCCTCATTCTATAAGTCTCGACTGGGATGGAGAAGAAGATTTCATAGTTTTAGACTGGTTACTTAAACAATCATTTAAAATTAGTGATGAGGGTTTAATTGACCTGCCTGGGGTAAATTCTCAACCAGGGAATATTCTAACCAAAATAATTAAGCATCTAGGAATAACAGGAACATTTCTTCAGCATAACAAGTTTTTTAAATCCGCTGGGAACGTATCTACAGTGCTAACAGTTGATGAAATGGAAGCTGTTGTCCATTATAAAAAGGTAGATGAATATGCACACCAAGTTTTCGCAAAACACCTATGCAACAAACAAGGTCAGCTTTTAAAAGAGCCAATAGGTATAGTAGGTTGGCTTTATCCGGGAGCAGTAATTCGTCATGAGGTTTTTCGTGAAAAAACTAAGTTTTATGAAAAACCGGAACTGGCTTTAGCACTGTTATTTGCTCCTGTTGCTTGTCAGTATTTCGTTTTGGGATCTCACTTGGAACGGGAAAAGCCCCATTTTATCTTAGTAATACCCCAAGTAGCTGACTTAGAAGCTTATGCTCAATATTGTTGGAATTTAACTGACTTAGATTATAACTACTTTTATGCATCTAGTTTGGGAGATGCAGGATTAAGATTCTTGACTTATGAAGCAAATGTACAACAGACTGCATTTGATCCAGTAGAACGATGCCAGGTAATATTATTTGGAAAGGCTGCTTGGTCAAAGCAGCAAAAAACTCGTACAGAAACAGCATTTTTGCAGGCAAGTGAAACAGTTAATTCAGTTTATAAACTTAGTTGTATATTTTTTCCAAACTACCAAAATTTTAAATCTAAAAATGAAACACCTATTATTGCAAATATGCTTAGAGGAATAATTGCAGACAATTTAGCAAACAGCCTGCCTTGGTGGTTTAATTTATCTACAAAGCTTCAAGATAATCATTTATTGGAACTCAGTAATGATGATAATCAAGGAATCTACAAAATGATATCTAATTCCCAATGGGATGTAGAAACTCAAAAACTCTTCATCAAATGTGTTCATGAAACATTAAAAATAAGATATGCGAAAATTTATGCTCGAACTAAGCAAGATGAATATGTTCAAATTGAAAGAGAAAATGCACGCATTCTATCTCAATTAGGACGTTGCACAAATGCTGCAAACTTCCGAAAATTTATTGCAGAGTTTTGGGGTAAAGCAGGGCATAATCAAATTTTACAAGCAAATTTAGATGAAATACTATCCATAACTTCAGGAATAATGGATTGGAAAATAGCGAAGGATTTAACTTTTATTGCTCTTGCTAGTTATCCAAAAAGCAAAATCGCAGAATTAAATATATCGGAAGTGTGTGATTAATAATCGATTTAGGAGAATTTAAATGTTTCATTTGTTCAGCAATATTTTGACTAGTTACGGAACCGCAGCTAATAATCGTGGGGAAAATGAGGGTAATGTAACTCCCTTACAAAAATTAGATTGGAAAGGTGAAGTTTATACTACAGTTTCATCTGAGGCTATTCGTTGGGCATTACGGTACTCCTGGCAAAACGTTGGGTATGCAGTGAATCGACGTTGGGATGAAAATGCTCAACCAGTAGCGGATCATGTTTGGCAAGACCTCAACTTTGATGATATTCGCTTCATTGATGATGATGTTTTGGGATTTATGCAGGCAGAAGCAGCAAAAATGGAAGCGTCAGATGAGTCTGGAGGCGATGCCGAGGAAGTATCTCAAGATGATAATAAAAAAAATTCTAAAGGTAAGGATGAGCAAACTTCTCGACGTAAAGGCAAGCAAAAGCCTAAAGGTAAAATAACTGCTAGACGAGGTGTATTAGAAGTTACTCGTGCAATATCAACGATTCCCTACAGTGGAAATATTACCTTTAATAGTGCTAGTGGGCTAAAAGGACGAAATTCTCTTTATGCCACAGAGATTCATGCTACTCGTTATCAATATGGTTTTGCATTGACACCCAATAGCCTTAAAGATAAATCTCGCATCCTTGCTGTCTTAGACGGCTTGATTTCGATTGGTGAAGTGGCGGGAAATCATGCTCGTTTTTTATATGATTTCTCACCTGAAAGTATTGTAATGCGATGGACACATGATTCTTCCCCTCGTTTTTTATATTGCTTTGAAGAAGATGAACTAAGAAATATCACAGTTCCAGATTTAGTTCGACGTGTCGAAGCTGGAGATATTGATCCAAAAGAATTATGGATAGGAGGAGCTATATCCAAGACTCTAGAAGATTTAGGAGCAAATGTCTTTCCAGGAGTGAAAGCCGTAGTAGAAGCATTAAAACAGGTTATAGCAGAAGATTTGCAGTTGGCTTTGAGGAGCTAAGAACATGACGACAATTGCTTTGAAAGTTGAAGTACCTGTGGCTTGCTTTCGCCAATCTCGTGCCAGAGAGTATGTTGAAACTTATCCAGTGCCACCACCATCAACAGTGTATGGGATGTTGCTTTCTATGATTGGCGAGATGAATCGTTATAGGCACTGTGGAACTCAGTTAGCAATTGCACTCCTCTCTGAACCTAAAAAATCTACAGTAATTCGGAAGTTTCACCGATTCAAAAAACTGGATATACACGATCCTAGCAACATTAAACCTGATTATCAGGAATTATTGACGAATATCGAATTTGTTGTTTGGATTATTGCAGGTACAGATAAATCAAAACCAACTTTGCCAGAACGTCTACATTTTGCATTGACTAACCCTGCTTCTATCAATCGTTTTGGTGGACTGTGCTTGGGAGAGAGCCGCGATCTAGTTAATTCTGTTAGCTTCTTTTCTGAAAAATATGAAGGCGAGTCGTTTGAGTGGTTAGTTCAAAATGAAGAGGGTTTGCTAACTCTACCTTATTGGGTTGACCACGTTGGGTCACAGGGAACACGATGGCAGCGTTATATGCTGCAAAAATCCTTGGGGAGGCAACCACCTGAATTATCGTGGACTGTAATCCAGACAGCTTAGATAATATTCATCTCCAATTACATCTCATGTTACCTTGCCCAATACGGAAAAATTTTTCAGAGGTGTATTGTTTCAATTAACAAGAGAGTATGTCAAACATTTTTTGCAAGTATGCCTGTTTGTAGAGTCAGGACAAGAGGATAAAGCATCTGTGTTCCTTGCTAAATGGAGTATTCAGCAGTTTCAAGCTGATTTAAGGAGCTTGCAATCTCTTGAAACACTAACAGGATAAGCTTTTTTAGCTTGAGATAAAGGGTTAAACCATTTCACTGTGTCAATTTCGAGATGTTTTGCGGCAGGTGCTTGTAATCTTACCTGGAGGTAGCTATGAATCAATAAGTTTAGGGATTACCCTGCTTCAATATTAGATTGCCTTTAGGCGTTGATCACACTCAAAGAATCAAAATAAAGGCTCGATACTTGAATGATGCCTCAATATTAGATTGCCTTTAGGCGTTTAAAAACGAAATATTGTGATTAATTTCACTCCTGCTGATTTAGCTTTTCAATATAAGATGTCTTTAGGCGTTTTAGCATAATAATTGTTAGTTTTTCAACAAAGAGCTAACAATTATTGTGCTTTAAAAAAATCTTCAATAGAATTAGCCAAAAATTTGATCAATAAGATATGCATCACACGGTCTATTATTGGATTAAGGTCACAGGCAAGTAGACAATTACTCAAATATTTGTCTGGGTTTTTTATTCTTTTTGGATTAATGGCTTCTAAAAAATCTTGTCCGTAATATGCCAACACTGCGTTATAAAATTCTTGCTCATGAAATATAAATTTATCTTTAGAGAATACGGTTATAAAGTTTTTATTAGTTAAATAGGTCTTATACTGGCTACGAAGCCAGGATAAACCTTGAAAAGTGAAATTATTATTAATCAGCCATTCAATATCATTAGCAAATACTAATAGCTTTTGTAGAGTTTCATCATTGTAAATTGTTGTGCTGGTGTTAAGTGGGCAGTTCTTCTCACTTGGAGTATGATAATGTATTTCTTTAGTTTCTATTGGGACTAAACTATTATTTAAAGGTATTCGATGAATGGGACAAGCAATTACACCAGGGATTTGGTGAAATCTATGCCAATAAGGTTCTCCATACTTTTGTGTATCTTCTTCTATACAGTAAAGACAAAATTTTAAAAATGTTTTTGCTTCTTCTTTATTATTTCGAGGATATTTTAATATTTCAGAAAGGGAAACATTAGCTTTTTGCTCCATATAATTTTTGAGTAGCAATGCTTCCTGTGGAGGTAAAAAACTTGCATAAAATGGGTATAAGGTATGATGATAAATTAAATCATTTATATTTAGCTCGTAGAATAAATGCAAACGTATTTCTCTGACTAAATGATTTAGATTGCAGGGTAAAATGACTCTGTACATTTGATGCGATGCATATCCAAATAATTCCATATCTGATTGCTGAAAGCTTTTGTAAGCGTTTCTAATATGATATCTAGCAATCACACTATATAAAAGTTCGTCAGGATAAATTAGAGGAAAACCATTCAGCATAATTATTACTGAATTTTAGTTATATCATCTGAGATAAATTTATTAAGTGTCTCCAATCCTTCATCCGATTGAGAATTTTCACTTAAATTTTGCTTTTTATTTGTTTTTTTTGCTGCTTGCCGTTTTTTATTAGTTGCTGGTTTTGAACTAGACTTCCTCTGTATGCTTTCTTGGGATTTACTTGTCTTTACTGAATCACCATCCAAAGCAAGAATTTGAGCATTTTTGATTAATGTCAAAATATCGTCATCTTCCTTGCTGGAGTTTACAACTTTTTCCGCATATTCTATAGCTTTATGAAAATCTAACCCTAACTTTTCAGTTCTCAGTAGTTCCGCTGTTATCGCACTTACCTTTGGTAAAATGCTTTCTCTGCCCTGCTGCCTCCGTACCGAGTCACGAATTTCTTGTTGTTGTCTCCCTATTAGTTCAGATATACACTTTTCTCTATAATTTGTGACATATTCATCAAGTAGTGCAATGTCTCTATACTTTTCAATATCTTCTTGCTTTCCTGAACGAATAGCATCCAGCATAGGCTGGACTAAAATCAAGCCTTCTGCGGCAACGTTATTGATCAATTCTACGGTAATCTCTTCTTCACCACCAATCGCTATTGCTTTCCACTGAACCATTTTGTAAAGCTTAATGGTAATATCAATAATCCCCTGACTACAATTATAAAAAGTATCATAAAATTCTTTTTCAAATTTAACAGATGTCTTTGTCCATTGATAAAGCCACAATCCTGTTATAAGGTAATAAAAATCCGTTTTCTTCCAGGAATCATCTTGTTTATTAGTTACTCTAGTTAGTCTATGCCACTCAATACATTCTCCTCCTCTTCGTGCATTTCTAAAATTCCCCATTAGAATCGGCTTGGCTTCTGGTGTCCCAATGCGAATTATAGGTACTCCTATAGTGTTGCTCAAATCAACTAAGTAATTTAATATATCGTTTTCATTTGTTTTTGTATTTGCAAGATTTTGCATTTCATCAATAACTAATACTCCTAAATTAATAGTGTTAGCTACTTGGGCAAGTTCAGCCAGCATATAATCTACAGAGTTTCTTGGGACAGCATATTTTTGGTATTTTTCATCTTTTAAGATTCTGCTTAAAGCAAAAAATATATCGCTACATAATCCCTTCAAAGAGCCAATGGGAGAACAGTCAACTTTGACCCAAACAACCTGATAAATACTATAGTTTGGGTGAACGATTACCTGTGGATAAAGAGAAAGTATACGCTTAATATCTGTTGACTTACCAATCCCTGAAGGGCCGATTAATGTTAAAGCTGAAGCCGATATGCGAAGACTGATATATTTTAATATGTTTCTTCCATCACCGTCTTGCACAGCTTCATTAATTTCTCTTGAACGCTTTGCATATTCTGAAACCAAAGGATTACGGTGTAAATAGCCCCGCATAATTAATGTAGAGACTAAACGATATAATGATACAGTTTTACCTAATGGCTCAAAATAAAAATCAGATAATCTTTCAACACAATGAAACCTATCATGTGCTTCCCATATTATCTCTTCATCAGATAAATCAGGTTCCAAAGTTACTTTGTTAAGAAATTCTTGATTAGAAATAATTTCAGGAAGGGTTTGTATTAAGGGATTTAGATTATATTCTGTATGTTTATGTTCCCTATATCGTGCTATAGCTACTAATCCACCATTAGGCAGGGCTTTCCAATCCCATTCATGATATATTTTAAAATTAACTGCTTCGTCCACGTTTACGCCCCTCCCGATTTTGCTCAAGAATATTACTATAATCTGGTACTAATAACGTGTTAGAATTTGTATCTTCACTTTGTACTTCATCTTTGGAATCGGAAGTAGATTCGCTTTCTGTTCTTTGTAGCTCAAACCCTTCATGTTCTCTTCTTTGATTTTGTTCATTTTTTCTCTTCTGCCCAATTTTAGCTATCTGCTGTGTTTTAGTAATAGTACTATCTTGGTCTAGTTTGAAATTATCTTCAGCAGTATTAACAATATTTTCGATATCTACAGTAACATCAATTTCTTTTTGTAATTCTTCTCCTTGTGTTTCCTGTTTTTCTAAATCTTCTTTAGTAAGCTTATAATCAATGTCATAAAAGCTTTTATTACTGTATATTTCTTCTGGATCTATAAGCGAACACTTTTCAAAGCTTCTACCATCTCGAGAAGGTAAATAAATAAAATTAGGTTTTCTGATATCGTAAGAAACAGTTATAGATTTTTCTTCTTGAGTAAGTAAACCACTTCTTGCTTTCGTAAACCATTGTTCTTTTTCTGCTTTTTCACAAGTGTAGTACAAATAATTACCTTTAAGTTTGAACAAATTATTCAATTTCCCATTTAGTTTGATACCTTGGGAAGTGATAGTTGCCTTGATAATGGGTAACAGATTGAGTTTAACCACATCTTCATCATAAGATTTCAACCTGCCAGAACGATTTGCAATTCCCCATTTCCATAGTTCTGTCGGTATAGGAAGTACATCATCAGCGATCATATCTGTATCTCTTTGATATCTATTATGACGACGATTGTTATGTGAAATAATCAGATTAATAACAATTCCAGTAAAACTATCAATATTTAGTCTGCTTCTAAGACGGTAATCTATTCCTGTCATTTGCTTTAGTTCTTGATCAACAAAACCCGGTATAAATGGTTTAGTTTCATGATGTAAAATATGAAAGCGACTTTCTACTAGCCCCTTCCAATCCCCTCGCTTAGATGCTGCATTTTCAATGCGAATATATAAATTAGGGCTTAATGTATCCTCTGGTGGCATTCCTATTAGTTCACCTCGGTCGCCTAAAATACAATCTCCAAGCTCCTTACAAGGCCATTGCTCCTCAGAAATTTCAATACCATATTCTTTGCAGAATTTAACTTTATCAGTTACTACATTAGCTAGAGCCATCATTGCTCCTATCCAAGATGGGCCTTCCAAACCAACATATACACCTACTATCATCTGGCTAAAAACATCAATAACTACATAGATAACAGGCCTCCCTATTATCCAATTGATGTTATAAACAGAACGTAAATAAAAATCTACTACAGTAGCGTCAATCTGATACCTGGAACCTGGGCCAGGGGTTTCGCTTTTTGACGTTCCTAAAATTGGCCTATGTTTTAAAGCATAAGTCTTAGAGCCTTTTCTAGATATAATACTTGTTTTAACATCCTTTTCAAATTCAATATTATACCAATATTTAAACTGTGTATATGTAGGCTGTTGACTTCTCGGTATTAAATTGAATTTCAATTTTCCGTTCTCAATATAATCTTGATAAGTATAAAAATCTTTTAATGTTAGTTTATATGCTTGATTGAGAGATATATTTTTTTTGTTTTTATAGTAGCTATCTATTCCTATCAAGATGCATCTTCTATCTTCTTCCGTAATATTTATGCCTTCACCAATTTCATTAATGTGTTTATAAGTTCTAGGTTTTCCTCTTTTAGCTTCACTATATGCTTTAGTTTTACCTCTCCCACCACAATTAATATAATCAGGAATTAGAGAATTTTTAGTTTTACCTCTTTGCCAGAATTTTCTTAAGTATCCATAAATGGTTTTAGGAATTAATTTATTGTTCTCTTCTCTTGCGTTATATTTACCGATGGCATCCTGAACTAATGACCCACGAGCTTTTCTCTCATAAATTAATGGTTCCTCTAGAACAAGCTCCGAAATAATATTCCATGCTTTATCTCTAATTACTTTTTCAGTATCCCGTAAATCTTCCTCACGAATTACCCGTGCCCAGGGATCTACTCTTTGTTTAAAAGCTAATCTATTAGAAATTTCTTCTACAATTTCGGAAACTTTCTTTAGTTTTGGTAATCCTTTATTTGTATTAACATCTATTAAAAAAGCAATAGTATAATCTTCATCAATCCAAAGAATTCTTTCTAATACTTTATTCCCTGAATCTGATTCCCATTCAATTAAATCGTTAACATATAGGTTTTCTTCCATTTAATTACCTCCTATGTATTGCTGTATTAATTGTTTTAATAATTGCAATTAATATATTATATTTTAAAAAATAATTTTTTTAATTAATTGAGTTGAAGGAGATTTAAAAATTTGAGTTTCAAACATATCCATAATTACTTCTTTTTTAGCAACTAAATACTTAAACAAGTAAAGCGATGTTCCAAGTTCTATATCATTTTCTTTGTCTAGCCTAGTTGTTATTTTGGTTACAGTACTATCATTATCTCTCAGCATTAATTTTAAAACTTTTGCTAGTTCTAGTAGCTCTGAAATATTCAAATCCCTGGTTGGTTCTAGCCAGTATGCATTGTGAACCCACTCTACATTTTTAGCAAACACTTTTGATATTACTTGCTCTGTAACCAATTGCCATTCAATTCCTTTAGCAGCCCAATAGCGTTGTTCCAATAACAACCTATTGCGAACAGATCGTTTATTTAACTGTTGGTGAGACTTAACTGCACGAGCAACATTGACTTCTTGCCCATGAAGGTTCATCGTAAGCATGAAATCAGTTGTGTAAATATAAGGAACTTTAGTTTTTGGATCTCTGAAGTTTTGCATTCCCTGTTCCTTTGCTATTGTCATAGCCAGTTCTACATCGAACATAGGAAATTGTTCTCTGATATCTAATACTTGATCCCAGAACTCATACATATAAAATGCATATCTTTCGAGGTCTGAGTGGAAATGATGCACTCTACCAGTTTTCCAACCAGGTTCTCTAGCAGACCGGCCACTAGAGGATTGATCTCTTACTGTTAGCCAAGGTTTATACTGTTTGCCAACACCCAGCCCACGTTGATTGTTCAATCTGCGATCAATCGTGCTTAAAGTCCATCCTTTACTCATAAAATAAAGCCCATCTAAAAAAAAGCAATTTCTAATACTTTTCCTTATATCGTAAAGCTTTTAGGCTTATTGTTTAACTTTTTAATTTTGTCACCGCACGAGTAGAGAGCGTCTGAATCACTACTATCGGGACTTAAACATTTTTGAGGCAAAAACAAGCCTCAAATCCATGCAGAGCAAGGAAAATACACCAAAGGCTCAAAAATGCTTGAAACTTAGATATATAAATCAACTAGGCTTAACGACGCCAAACTCCCTCTGCATAGAGGTTTGATGGTTTTTTTCCTGGCTACTTTTTGTCTAAGCCCCATTAGTAGTGTTACTGTTTATTTGCGATCGCTCCAATCCCTAGCTTGTTGATGCTGTTGTTCTATGGGCTGCAATTCTTAAGGCTTTTAAGGTTTATGAGTGCAATTTACTGCGACTTCAAATCCTTCCCATCTCTTACCATCGGTTTTGACAAGGTGGCGGCAGGCAAGTTTTTACTTTCCCTTATAAGGGAAAGCTTTTAGACTTATTATCCAACTTTTAGAATTATTATCCAAGTTGGTTATCTCGTCACAGTTGTTCTATAAGCTGCAATTATTAAGGCTTTTAAGGTTTATGAGTGCAATTTACTGCGACTTAAAATCCTTCCATTTTCCTATCGGTTTTGAAAAAGTGGCGGCAGGCAAGTTTTAATTTTCCCTTATATGGAAAAGCTTTTAGACTTATTATCCAACTTTTTGTTTATTATCCAACTTTTAAAATTATTATCCAACTTTTTTATCTCATCACACCAAAATTCCTACACTAATAGGCAAATCGAAACAGGGGCCTTCTTTGCGCAAATCTGCCGGAGTTAAATTAATTACTATCTTTCGCATCGGAAAGGCAAAGCCAGTATTTTTCAAAGTTGCTTTGACTCTTTCTCTTGACTCTTGAATCGCTGAATCTGGAAGTCCCAAGACAACAATTCCCGGTAATCCCCCTGACACATCGACTTCTACGCCTACTTTGACGGCATCGATGCCCACAATTGATGCACTCCAGACTCTAGCAAGCATTGCTTATATAATAGTAAACCTTTAGGATCTCTAGCAGATGAGTTGGTAAATTGGCATTAGTGAAACCACATAGATGATTTTTCTCAATTACAGCAATTTTCATCCACATTTGATTGTGGTGGTGCGATCGCACTGGCGGCTGCTAATCGTAAACTTACCTTAGAATATCTGCGTCAAGTTTGTGATACTACTTTGTGAATCACCAGCATGGTAGTTTTTATCCTATTTGGTTCCACAGCTTTTAGTTTAGTCTGTCGAGGGTTAAATAGCGATCGCTTTATGTTCGATGTTCTCGCCAATCTCCCCGGTGGTAAAACTGGCTTTTTGGTTGTCAGCATAGCAGTAGTATTTATCCTCGGCTTTTTCGAGATTGCCTTTATTGTCGTATCATTGTTTACACTAGTTGCCCAAAACTTAGGTATTGACTTGATTTGGTATGGTGTAGTTTTGGGAGCAAATTTGCAAGCATCTTTCCTCACACCTCTTTTTGGCTTTGCGCTGTTTTACCTGCGTGGTGTCACCCCACCAGAAGTTACGACAAAGGATATCTATCGCGGTGTAATACCGTTTATTTTGTTGCAACTATTGGTGGTGTTAATTATTGTTTTTCCAGGATTGGTATCAGCTCTAAAGCCTTGGTGAATTATCTAAAATATACTGCTCCTGGTTTTGTTTACAGCAAGGAAAAGGTCATATTGTCTTGCTCTCATAGTATAATGGTATTTTGACCGTCTTGTGTGGCGATCGCGCAATATCAAGAAACGCGATAATGTTTAAAAAGTCAGATTCCCCAGTAGTATCAAAGCTGAACTGACTCGCACAAAGATGCTCTACGCTAAAGTAGACACGCTCTCAGTTTGCGTCGGGTGCAGTGATTTGTTAGACCGACGTTTGATCGGAAGTTTTACAACTTTACGCCCATGAGCAATCTGTTTCTTTCGTAGATCGTTAAAGATTGCGTTCAGGTCATAGTTAAATGAGCTAGCGTATTCCTCTCTGTACTTGTGAATTTCCTCTAAAATTTCGTTTTTATACATAGATTATTCTCCTGTAAAATCGTATCCCATTAACTCATAGGGTGTACAGATGACTGGTAATTCATATCCAAGTTCAGAGCTAATTTGTGATAGCTTTCTCTGGATTTGGGCGTTTGCCATATGCTTACAGTTCCATGTTAACAGGTAGTCTAAACCGTAAACTGTTGCTAATGAGATATGCAAAGCATCATTAGAGGCTTTTGGTGGTAGGTTGCTTTGTTGCAAAAACTCTTGTGCAAGCTCTATCGCTTCTTCTGTGAGATCGAGAAACGTTAAGGACTCTAACAAATTCAGCCTTTGATCCGCGATCGCTGCATCTCCCCTAGCCGCTTCATCTTCTACAATCTCAGAAGCATAAAGGACAAAAGAACCGCGACGAATATTCCACCAATCTTGCGTGATTTTCATGTTTGCTGCCAGAATCAAGTTATCTGTCGATCTGGCAGTCAAGTATCCCAAAATACTAGTTTCAATATAGACGGTTTCGCTCAGAGAAATCTCTAGAATTTATTTATCCCTCATCCTACAGCGTTTAATTCTCCTTCTGAGGGTCTTGGATTTTCTTCTGTCAACCCAATCTATAAGATCAGCGATCGCTCAGTGGCAAAACTACCATAACCTTATAATAAAGAGGGGATTTACCAGCTTGGCTACAGGAAACTAGACTAGCAGCAGTTGCAGTGGCGATCGCAGCTGTGTTAAAAACCTCTCGCCGTTTCATAATTGTTTGTGATTTAAATTGCGAAAAATTTAGGCTGATAGAGAATATTTATCAGGTTTTTAGCAATTTTTTAGCTTTGGGTACTAAATTAAACACGATAGGGACGCATAACTATGCGTCCCTATCTTGTAATCTAGTTTTAGATGGTGAAATTTTAGCTTGTTATTACCGCCAGTGTTGGGGTATTTTCAAGTTTTCCGGTAGGATTGTTGTGCGATCGCCAATTGCTTGTTCAATCTGCTGTGATTCTACATTTTCCGAGCCGCTCAAGTTGGCTCCACAGAGGTTAGCTTCTTGAAAATTAGCTTCTTGGAGGTTAGCTGTACTAAGTAATGCACTTTCTAGATTAGCGCCAGCAAGTTTTGCCCCTTGCAAGTTACTGCCAATCAAGTTTGTATCTTGGAGATTGCTACCCTCAAAGTTAACTTCTTCTAAGTTGGCATCACAAAGGATTGCTCCTTCCAAGTTGGCATCACAAAGAACTGCTCCTTCCAAGTTGGCATCACAAAGAACTGCCCCTTCCAAGTTGGCATCGTAAAGGATGGCTTGGGAAAGGTTCGCTTTTCTAAGAACTGCGCCTTGGAGATTGGCTTCTGGGAGGATTGCTTTTTGCAGGTTGGCTTCATAAAAGATTGAGCCACAAAGACAGGTAACAGATAAGTCTGCTTCAGAAAGGTTTACTTTGGTAAAATTGACCCATTGCAAGTTAGCTCCGACAAAAATTGCTTTAGAGAGGTTAGCATCTGTTAAGTCTGCCTTGCTAAGGTCTGTATTGCGTAAATCAAGTTTCTGATTGACTGGATCTTTAGATGAATCGCGTCTGCCAATGACAGTTAAGGCTGTTTGAATATCTGTAGGAAGTTTTGATGATTGTAGTGACTCATCCTCATATTCCCTATTTACTGGGGCATTCTCGCGGATAAAAGCAGCAAGGATTTCCATGATTGTCCAATGATCTTTCGGGGAATCTTTGGCAATTCGTTCTAAAGCATAAATTGCCGCAAATCGCGTTTCAATCTTTTCATTTCCCAGTTGTTCAATCGCTTTAGAAAAACGTTCAGAAACAATTTCTTGGGGAGTTAGTTGTGTCTGATTGATACAATTTACGATATTGTTATCCCAAGCTACTGTTCCAGTTAGTAGTTGCGTTAACAAGCTGTGATTCTCATCTAGAGAGAGTTTAGAGGTATAGTAAGCATTAAGAATTAATGCCAATCCCCCAATAATTATGGCAATTGTTGTTAATGCTTGAGAGATGTATTCAATTTTTTCTTGATTTGAAAATCCTTGAATACTTTCAAAAAATAATATAATTAGAGTGAATGATAAAATAAATATAACCGAGACAAATGCCAACAAAGTCGTGAGTCCATTGGTCTTTATGAAAGACATGTCATAAGTCTTCATATCCGACTCCTTACGGAAATAAATTTAGGTTGATTCTAAGAGTATCCGTAAAGTTATGATAGAGTACAAACACGGATAAAATTGGCGAACTATTAAATCCACTATATAAAAATTATCTATATAACAATCCCGAATCATTTGTGAGGAACAAGACCCTTGACTTTCTAGAGAAGCCAGGGAGGTGATTATTCACGAATGATTAGATATCTGATGAAATTAAATATGCTGTATCCAGAAACCTTGTAGAGACTTAGTACTGCTACATCTCTACACTCTTTTTCACTCAGATTTATTTGATAAAATTTTCAGGTATTTAGCCCACGATCCAGACAGGGAATGAAAAGTAGTGTAGTTCAATTACTTGAAAAATACTGTCAATAGGGTGATATAAATTTTTGACAAGAGAATAAACTTTTTATATCAACACGCTGTTGGGGCACAACATTTTTCTGTATTACCCGGAGTATTCCAGACAATTAAAAAGACCATATTACTTGTGAAGAATAGTTTAAAATCTGTAACCTGAAGCCAGTTCAATTACTCAGATCGATCGCCAATCCTAACTTAAGTAGATTGGACTAAGTTAGAAATCGCCACGAGCAATTCCTCTGGTGCTACAGGCTTAACGATGTGCTGTTGAAATCCTGCTCTTAGTGCGTACTGCTGATTGATTTCGCCTGCATAAGCAGTCAGAGCGATCGCAGGTATCTTTTTTCCCCCGACTTTTGCTTCTAGAGTTCGCACTTGTTGCATCAGCATATAGCCGTTCATTTCTGGCATTCCAATATCGCTGAGTAAGATATCTGGCTTTGACTGGGTTAGCGCTTGTAATGCTTCATCTCCTGATGCTACTGCGGTGACGATCGCGCCAAACTGTTCCAGTACAAAACTAAAAAAGTCGCGGGTATCATCATTGTCATCCACAACCAGCACTTGTAAACCCATCAGGGGAGAGGAGGGAAAAGCGGTAGTTGAGGAATCAGTATTTGTGTCATTTTCGCTCGTCGTACTGTCTTCGATCAACGGCAACCTAACTGTGAAAATCGCTCCTTTGTCCTCACCAGGACTTTTTGCCCCAACCGTTCCGCCGTGCATCTCAATTAAGTGACGAGCGATCGCTAAACCTAACCCTAATCCACCAAACCTTCTAGTTGTTGTACTGTCACCCTGACGGAAATAGTCAAATACATGAGGTAAAAAATTAGGATCAATGCCCTTACCTGTATCGCTGACGGTAATCTGCGCTTGAGCGTCGATGCGCTCCAATCGCACATTTATTTTTCCCTTAGTCTCAGTAAACTTGACAGCATTCGATAAAAGATTCCAGAAAACTTGCTGTAAGCGGGCTGGATCGCCCAAAACTTTCCCCACATTTGGATCGAGCATCGTCTCAATCTGAATAGTTTTAGCCTCTACTGCTAAATGCACTGTTTCCATTGCGGCTTCAATGGTGGATACCAGATCGACTGGGATCGTGTTGAGGCTAAGTTTGCCTTGGAGGATGCGAGAAACATCTAGTAAGTCTTCAATTAGTTGAGCTTGTAATTTGGCATTGCGCTCAATAGTTTTCAGTGCTTTGTTGAGTCCTGCCTCATCAAATTTCCGGCTCTGCAATAGTTTTGCCCAACCAAGAATCGGATTCAAGGGCGATCGCAATTCATGAGAAAGTACTGCCAAAAACTCATCTTTGATTCGGTTAGCAGCCTCAGCTTCCGCCCTAGCTGTTTGCTCAAGTTGCAAAAGGCGATCGCGTTCTGATTCGCTGCGTTTGCGATCGGTGATATCAGTTAGCATGGCGATCGCACCCAAGCACTCACCTCGTTCGTTCAAAATCGCTCTGGCAGAAATCAGTGTCCAGATGTACGAACCATCTTGGCAACGCAATCGCCCTTCTTTGAGATCGCTCCCTTCTCCTTTGAACCACTCCAGTTTTGCTTCATCGGCGATATCATCAGCCAGATCCATAAAATCAAATATAGAACGACCGAGTATTTCTGCTGCCGGATAACCCAACATCTGAGATATCCGCTGATTCACAAACTCTGTTCGAGTTTTGGAGTCAATCATCCAGATTCCTTCATAAGAGGTATCAACAATTCGGCGATACTTGGCTTCACTCTTTTGTAAAGACTCCTCTGCTTGCTTGCGCTTACGCCGCTCCTTAGCTTCCCGCAATGCGCGTTGCACCGAGGGAACTAACCGCCCTAGTCGTTGCTTTAATACATAATCGGTTGCACCGTTCTTCAAAGCTTCGATCGCTAATTCTTCACCCAGCACGGCAGAGACAAAAATAAAAGGAATCTCAGGACAAAGATTCCGGGCAATTTCCAAGGCAGAAATTCCATCAAAAGAGGGCAAGGCATAATCGGCAAGAATTAAATCGAAAGTTTCTGTTTCTAAGGCAGCTAAGAAATCAGCACCGGTTTCGACTCGGATCAGTTCGCAATTAATTCCCCCTTCGGTTAATATCATTTGAGCAAGCTCTGCATCTAACAGGCTGTCTTCCAAAAGGAGAAAACGGAGAACATTCATCAGTTGCTCTCCTTTTGAAGATGAGGAGCCGGAGGTAAAGCCCCAACTGGAGGCTGATTGATCACTGCCCAAAACAAGCCAACACCTTTAATAGAATCGGCAAAATCACGGTAATCTACTGGTTTGACAATATAAGCATTGACCCCTAACTCGTAGCAGCGAACTAGGTCAGGCTCTTCGCGAGAAGAAGTCAGTACCACCACTGGAATTACTCGCATTACTGGGTCAGATTTGAGTTGTGCCAGCACTTCTAGTCCATCAACTTTAGGCAGTTTCAAATCGAGCAACACTACAACAGGATACCCTTCCATTCGCAACCGGAACAACCCCCGGCGATAAAGATAATCTAGTGCTTCTTCGCCATCACGTACCACCACTACTTCATTGGCGAGATGGTTTTCTGACAAGGCGGCTAGGATTAACTCTGCATCGTTGGCACTGTCTTCAATTAGCAAAATTCGCTTCAGTTCTTTCATTCACTCTCCTTGTTGGACAATTTAGGCAGCGAGAAATAAAAAGTGGCGCCACTGTCAACTACAGCCTCTGCCCAAACTCGACCATTATGCCGATGAATAATGCGTTGCACGTTTGCCAATCCAACACCAGTGCCTTCAAATTGTGGGTCGCTATGCAGGCGTTGAAATACTCCAAATAGCTTGTGGACATATTGCATATTAAAGCCTACGCCGTTATCTTGTACAAAAAAGATAACTTCGTTTTCGTTGTCAATACTGCCAACAGTAATTTCTGCTGGGTTTCGAGTCTGGCTATATTTTACGGCATTGCCTATCAAGTTGCGAAGCACCAGTCGCAGCATGGAGGGATCGCCCTGCGCTTCTGGTAATGGGTCTATGTGCCAATGGATTGTCCGTCCTGAAGTTTCTGCAATTAAATCGCGTTTTACCTCATGTACCAATTCCTCCATATTTAAGTTGATGTAGCGCATTTCGGTGCGCCCCATCCGAGAAAATGTCAGCAATTCATCGATCAGTATCCCTGCCTGTTTGGCAGTGTCGGCAATTATTTTCAAATAGCGCTGACTTGTTTGATCTAGGCTTGTTGAGCTATGGCGCTTCTGAAGCAATTCGACAAATCCGGCGATGTGGCGCAGTGGTGCCCGTAAGTCGTGAGAAACTGAGTAAGAGAAGGATTCGAGTTCTTTATTAGCGGCTTCGAGTTGGGCAGTGCGCTCTTGAATTCGCTGCTCTAGCATTTCGTTGAGTTGTTGCAGGGCGGCTTCGGCAACTTTGCGATCGTGAATGTCGCTGGCGATGCCCACCCATTTGATAATCTGTCCGCTTGGATCTCGAAATGGTAAACCCCGGACAATATGCCAACGATAGCTACCATCAGAAACTTGACGAAAGCGAATTTCTATTTCGTAGCTGGTGGCGTTAGCAACAGCCTGCATCGAACTTTTAAAGACGCGATCGCGGTCATCGGCGTGAATGGCATAAATCCAGCCATAGCCTGTAGTCTGCTCCATTGTCAGTCCGGTGAAATCCAACCAGTGTTGATTGCAATAGGTAATACCACCATCGCGATTGCCCATCCAAATAGCTTGCGGTGACACCTCCGTTAAAATTCGGTATCGCTCCTCGCTGTCACGTAGCGCTTTTTCTGCTAACTTGCGATCGTGGATATCAACACAAGAGCCGATATAGCCGAGAAATTCTCCTGTTGGTGTCAAGCGTGGCACACCAGTATCCAAAAGCCAACGGTATTCGCCATCAAAGCGTCTGAGGCGATATTCCATTGTAAATTTTTGTCGGGCATCAAAGGCATTGATGTATGTATCTAAGCAACGCTGAAAATCATCGGGATGTACACCTTCAGCCCACCCATTGCCCATCTCTTGCTCCAGAGTCCGCCCGGTAAAATCTAGCCAGAATTTATTAAAGTAGTTACAAAGTGTGTCAGTGCCGGACATCCACACCAGTATGGGAGTGGTGTCTGCCATCTGACGAAAGCGCGATTCACTTTCGCGTAACGCTGCTTCTGCTTGGTTGCGATCGCGTAGTGCAGCTTGCTGTTCGCTGATGTCAGTGACCAACGCCGCATACCCTTCAACAATTCCCTGTCTATTAAACTGGGGAACGTAAATGGCATTAATGTAACGCGTGCCACCATCTTTATAAGGAACTTGACTTTCAAATGTTACCTGCTCTCCTGCCAGTACTTGTTCCACATAAGGACGAAGCACTTCATAAGCGGATTCACCCAAAACTTGCCAAAGATGCTTTCCATAAACTTCTGCCGTTGAATGCCCAAACCAATCTTGATAGGCTCGGTTGTTGAAGCGGTAGCGTTGTTCTGAATCTACAAAGGTAATCAGAACTGGCAGCGTATCTGTAATTAAACGAAGTTCTGTTTCTCGTTGGCGCAGTGCTTCTTCTATGAGCTTACGGTTGGTGATATCGCGCCAACAATCTATTGCACCAATAATCTCACCTTGGGAATCTCGAATTGGTACGACATTGGCGATCGCTGTAATTGTAGTACCATCTGGACGTTCAATGATACATTCTTCATCGCGGATCGTTTCACCATAGCGCGTTGCACGATATAAAGGTAGTTGCTCTAAGGTGAGGGGCGTTACACCATCAGCCAAGAATAGACTGTAAAGCTGAACATAAGATTCAGAAGACATACCAATGAGAGATTCATTCGGTCTGCCCAAAAGTTTTTGCGCGAGTTTGCTGTTAGCGATAATTGGGAAATCAGGGGGGCCACCAGCGATCGTAATTCCCTCTGGGACGTGTTCTAGAAGCATTTGCAAAATGCTCTGGGCTTCTTCTGCTTGGCGGGAGCGATGCTGGGCTTCTGCTTGGGCTTGTTTGCGTTCGCTTAAGTCAAGTACAAAACCAATGATTGTCCGATCTCCCTGTTTAGCAAAACCAACTAGAACGGGAACTAAAGAGCCGTCTTTGCGGATGTATTCCTGCTCAAAGGGCTTACAACTCCCAGTTATTGTTAGTTCTTGAATTGCTCGCTCGCTTACCTCAATATATTGGAGTGGAACGATCTCGCCCCAGCGGATACGACCAGAGCGCAAATCCTCATGGGTATAATTGAGCATTTTGAGAAAGGCATCATTGGCTTCAACGATTAAGCCGTTCAGATTAGCCACAATCATCCCAATAATATTGGACTCGGTTAAGCGACTAAACCGAGCTTCACTTTCGTATAGTGACTTCAGGCTTGCCTCTACTTGCCGTTGGGCTGCGCGGCGTGATTCGTTAAGCCAGCTGATTAATCCTGCTGTCAGGATGAACACTACCAAGGGAACTAGAATATTCAGATTTGTAATGTTCTGCGCATCGAGTGGCTTAAAAAAGAAGTAATTGACTGCAAAAGTAGACAAAAGGGTAGCAAGTAACCCTGGCCCCAAGCCACCGTACCAGGCACTCACCATCACCGCAGCAAAAAATAGTGCCGCAGGCGTTGGCATGAGATATGGATGGAGTAGCAGAGTTGCCAATAGTGCTAAGGCAACGGATAGAAAAGCAACACCATAATGCAGCAGTTTCTCCCGGATGAATGCGCCCTTGTCTCTACCGCCAGCAAAGATTGTTTGAGATTCAGATGCCCTTGCCTTACGACTCATAACCCTACTCTGCTTCTGGAAAATACTGAGTTAGCAGTCTTTTGCCAGGTTCACCCATCTTCCGTAACATTTCTTCTATTAGTTTTAGCGCTATCAGTGAAGGGACTGTATGCCCATTCTCCCAACGGTTGACTGTTTTGAAAGAAACTCCGACTTTAGCAGCAAACTGTTTCTGAGAAAGATTGAGCTGCTGACGAAGTTCCCGAATTAAATCTAAAATTTCCAGCTGCTTTGTTAGAGACATCTCTGTGTTTTATCCCCATAGGATAATTAGCGTAGGACAGATGTCTTATTCATTGTCTCTTACTCAGGGAATATTTTCTCTGTTTCCGTCTCTAACTGAACCGTTTGAGTTCAAAGGTTCAACGGTGAAGCTCAGAGGTTCGGCGATGAAGCTCAAAGGCTCAACGATGAAGCTCAAAGGTTCAACGATGAAGCTAAAAGGTTCAACGATGAAGCTAAAAGGCTCAACGATGAAGCTAAAAGGTTCAACGATGAAGCTCAAAGGCTCAACGATGAAGCTCAAAGGCTCAACGATGAAGCTCAAAGGCTCAACGATGAAGCTAAAAGGTTCAAGTTTCAGTATCTAAGGGTGAGAGGATGAATGAACAAGTATTTTTCATCACATCAAAGCCTCGGAAACCTAACCCCCCTAGCCCCTCTTCCCTACTCTACAGTGTACACACAAGTCGAATTACCCCCCTCAATCCCCCCAATGCATTGGGGGGAAGCCGGAAATCTAATTCCCTCCCCAATACATACGGGGAGGGTTAGGGTGGGGTAAAACCCTGGTTAATCAGCTATTTCAGACTTGTGTGTACACCGTAGCTTCCCTACTAGGGAATGGAGGTTTCAAAGCCTCTCTCCACTTGCCTAACGGCAGGTTGACGCCAACGGGGAGAGGAATGGAAGTGGGGTTTATAGTATACTTTACGACTTTTCAAACATCCTCTGAAACTTGAGCTTTCCAATGTTCGGGTAGTTGAAGATTTTTTGGTGATTTTTACGGAGAATTTTGGTAAAAACTATGGCACTAAGTGAAAACGGTAGAATACGCCCAAATAACTAATGATGCTGCGATCGCTTAACTCGATTGCCGCCAATGTGTAGGTGCTTCGATATAATCAGGTAGGCGAGTGGTGCGATCGCCAACTGCCTCTCTAATCTGATGCAACTCTAAATTTTTTGCTCCTGTCAAAATTGTCCCTTCCAATTTGACATCATTGAGATTAGCTTGTGAAAAGTTAGCTCCCATGAGGTTTGCCTGAGTCAGGTTAGCTTGATAAAAAGTTGCCCTATACAGGTTTGCTCCAATTAGATTAGCCTGATATAAGTCAGCTTCCGTTAAGCTAGCTTCTGAGAGGTTGGCAAAATAGACTTCTGTTTGGTGGAGTTTGGCTGCATTCAAATTAGCCCCAGAAAGGTTAGCTCCATTCAGATTTGCCCCACAAAGATTAGCACCAATCAAACCCGTTTGCTGCAAGTTGGCTTTACCCAATTTTGCTCCTTGTAAATTAGCTAAAAACAACTTTGCTCCAGAGAGATTAGCAGCTTTTAAGGTCGCTTGTTGCAAATTAGCTTTATAAAGGTTCGCCCCTTGTAAATTAGCTGCACGCAGACTTGCACCAGAGAGGTTGGCTGAACGCAGGTTAGCTCCAGAGAGGTTAGTACGATTCAGGTTAGCCCAATAAAGGTTGGCTCCATATAAACTAGCTTTTATTAATTTTGTTTCATAGAGAATCGACCTAATGAGTTTAGCGCCGCTAAGGTCACATCCACTCAAGTCAGCCCCACGCAGGTCAGCCCCACTCAAGTCAGCCCCACGCAGGTCTGCTTGTTGCAGGTTGGTTTTTAGTAGGTCTGCTTGTCTAATATCGGTGTTACGTAAATCAAGTTTTTGATCTTTTGGGTCTTCGAGTAAATTACGCCTGCCGATAACAGTTAGAGCTGCTTGAATATCGGTGCGTATTTTGGGAAATTCTTCATGGAGATTTTGCTCTAACTGCGGTGTCGGACGCGACCCACTTCTACGCCGACTTGAGTAAATTGCTCCTTGATATTCCGGCTTTTGTTGCTCGCCTTTTAGGTGCTGGATGGGTGCATTCTCTCGCACAAAGGCAGTGAGAATTTCCATAATTGTCCAGTGTTCTTGAGGAAAATCCTGAGCAACCCTTTCTAAAGCATAAATTGCACCTGTTCGAGTTTCCACCTTTTCATGGCCAAGCTGGGCAATTGCGCCCATAAAGCGCTCTGCAATCAATCTATCTTGATTGAGTTTGGCATTTTGCAAGCCAATTTCTAAGTTTTTCTCAGATGCGATCGCACTCTTGTGCATCGCTTGGGCACGCCTTGCTGCATAATAAGTATTAAACATTGCTGTCGATGCCAGAAAAACTATTGCAGTAGTTGTTAAAGCTTGGTTTCTAAACTGGATTTTTTCTTGAATTGACAATTCTTTAATATTGGACAAGGCAAAGAAAATTACAGTCAACGAACAGCCAAATATAGCTGTTAAAGTTATCAACCAATTCAAAAGAGCGTCTGTCTTTTTAGAAGACATGGTAAAAATTTTCCTTACAACCTAGAATTATTACTTAGATGTTGAGGAAAAATAGTATAGCATTTAGCAGAAATTTATAATAGGTGTCAAAACACTTATTGAACTAGGGAATTATATCTAATATAATTTTACGTCACACATCAAGAAACGCTTGCGCTACAAAAATTACGAATTACGCTGAAAATAGAGAATGAGAAGAGACGCAATTAATCACGGCTCTACTAAAGAGTAGGGAAAAATTTTTCATTGACTTGCATTCTTCTCTTTAATCCCCTCTTTAATAAGGGTAGGGAAGACAAAGCGTGGTTTTGCTGGGGTGGAGTTTTTAGCGTTTAATAAGCAATCAAGCGGATATGATATTACTCAGAGAATTTGGTTTCTCTGAGGTTTGCTTCATCAAGTATGGTGTCATAAAGAATTGCTCCATGCAAGCTAGCTAGATATAAACTGGCACGATGCAGGTTAGCTTTAGAAAGATTAGCTTTCTCTAGATTAGCTGCACTGAGGATTGCTCCTTCTAAGTTCGCTAGATATAAATTAGCTCCTTCTAGATTAGCTGCACTAAGTATTGCCCCCGCTAGATTTGCTTTTCTAAGATTAGCCCCAGCTAGATTAGCTTGATAGAGATTTATCTGTTGGAGATTCGCCCCTTTCAAGTTTGCTCCTCTGATATCCGTGAAGCTCAAATCAAGTTGCTCATTTACTGGGTCTTTGTTTGCATCTCTTCTGGCGATAACAGTCAGCGCGGCTTGAATATCTAAACGAATTTTTGTTGACACGTGGCTCGTTACTTCCTCTTGGGGTATATAAGGAGCATTTTTTCGTACAAAACTAGTAAGAATATCTACAATCGTCCAATGGTACTGTGGATAGGTATAAGCAATTTGTTCTAAATCATTGATTACAGCTAGACTGATTTCTAGAGTGTTATTTTCTAGCTGTTGGCTTGCTATTCTGAAGCGTCGTTTTAGCGACTGATGCTGATTTTGTTTAACTTGTTTCTGGAAAACAGGTATCCGCAGGAATATTTGGGATAGCTGGATGTGACTTTTTGATAAAATCTTTTTCATGGCAATAAAAATATTAATAAATAATGGAAAAAATCTCAAAATCTAATTTTTATGGAATAAATTATTTACAGTTCTCCTTTTTCCATACATATTTACTACTGAAATTTATTTATGGAAACTACAAAATGGAAAATATAACTTCCTCCTTAAGTAGACATTTCCAATAATCAGTTGTATTCACTAGTCTTTAGTCTTCACGGACAATTAACTCTGGTCATGATAATTTTGATTTATTTATAATCATTGATTAACTAAAAATGACTATTAAACCTCAGCAAAATATACAATCAATAGTTAAAAATATGGTGTTAATTGGTGGCGGTCACAGCCATGCTATTGTTATAAAAATGTTCGGTATCAAACCGTTAACAGGAGTACGCTTGATACTGATTACCACAGCATCAGAGACAGCCTACTCTGGGATGTTACCAGGACATATTGCCGGATTTTACAGCCACAATGAATGCCATATTGACTTGCAACCCTTGGCGAACTTTGCTCAAGTACAATTGTATATTGACACAGTAGTTGCCCTTGACTTAAAAAACAACAAAGTTCTTTGTGATAACGGACTTGCGGTAGATTTTGATATGCTGTCTATTGATATTGGCAGCACTCCGGCCATACTGTCTGTATCAGGTGCGGCAGAATATGCGATCGCAGCTAAACCAGTATCGCAGTTATTAGAACATTGGTATGAACTAATTGAAACCGTAGGTAAAAATCCTCAAGAACCAATTAGGATTGCGATCGTAGGTGGTGGCGCTGGTGGTGTAGAATTAGCGCTATCGATGCAATCTCGTTTACATCGGATTTTGGATGAAACTCAACAACCTATTCAAAACCTAGAAATTCATTTATTCCAGCGTGGACAAGAACTGATGCCCAATTATCATCAATCAGTACGGCATCAACTTCAGCACATTTTAACTTACCGAGGTATTAAGTTACATCTGGGGGAATCTGTGTGTAAAATTGCACCTAAAACCCATAATGAAGCTAAAGAAGTATTTGAAATTAAATGTGAATCTGGTTTGACAGTAGAGTTCAATAAGATTTTTTGGGTAACACAAGCATCAGCACCCGAATGGTTAAAAAATGCTGGACTAGCAACTGATGAGCAAGGTTTTATTTTGGTAGAAGACACGTTGCAATCTCAAACGCACCCGCAGGTATTTGCTGCTGGTGACATTGCCACAATGGTAAATCATCCGCGTCCGAAAGCTGGGGTATTTGCTGTTAGACAAGGTAAACCTTTGTTTGAGAATTTGCAGCGAATTTTATTAGGCAAGCCACTCAAACCTTATAAGCCACAGAAACAATATTTGAGTTTAATTGGTACAGGGGACAAACGAGCGATCGCAACCAGAGGCATCTTCACTTTACCACCCCACAAACTCTTGTGGCATTACAAAGATTGGATTGACCGCCGTTTTATGGAACGCTTTCGCTTTGAAGAAACAAAGGAGTAGAAAGTGGGGAAGAAGCAGGGGACTGGAGGGAGAATAAAATTACCTCTTCCCCCTCTGCCTCTTTCCAATGACAAATGATATCATGTTCGCATAATTAGTTATGATTTCCACAGTCATTGCACCCCACCCCTTAATCCCCTCCCCGCTTGCGGGGAGGGGAGACGAAGCGTAGCTTTGGCGGGGTGGGGTTCTTCAGATTTAATAAGTAATCAAGCGAACATGATATGACAAATGACAAATCCCCTCATCTAAGCTGTTCAATTAGCTCAATAATTTGTTGATAATACTGAATATTCCCTTCTTGGTAATATAAGTCTGCGGATTTCTGAAAATCTTTAATTGCTCCCTGAGAGTCTCCCAAATTCCGGTAGACATCTGCCCGAAGAATGTAAGCTGAAGCCCAATTAGGCTGACGCTGTAAGGCTTGGTTTAAGTCTGCAACCGCTCCTGGTAAGTCTCCCAACAGAGAACGGCTACGGCCCCGATTGTACCAGTCTTCGGCAAAGCTGGGGTCGATCGCGATCGCTCGACTGTAATCTTCTATTGCCCCTTGATAATCTTCTAGGGCATAGCGAGCATTAGCGCGATCGCTATAAAATGCAGCAGATTGGGGATTTATTTGCAAAGCTTGGGTGTAATCTGCGATCGCACTTTCATAAGCTTCTAAAGCATAATGAGTGGAACCTCGGTTGTAATATGCTTCAATTAAATCAGGATTAATTTTTAATGCTTGGTTATAATCTGCGATCGCTCCTTGTTCATCTCCTAAAAGACGACGAGCATTTCCTCGATTGCAATACGCTTGAGAAAAATCAGGAACAAGCTCTATGGCTTGAGTGTTATCATCAATTGCTCCCTGTAAATCTTGCAGGGCTTCACGAGCAATACTCCGACCATAATAAGCTGCGGCTAAGTTATCATTAATTTGCAATGCTCGATCGTAATCTTTAATTGCGCCTTTATAATCTCCTATAGAACGACGAGCCGCCGCGCGATCGCAATATCCTTCTGCTAAATTAGGATTGAGTTGTAATAGGCGATTACTATCTTCAATTGCACCTTGATAATCTCCCAATCGCCGACGAGCATTAGCGCGAAAGCCATATACTAAAGCTAGAGTCGGATTTTCTTGTAATGCTTGGTCATAATCTGCGATCGCACCCTGATAGTCTTCAAGAGTACTACGAACCAGACCTCGCTCACAATAAGCTTGCACATCATCAGGATTCAGCTTTAATGCTTGGTTAAAATCTTCAATTGCTTCATGATAGTTTTTGAGGTGAGCAAGCACCAAACCCCGATTATAGTACGCTCCGGCAAAGTTGGGATTGATTTTTAGGGCGCGGTTGTAATCTGCGATCGCACTTTGATAATCTGCTAAAGCGTAGTGAGCATTACCTCGGTTATGATAAGCTTCCGCCAAATTAGGATCTAATTTTAATGCTTGATTATGGTCAGCGATCGCTTCTTGATAATTGCCTAAAATATGGTGGATGTTACCGCGATTGCTGTAAGCTGCGGCAAAATGGGGATGCCATTGTAAAGCTTGCTGAAAATCTGCAATTGCTCCTTGACGATCGCCACGTTCAAAACGAGTTACGCCGCGATTATGATAAGCGTTAGCAATATCAATATTGATATTATCAGCTAATTGGGTACTCATTTCGATTGTTTGGATATAATCTGCGATCGCTTTATCGTAGTTTTCCAAAGCAAAGTAGGCATTCCCCCGGCTGTGGTAAGATTGCGCTAGATTGGGATCGATTTGTAATGCGACGTTATGATCTGCGATTGCGCCTTGATAATCGGCTAAAAAGTAACGAGCATTAGCGCGGTTGTAATAGGCTATGGCAAAATTAGGATTAATTTCGATGGCGCGATTAAAGTTAGCGATCGCATTGCGATAATCTTTGAGTTGACCACTTAAAATCAGCCCTAGATTATGGTAAGCTTCGGCATAGTCAGGATTTAACTTGATTGCTTGGGTGTAAGCTGCGATCGCGGCTTGATAGTCTCCTTGCAAATTTTGGTTTAATCCTTGGTTAAAAAAATCTTCTGCATTCATATAACTTTTTTGGCTTTTGACATTCTCTAGCCTAAAACATTGGGATTGTTAACGATATGTTTTTAAAATTATTCCAACTACTATTGTGCCGGTTGCTAGCATTTTTTGTTTCAATCGCGCGAACGGGTTTCATTTATTTGAAAGTCTAATTAAAGCTTAAAAGTTATGAACAGCATAATTCACCCCATTAGGTTTCGAGTCATTGAGCGCAAAATCACACCCGAAAGGTCTTACTGGCATTTTAGAAAAGGTAAAACTTTTTACAACCCATTAAATTTACCAGATGGCGATATTGAATTCATGTTTGGCACAACTAAAAAGAAAGTTGTTGTTGAGTTATTTCGGATTAATGGCGGAAAAGTTGGCTACTATCTAGCAGACTTACGCCAAAAAAAATACTACTACTGCGGGCAAGATTGGGATAGTGTAAGAGTGCAGTTGCGCGAGCTTGGCATTGGCAGAGACGATCCAATGGAGTAGGCGATTACAAAAATCCTCTTGAAAAGTTCTTCAGGAGGGGTTTTAGTTAGTTCTATTTAGCTTTCAAGACATCAACTAATCGCCTATGGTCTTTATCTCGTTCCCAGTCGGAGACTGGGAATGCCGTCCTTGAGGCTCTGCCTCAAGACTCGCAGCAGAGCAGCATTTCCCGACTTTGCCTGGAAACAAGGTTTTAAAGGAGTTTCAGCTTAAGTTGACACTAATGGCAAGATGCCCACCCCACAATATTGGATAATTTCTTTTTTGGAGTTCCCTGATTACAAACCCTAAAATGCTTTTGCGATAAAACAATTGATAATTGCTATATCTGAGATAAAGACAGAGTAGATGTAGAAGATAATTTATCGTCTACCTTTTCAGAGTTGCTCTGCATAATTTCAAATTTGCAGTCTGAAGAATAATCAGGTAACTCATAACCAACACTCTTAACATGAGCCAACATCAACTCATCTCGTTTATGCCAAACAGCAAATATTTTCTCCCTACCATCATGTAGTGTTTCTAAATCAATTTGATAAACCTGATTCACTAGTTTTAGCTTCAAACCTAATAGATTTAGTAGTCGCCCAAGTATTTTTATGGCTGAAACTTTTTCTTTCTCGCCGACTAAATTAATACCAAGCGCTCTTTTAACATGCTTACTATGCTGAAAAGCAATATTTTTCAGCAATATCAAATCTGTATCGTTTTCATGAAATTCGCGTTTTTCTTCGAGAAACTGAAGCATCCCTAATGCTCTCATAGCTTCAATCTTGAGCGTATAAGTTTTTAAATCTGGAAGAAAAACTTTTCCTTCACCCCAAGACAATTGCTGATGCCATTCTTGCTCATCTCTAACGTGAAAATACTCGCTCTCGTGAGTTAAATAATAGTGAATTAACAGCTGACGATAATATCCTTGTTCATCCTGTAATTTCAGCCAAGGAGTAATTTCTACACCATATCTTTGTCTAAGAACATATTTATTAATTTGGTTGCGTTCTCCATCCGTTAGGGAATGCTTAACTAACATCTGCTCATATTCTACATAATCGATATCTTTAGCATTAGCGACAGCAGTAGCTACCGATAGTTGGTTTTGCTGCTTAATTTCTTTAATTTTACGTTTAATTTCTTTAGCTTTTTGGCGACTTTGTGCCCAATCTTTTTGAACTTTAACAATTTCTAAGATTAACCTTTTGCGGGTAGCTAAATCATCGGTATCGGTTGCTAAAAAGGCTAGGCGTAAATCTCGAATAATATTATTGTGAACCGCATTACTCCGCACCTGAATTTGATGCCCATCAGCAATCAAACCATCTTGCATCGATTGCCGATAGAGGCGAATAGAAGCATTTACCCTTGCAGATAACTTTGCCCAAGTTCGCAAATGAATCGGGTCATAAACTAAGGGTAAATCCACATCTATTTTATGTAGGGGACTCAGCAAAGCTAAGTTTTCTTTTTGATTTTCTTGATACCAATCAGATAACAAGCGATAATTTGTACTTCCACTACCAATTAAACCAATACCTCGTTTAGCACACCAGACAACACGCGGTACATCATCCCGGACTCTTGCTAACGCTTGTCTTGCTTCTGAGTCAGGAATTACCCCTTGAAAAATGCCATAAACTCGATCGAAATGTTGGACATCAATACTAATTCCTGTACCAAGACTAGGGGTAACAAAAACGCCGTCATATTCAGATATTTTTTGATTGATTGCTGCAATAAAATCAACTGCTGCGTGACCAGGTGTATTTGTTGTGTGACTACTAACCACCAGAGTTTTAGGAAATTGTCGCCGTAATTTTTGTAGCCTTTCTTTCAAATAACGTTCAATTGTTTCACAACTATAACGCCCAGCCCGACTATCGGTAGTAACATAACATTTACGTCCAGCAAGTAAATCCAATTCTAGTTGGTGAATTAGCGGTGTTGGATTCGGTGAATCATAAAAAGTTATGTCCCAACCTTGCTGAGGTTTCCACTGGTTGAGAACTACCCAAGGTGTTAATTTAATTCCTGCCAATCCCTGTAAATATTCAAGTGAAACATCTGACAAATCAGCATCTTGAGCAATTACTAACCCGCCACTTGTTAAAACTGTCGCTATTAGTTGCTGGAATAGTTTTAATATTTTTACACGTTTGTGCTTACAAGTATTACTGTTTAACAGATGCCATAAAGATTGCTCTACTTCATCTAAAATTACTATTGCTCCCCGCCAATGTTCTGGGTTAAGTTTCCAAATCGAATCAACGCACAAGCCGAGAGATTGCTGAGGGAATAGAGAGCGCAGTATAGGAGGAGCAGGGGTAAGTGTTTTATTAATCTTTTTCTCCCCATCTTCTTTATGTGTTCCCCATTGAATACCAATTTTTTCACACAAGAATCGTCCAAGTAGGATTCTGTGAGTAATTAACAAAACGGGTTGATTTCGACTTTTTGCTTGTTGAACAACGCCTTGTAGTGCCGTAGTTTTTCCCGTTCCTTTCGCTGATTTGACTCCTACTAATCCAGAGGTGGGGAAAGGTATTTCACCTATATAAGGACGGTTGAAGATAAGTGCAGCAGGAATACTTAACTCGGTGTGGGGTTTGGTTTGAGCAAGATAGATTTCTAAATCAACACTTTGTCGATAAACTCTCTCAAAACTATTTGCACCCTTAGCAACAATAAACTCATCAACCCCTTTTTCTATTCCTGGAAGTTCGATGACTTTTACAGGGCAATTTTTTTGCTGAAATAAACAGCCAAGTTGAGAAATAGCATTATTTACAGCAGCAATTGTCTTGGGTTGAGTTTCAAAATCAAAGCAAATGTAAAAGCTGCGCTTTGTAATTGCAAACGCGGCTAAATCGGGAATTAGCTGACGACGGGTAACTTTACCAAATTCATCTTTCACAACCCGATAACCACTGGTAATTCCGGGAATGGCAATGGCTACATATCCTTGCGTCAACAATGTGGCTGCTTTCTTTACACCCTCGCAGATGATAAGGGGAATGTTCTGTTGCATCACCCATTGCCAAAAGCCTTCAGCCTCGCCATCAGGAGTAATGGTGATATTATCAGGCATGACCAGATTGTAACGCCCAGCGACTTGCTGCCACACTTGCAACGTTACCCGCAAACAAAACACCCGCGTTGACGTGCTAGGGGGATGCTCGTACTTGATGGATTTGCCATTGTGATTTTGTCGGGGTTGGTTTGGCTTAAAGCATCCCCATTCCATCATTTGCCAATTATTCAGAGGGTCTAGTCCCGAACACCACCAACCACCTTCTGTAATGTGAGCGTAACGCTGCAACCAACTACTTTTCACCATTCCGGTATTGGTGCGGGGGAGTAGCTCAGAAATCAACAGGTACTCGTAAGCTGTTACACCTTGGAGCGATCTAAAATTGAGATGCACTAAGTGTAAGTCTATACCACTACTTTTGACTAATTCTTCAAGGTGTTGGGGGTGTAAATAGTGCAGATGCATAGGGAAAGGAGCGAAGGGAAGACAATGAGATTAAAACAGTAACATGCATCTGCTTTTTTTTAATACGCGAGATTGCGAGGCTTTTGTGATGCTTTTTTTACTTCGTTGCTGGAGACACATCGGTTAGAACTGTAGTGGGTTATTCTGCCTATTAGATCCCCGAAGTAATAATTTTGTATTGTGATATTTGTTCGCTTTTAATTTTTATTTATCAGTAAATTTCTGCGTTAAAGAATGCGATCGCCCTATAACATCGCTATGAGGTAATATCTTCATATACTTCAGCAAAAGCTTTACACTGAGCATCCACCCTATACTACGCCTGTAACCTCTCTGAATAAATACAAAACGCTCACTCTACATAACCCTTAAACTCCGCTCCAAAGGTTTGAGATAGTCTTGAGTATTAATTTTTCTTTGCGATCGCAGCTAATACAGATACCTCAACGTAAAACTTTTACTCCAGTAGCACGGTAACTTCTTAAGCTGATTGGAGGTAAAATAAACAACAACTTTTAAAATTAAGTTCAATCTGCTTTATAAACCCTTTGCTTTTAGTTGCGAATGTAGGAAATATGGCTTTGTACTTTTTCATTTTTCCGTGTGTTTGTTTCATCACTGGCTATTTTTTATTCAAAAATAGAAATAATGAAATCTCACATTTAGTAACTGTATTTGCAGCTATCAGCCTGATTTTTGGTTTAATGTTAGCTCCTTGGCAGATTTTACTTCTACTATTAATTCTTATTCTTATCAGTGCAAGCTATGAGTATTATACAAATAAAATAGTCAGCAGAGAAACACAATCTACACAACAGCCAGTACTCAAATCAGAACCAGATTATCACTTAATCTACCGTGGAGCTTCCTATCGTCATGACCTCAACCCCAAATTAGATGGGGAAACCACAGCATCAGTAACCCATAAGTTGAGCTTTCGGGGATGTACTTATGTTGTTGGCGCCGATCCTAATATCCAACCGACTGGAATCATTACACCACAAGCAACTCATAAGTTGAGCTTTCGGGGAAGCACCTATTCTATAAATAGAACTACACACAGAGAAATTAAAGAGCAAGGTAGTTAGAAACTTGGTGCAAGTCTTTGAAAGTTTACATTTTATTGGCTCATATCTTTCAAATCCAAGAGGCGATACAATGGGCTATGACAATCTCTAACACTACACTACCGATGAGGTACTGGTGCTATTTATGCCAAATTCTGCTATGGCACCTGCAATTTAATGTCATTTATAGACTTTATGTTCAGCAATATGCGATACCAAAGGAGAGCCTAGCAGCGATCGCACATCCTCGACTATTGCCTACCGAACTCAATGCTATTTGATTATGCGATCGCTATAAATCATCACCATTTTAAGAAATACCTCATACAGATACTTTGAGAAATAATATTAATATATGGCTTTGTCAAGATTCCTAAACCGCAAATAATGTTAAAAAATAAGAAAATATTGTGGAAACTACTATTGAGAAAGTTTATTTTTTATATAAGTGAAGTGGAACTTCTTTAGTAAAAGAGATATCTAGTTAGTTTGATTATTAACTATTCACTCCTTGGGGAGGCGGTTAGTCTCCAGAAATAGACAACATATTTTTAAAGTGTAAAATTATGTGGAAATCAAAGTTAGTATTTAGATTGATACTGTCGGCTGCGGCGATCGCCACTAGCATACAGCTAAGTTCAGCCAGTAACTATGCTATTACTCAAAGTACATCTTCCAATCCGATTGTTGAATCTGGGCAACAAAATCAAGCTTTAGAAGATGGCAAGGTTGCTATGGCAGGAGTTGGCATAGGAGCGATCGCAGGCTTACTAGTTTCTGGTTTATGGTATCAGAAACGTCGTTACCGCAAAATCCAGTCACGTGCCAAAATAAACCGCTTTCGTGAAGAGTTTCTCTGCGGCTCTTTAGCAGATTATTACTTATCTAATTCTAAAGCAAATTCTTCACCTACAAATTCTCGGAAAACTTTACCAACACCCACTAAAGAAGAATTCCCTAATTATAAGGAAATTTTCGTAACGCCAATTAAAGAAGAAATATCCGATCCCTCTACCTCTGAAAAAAATAATTTAGCAGCAGATATGTCAACTGCACTATCTGACTGCTACTATAAGTTAATTGAGGAAATTGTTAATACTGAGCTTAAAGGTCAAATCAGTTCTAAAGATTATATATATCGTCAATTAGTAGAAAATGTGAGCAGTGGTAATGATGAAATCTTTGAACGCTGTTTGAGCGATCGCTTGCATTCCACCCAATCTGAACTACATAAAGTAATAAATTCTCCGAGTTTATTCCAAAAAGAGACTCCTGAGTTCAAGAAAGCTCGTTTAAATCGTACCTTAAAGACATTACAAAGTATTCAAGGAGAATGGGAACAAATCCAAAAACAAACATTAAATTAAGCTTCAGTTAACCCAACTGTGCAATAAATTCTCACAGACTCAAAAGCAAGAAACTTTTCAGTCTTGTTACCAAATATAACTAGCATTTTTAGTAATGATATCGAGTTACTTTTCCCAAATCCAATTGAAGTTCATTACTGAACTAATCAAAACACTAAACAAAAAGACTAAGTAGTTTGCTAGCTCTACTCACATAACAATATCAGCAGTCAACTTCCAAGGCTGACTGCTGATATTGTTAAGCTCTGAAACTAAGCCCCTACAGCTTCCTTCGCGGCATACAACATCTCAGCGTTGATTTCTTTGAAACCGCGATCGCGGGCAAATTTCTCAGTGCTACACTAGATTTATATTCTCTTCGTTCTTTACAGCTTGGGGACGTTGTAACAGCACGTTTTCCTCAACAAAACTCTTTCAATGTATGATTTTCCTCAGTTATTATTCAGGCCTTGTATTCCGTTCTATACGGCTTAATAGGTCAATGATTGCTATTAAAGCTGCTGTCAGAATATATATAATAATACAGGGAATAATCACATAAATTAAAGGTAATAAAATAAATATATTAGTTCCACCAAAACTTAAAGCTCGACCAAATATTGAAAATATTATAATAAAAAAAATGACTACAATAAAAAAGCCGACAAACTGAAGTATCTTGAGTGTAGTAACTAATCTGGTGTACAGTCTATTTTCGTTCAATCTGCTGCATAATTGATTATTGTTCATAAATACACCATTTTTAATAAATTAGTTTATGCAAAAAACATTATTTTATAATAAGTAGAAGAGTGTTTATTTGAAAAAACACTCTTCTATGGAATTCTAGCTATCAGTTTTATAGCTGATCGCTGAATTATTATTAAGCTCCGACAGCTTCCTTCGCGGCATATAATACCTCAGCGTTGATTTCTTTGAAACCGCGATCGCGCGCAAATTTCTCAGTATTACGCTTCACTTTCCCGCGCACAAATCCCGGAATCTTATTCAATTCTGCTTGACCATCTTTTGTCCAATTCAAATCAGAATCAGCAGAAATTCCCCTAGTAATAACTTCTTTGGTATCGTGACCGCCAAAGATTTCTAATAGGTGATCTTCCATTCCCAAAGTGAAGGAATTGTAGATCAAATCTGTAATCTGATTCGTCCCTTCGTAACCCATAAATGGTTTGTAACCAATGGGGAAGTTTTGGACGTGGATGGGTGCAGCAATTACACCGCAAGGAATATCTAAGCGCTTACCAACATGGCGTTCCATTTGCGTGCCGAAAATGGCAGAGGGTTCGACACGAGCGATCGCATCCCCAATTACACCATGATCGTCTGTAATCAGCACTTCATCGCAATATTCACTAACCTGTTCGCGGAACCAATCTGCATCATATTTACAGTAGGTTCCAGCCCAAACAACATGAATTCCCATTTCTCGCGCCAGAATCTTGGTAATAGCGGCGGCGTGGGTATTGTCACCAAAGACTACAGCTTTTTTGCCAGTCAAGTTTTGACAGTCAATCGAACGGGAGAACCAAGCAGCCTGAGATACATGGAGGGTTTGCTCATTGATGAAGTCTTCATAGTCAACTTCTGCGCCTTGAGCGTTAATTACCTGCTGAATCTTGCGAATACAACGGGCAGTTTCCACTACGCCCATTGGAGTGATGTCTATATAAGGTGTGCCAAATTGTTCTTCCAGGTAACGGGCTGTGGTCAAACCGAGTTCGCGGTAAGGCACTAGGTTAAACCAGGCTTGGGGCATCTTTTTCAAGTCATTTACCGAAGCACCTTCGGGAATTAAGGTATTTACCTCAATCCCCAAGTCAGCCATCAGTCGTTTGAGTTCGGTGCAGTCGTGATTGTTGTGGAAACCGAGGGTGGTAGTACCGATAATGTTAACTGAGGGTCTTGCTGTTTTGCCCTCTGCCAATTCGCCCCGCTTCCGGGCTTTTTCAATGTAGTATTGGACAATTTGATCCAAAGTGCGATCGGCGGCTTGCAGTTCGTTGTAGCGGTAGTGGTTCACATCCGCCAGCATTACATCACCTTTCGCTTCCAACTGCGCCCGTTCGACAAAGTTGTGCAGATCCTCTTGCAAAATGCTGGAGGTGCAGGTGGGAGTTAACACAATCAAATCTGGGTGTTCCTCAGCATCCTTGCGGGTGATGTTATCTACCACCTTTTCTTGGGAACCGCGTGCTAAAACGTTGCGATCGACGACACTGGTTGTCACCGGAGTAAAATCCCTTTCCCGCGATAGCATAGAGCGCATGACGTTGAAATAATCATCGCCAAGTGGGGCGTGCATGATCGCATGAACATTTTTAAAAGAACTAGCGATTCGCAGAGTGCCGATGTGGGCTGGGCCAGCATACATCCAGTAAGCCAATTTCATGTTTGTGTCTCCCTTTTAAACTCAAATAACTAAGTAAATGGGCGTAAAAAATATAAGATAGAGCTTACCATCAACCCCTTTGGTGCGTAGTTTACCGCCGTAGGCATCGCCCAGTGTGCCGTTGGTAGAGAAGGGGAGAGGTTTGGAGAGAGGTATTATCTTTAATTCAGCCCATTTACTTATAACTGCTTGATTATTAAATCGTTTCTGATTTTCTCAAACCTGCTGGCTGAAAAAAAATAAGGTTTGTTGCGGGTTTTAGGGGAGGCGATATGGCTGAAATCTATTTACTGCTTGGGATACAGCTATCAATTTCAACAACATTGCTGGTGATTTTGTAAAAAAATCTTAATGTTTCAGTAAATTAGACCTAACAAGAACAGCCCCTTCCCTACTAGCCTTGGAGAGTAAAATTCAAAGCCTCTCTCCTTTTAGGAGAGAGGAATGGACGTGAGGTCAGAAGTCCCTCATTCCCTAGTCGGCAGCGTTTTTACCTAATTCGCTAAGATGTACACAAGCTCATTTTCACAACAATTATGGTGAAATATGGTGAAAACACCCTCCCAGCTTTGGACAATTCCTCCTTTGGAAAATGGCGACAAACTCACCCGCTACGAATTTGAGCGTCGCTATAATGCCACCCCTAACCTGAAAAAAGCTGAATTAATCGAAGGGATTGTCTATATTATGCCTGCTGCTTTGCGTTTCCGAAGTCACGGTCAACCGCATGGTTGGATTTTGACATGCCTTGGTACTTACGAAGCTGCGACTCCTGGTGTAGCGTTGGGAGTTGAACCTACCGTCCGCTTAGACTTAGATAACGAACCTCAACCCGATATTGTTCTGTTGATTGAACCGGAAGCAGGTGGTCAAACGCGGCTGAGTGAAGATGATTATATTGAAGGTGCGCCAGAGTTAGTTGTGGAAATTGCTGCTAGTAGTGCGGCTATCGATCTTCATGGCAAAAAACAGGCTTATCGTCGCAATGGTGTTAAAGAATATATAGTTTGGCAAGTTTTAGACCAAAAATTGACTTGGTTTTCTCTGGAACAGGGTGAATATCTGGAATTAGTACCTGACAATGAAGGCATTTTACAAAGTCGGGTATTTCCAGGGTTGTGGTTAGCGGCGACGGAGTTATTAGCAGGTAATATGCAGGGTGTGTTGAAGGTTTTACAAGCAGGTTTGCAGTCTGCTGAACATGGGGATTTTATCCAGAAATTGGGTAGTGATTAACCCTTTCTAAATAGGTAAAATATCTTAACCAATTATGTTTGCACACCAAATTCTTCTGCTTTAGTATGTATAGTTAATTCAGCAGATATTTCAGAATTTTTGGCAGCCGTCATAATAATTCATGGCTTTCGTTATTACATCTAGTGTAATAGCAAGACTTCAGTCCTAATTTTGTTTGCGTAGGATCTCGTCAGAGAAGACTAAAGTCCTCATTACCAACCATGAAGATTTTGATGGTGTTATATTTATTATTTGAATCACCCACTTTTCAAGAGGAAAAATGCTGTTTCACCACATCTAAGCGGGAACAGTTCCAATAATCGATATGGGAGACAATCAAACCATCAGAGTTAAGACCTAATTCACTCCAACCAGGAATAGAGATCCGTGGTTTCCAGGGGAGAGGAGTATTCCAACTAAGTGTCCACTCAGTTTTGATTGTGTCTCCTAAACGTTGAATATTATGTAAGTCCATCTTGGGATTTAAAAACCAAGTTTCGATAAAATTAATCATTGCTTTGTAACGTTTAACACCACGGAATTTATTCATCGGGTCTTGAAAATAAACCTCTGGGGCATAAATGCTGTAAGTTTGATTGACTGGGAATCTTTGATAGTCTTGTTTGAGGATTTCAACGAGATTCATGATAGATAAATATATCTGTAAATTGGTTGAATATGAAAACTGAAAAACTGAAATTAACCCTCATTCCATAAACGTTCTAACTGACGCCGCCAAGCAGTTAAGACTTCTTCTCGTCCTTGTGAAGTTTGATTTATTTCGCCCATCATTCCTTCGGCGTAAAAGCGTTCTAAGCTTTGCATGGTAGCTTGCAGAGATTGTCCTTGCTGTTTTGCTGCCTGAATAATTTGCCGGATGCGGCTTTCAATTAGTTGATTAAAGACATTATCTAATCTAGCCTGATGGAGAGATAAAAGTCGGTTGATTGCATTGGATAAATCTGCACTCACTAAAGTATCAATGTTATGTTGAAATACCCCCCAAATTACTCTTTCATACAAAGCGTAACGTACTTCTTGAGTGTCATCAAAGTTGGCTTCTAGGAACTGTTCTAAAAATGGTTGGGCTTCTTGGATGGGCAGAATAGGCAGTAAAACTCGCAGCCAAGTATTATCTTCGGAAAGCAGCACCAACAGCCGAAAAGTAGGAGTGTCTACTTGCCACGATCCAGGAGCAGTCGTAGTAACAGCCGATGTGTCAAATAATTCTGTAAGCGTAGCCGCAACTTCTTCAGGTGTCATAACTTTTTATTTATATATAGCCTCTAGATTAGCGCAGAGGTGCATCAACATATTCACTAGAATGCTTGCTTGTCCAATCTGAAAACGCAGTGGGGGCGCACAGCTAGGTGTACGCCCCCACGAATGAATGTATTCCACTGAATTGAAATATCTGATTTAAATTTTAAATAAGCGAATTGCTCAAAAACACGATACCGATCGCACACAACGCGAAACCAGCAAGGCTGATTTTCCAGAGTAAAATTCGGTTTATCTCTCCCATACCCATCCCAACACCAATTTCTCTAGCACTCATGGCAACGGCAAACAGAGTTAAGGCAATACCTAGTATGTAGGCAACTACTGATATTGTTCCTGCATTAACAATAGATTCAGCATTAGCGTAACCCTGAAATAAACCAGCACTGATGCCCACCAGAGCAAACACCAGAAAGTTTAGTTGATTTGGCATCATCAGCATAGTACCAAAAACGATGGTAGAAATGGCGATGGCTATTTCTGTGCCTGGTAAATCTAGCTGAAATATATGAATTACAATGCCTAAAACTGTTGCCAAGACAAAACATCCAGCGATCGCAGCACCACGAACAAACACAGATGAGAGTAAGCCAATTGCAACAATACCAACTAAACAATTTAAACTAATTACTGGATCTGCCAATCCCCAGACAAAGGCTTCCCAGCCGTTAGAGATGTTATGGTCAAATGGTGTTCCACTCAATGAACTCAGTAAGCTAATTAAAATTAAAGCTGCGATCGCCCCAACATGGCGAGGCATTAACTTTGAGGTATAAAATTCTGGTGAAGCACGGAATTGCGATAATTTAGTTTTGAACATCACTATATGCCAAATTAGTTTTTTCGGTAATTTATACTACCCAGCTTTCAAAAAAAACTAACAGTTATGTAAAGCCGCAGTTGTAGGAACAGCCCCGATCGTCAACTGTATTAATAATCACTAGCAATTTAAATTTAAGATGCGATCGTTGATTAGCGATCGTTTCAAATGACAATACAACTAAACTATAAAAATGAATCTCAAATACGGTGAATTCGATATATTAGAGCTAGAACTAGAAGCTCTTGTGCCTATGCATCAAGTGGCGTTTGCGGCAGCTTGTTGCGAGAGATTGTATCCACACTATGATATTTACTTGCGAACAATTAGAGAAGATGACTGGGATGGAGAAGATTTATTTAGAGTAGCACTCGATGAAATCTGGCAATTTTTAGCAGGAAAAAAGATTGATGCGTCTAGATTTCGTCAGTTGTACTCTAATTGCGACGAAAGCTACCCTGAGTATGACAATGTAGACACTCCAGAATCACAGAGAGCAGCAGATGCAATTCTCAATGCTTTAGAACTTTGTCTCGAACAAACTCCGCAAGAAATTATTTTAGTAGCAAAAGAAATAGACGAAACTCTTTTTCTATATATAGATTATTTAAAATGCGAGTCTGAAGACCAAAACTCGCAAGACATTCCACACGAACAACTATTACAATTAGAATTTTGTTTAGATCCAACTACACAACAGACTATTTCAGTAGCAAAAGAAATACATGAAACTCTTTTTGAGTATATAGATTATTTATGCCAGTGTGAAGACGAATACTCGGCAGACATGTCCCACGAAGAACTAGTAGAAATAGTTTCCAACCATCCGTTTACAGTACGAGAAATGGCAAAACAAAGCGAAGATTTGCGGTGCTTGCGAGAAACTCCCACGTTAACTGGTGAGTTTTTACAATGGCTGCGTACTTCTTCTGAAAATGGTGGTAAAAGTCT